>JAAEPE010000803.1 GCA_024222395.1 Myxococcales bacterium
CCAGGGCGCCGCTTGAGGACATCGAGAATTGTCCACTCCACAACAGGTCTTGCCGACCAGCGGAATACAGAACAAAAATCCCAAAGGCCTAATTGGGGGCCTTTGGGAGAATAGCGAATACGGATACTAGATGCACTCAACCAGAGCAGGCTACTCCTTAGCAACGCCCGATTTTGGTCCTAAAGAATGGGGTCCACCTCAAAACTAGCGACGGGTTCTAGGTATTGGGAGGCATCTCGGCTTCGACATCAAAGTGCACCCGGAGAGTCACGCCAGACCGCTCCGGTAGGACCTGCATTGCGTGCTTCCCTTGACTCTCAAAACTGCGGTCGATCTCGTAGCGGCCAGGAGTCTCGCCGGCGGGGACGGATACGCCTTGCTCTTGTCCAGACGCATCCGTGAACACGAGGACGAGCGCATGACTTCGAACTGGCTCCCCATGGCGATCCCAGAGTTCAACTGCGAGCGAATGGCAGGCGTTTGCACCGAGGTAATCGGGAACCAGGACCCTCAGAGAGTAGCCGTCGGCTGCTACGAGTAGCGCCCGCTGCGGAGCGCTAGGAATTGCCTCGTGCCCCGGCGCCGCGACGACTTCCCCCCCGCTCGCATCGAGCGG
The DNA here is from genome assembly GCA_024222395.1 of Myxococcales bacterium. Taxonomy (GTDB): domain Bacteria; phylum Myxococcota_A; class Polyangia; order Haliangiales; family Haliangiaceae; genus NORP324. The sequence continues at coordinate 617 of JAAEPE010000803.1, forward strand.
CTCTTCGTGCACCGCCCCATCGGGCGCACGAGCGATAGTCTGAGACGGCGGTGTCACAGAAGCAGCACTTGCCCCGCTGCCCAGCGATCCAGAGCTGCCCAACCAAACCAAGAGCGCCGTCATCAACCCAAGCCCTGTGCCGTGCGCTCGACTCCTAATCTTCTCCACCATCGGGGCTGGACTAGACTTCGGCGCATCGATGAGTCTCTGCAATTCGCCCAAGACCTCACGCGCACTAGCAGGCCTCTGGCTCGGCTCTTTCTTGAGAAGTCGCATGATGAGCGCTGCAACTGCTGGGTCCAAGCCGGGGACCACAGCGCCTAGGTGCCTGGGTGTCGTACTCAGGTGATCCACCAGGAGGGCCATGCCCTGGTTGTCGAATGGGAGCCTTCCTGCAAATAGCTCATAGAGCATGATGCCAAAGCTGTAGAGGTCGGCCCGCGCATCCAGTGGCTGGTCACTCGCTTGCTCAGGAGAGAGATATTGTGGGGTGCCGTAGACGACACCATCGCGCGTAAGATTCGTCTCCCCGCTCTGCATGAGGTCGGCGTTGACGATCTTGGCAATACCGAAATCGACTAGCGTGACGTGTAGAGTTCCACCTAGATACCCGAGCAGGACATTTTCTGGTTTGAGATCGCGGTGAATAATACCGGCTTCGTGCGCCTCACAGAGGGCAGAGGCAATCTGCACTGCGGCCTGCAGGATCTCCTTGTGGCCGAGTCGCTTATCGCCGCGACCGATGGGGCTAGCGTCGGCCCACTCCATCGCTATGTAGGGCAGGCCCTGCTCGCTCTCACCGAGCTGGAATACTGTGACGATATTGGGGTGAGAGAGGCGCGCAGCCGCACGAGCTTCACGGGCAAATCGCGCGGCAAATTCCTTCTGCCGCGACGCATTCGAATGCAGGAACTTGATGGCGACTTGCCTCTCAACCCCGAGCTGGTGAGCACGATAGACGTCGCCGCAACCGCCCTGCCCGATGCGCTTCTCAAGTACAAACTGCCCCGATAGGGTCTGGCCCAGATGCGGGTCGGAGGCGCCGAGAGGAGAGCCATCCTCAGGACAATAGCCCATGCCGTCCGCTTGCAGGCGGGAGCATTGTGGACAGGAGCGCATAGACTCCTAGATAGACGCACGAGGCGCGGGAATATTTAGAAGCGGCCGCTAAGTACGTCCGCTCCCATGGAGAATCCGACTCGGGACGCTAACCTGTGGTTTTCCATAGGCCTTGGCATTGGCGTGGCCAAGGACCAACGGCCGCCTGGGTCACGCTGAACGAGCGCAGGCGCAATCGGGGCCAGCGCATCTACACTTGCAGACGCCTTTGACTCGTCGTCTTCAGTGAGGCGCCAGACCAAGTAGGCGCCGCCACCCATCGAGAGGGCCGAAAGAAATCCCGCAGTCTGGTAGTCACCACCGCCAGATCCATCGAGAAAGGGGTAAACCATGATCCACGGGACCGTAGCGCCCGCAGCAGCTCCCAGAGTAACGAAGGTCATGCGCTTCGGCGATGCCACGACCTTGTCGCTGAAAAAGATGCCAGCTCCTAGACCGGCCATGGATCCCAGGGCAGCGTTGAGCGAGTAGGCATCGCCCCGCGGCGGATCCATTGCCACGCCCAGCATGAGCGCGGCGCCAGTGCCTATGAGTGCTCCTGAGTTGGCCACGGCGACCTCACCCTCAGATGGTTTGAGCTTCGATACGTAGAGATGCCCGAGACCACCGCCAGCGAGCCCACCCAGGGCCATGCTCTTGTAAACGTCATTGCCGCTGGTTTCGTCACCTGTGAGAATGTTCCCGATGTGGGCGAAGTTGTACATGCCCCAGAGCGCCCCGGAACTAAGTGCCTTACCGCCAGCTCGATCATACTTTTTCGCAAGGTAGTGCCCTAGGAAGACACCTCCACCCGCAACGGCCAAGCCAACGGGAACAGCGGATCCACGCAAGTCGCCGCTCTCTCCATCCACATCTTCGAATGGCCCGGTGAGAGCCAACCCTGCAATGAGGCCGTACAAGCCACCGGCAACCATGAGATCGACCCGGGCTTTGCTCCCAGAAGCATCGCCTTGCGTTTCTTTGGGCAGTGCCCCTGCCTCGGTCTCGGTCTCGGTCTCGGCGGCGGCGCCGACCACAAGTGGCGGCTCAACCGTGGCACCGACTGCGTAGGGGTCCACTGGCCCGTCTGCAGTAGCGAAGGGGGCAAGCAATGAAATGCCATCGTCTGCAGTACTGTCGGCATATGGATCCATCGGTACATCCGATCCGCTACCTGGAACGGGGCGCCCCGCATCGCGATCTTCAATACCGAGCTTCTCGTTGCACTTTCGCAGCATGGCCAGCGCATCCCCCGCCCGACTGCCATTGGGACTGCGCTCCAGTGATTCGCCGAATAGCTTCTTCGCACTGCCAATATCGCCGAGCTCGTAAAGGGCCATCCCTCGATTGTAGAGAGCTGCCGCCACCTGCTCTCCCATCCCCGTTGGGGAGGGAGGAGCGGGAAGACTGCCAAGAGCCTTGCTCTGCGCTTCGGCTTGTGGCGTGCTGCCTTGGCTAAGGCCATTCACAACCATGAGTGCAGCCAACGCAACGGCAAGCCGCCCCCCCTTGGAGGAGCTCTGAAAAGGCATTCTACTTAAACGCATATCATCGCAATCTCGACGAACGATCACAGGAGTATCAAAGCCCACACTCTTGCGCAATGCGGCCCCGCACACCCGGTCCAGATGTCTGCTGCGAAAGCTCGAGTTTGCGATCCAGCTCACGTCTCGGCGATCGGCATGACGCCCGTCTCTACTTTCCAAGCCTTGCGACGGAAGAAGAGAAAGAGCACCTGGATTATTGAGGCCGTCGGAACTGCGAGGAGTGCTCCCGTTAGACCAAAGCTGTGCTCGCCCAATACCAAGGCGAAAATGACAAGAACTGGATGTATCTTGGCAGCGGTACCGATGATTTTTGGATTGAGCAAATTGGCCTCGACAAAGTGAATGCCTACGATCCAAGCCAGTATGAATACGGCCCGAGCGAAGTCCAGCCCCTCCTCCCCTGAGACCAACGCAACCAGGACCATGGGAATGGATGAGAGTATGGAACCAAAGATCGGAATGAGACTGAGTACCGCTGCAACGACCGCGAGTATTAGGGCGTAGTTGATCGAAAAGATCACTAGCCCGATATAGGTGAACACTCCATTCACAAGGCAGATCATGAGTTGTCCGCGAATCACACCAGAGAGCCCGCGATCAATTCCAGCAACGATGATGTCGTAGTCGTCTCGATACCTCGACGGGAAGAGGCCACGAACGAAACTGTGGATCTTTGGCAGGTCGAGCATGATGAATGCGGCAATCATCAAGACGAGGAAGAACTTGAAGATACTGTTGATGATGGCGGCGACAAATCTCTGTCCTGCCCGAAAGACATCTCCCAGCTGCCCTTGCATGCCCCCCAACATGCTCTTGGCCCACGTTCGCAGTTTGTTCTCGAGACTCTGGGCTTCGGGAACCTTGCTTCTCGGCGTCAGCGTGAAGCCACCACCGACGGACGGCGATACCTCAAGCCCTGTCTCTTGGAGTTGCACGGCTAGACGTCCGTCGGGCAATGGCGTCACCACGAATTGCGTCCCTGGGGGTAGCGGGACATCAGCTACGACGGCGTCCTCCGGTGCAAGTGGAGCTGCCGACTTGAGGGATGGGAATCGAGTCTCAAGCCAATTGGCAGCCTGGGGAGCCCACTGGTTATTGAGCTTTGTGTAGAGGCCAGGTGCCTCGCGGCCGATACGTGCCACGTCCTTTGAGAGTCTTGGCAAGAGCAAGAACATGAAGGCTGCGATGGCTCCAATCAACGCGAAGTAGCAGATGAGAACCGCAGCGCCCTCGGGCATGCGCTTGCCGCCCCTCTTCCGATGGGCGAGCCTTCGCACTACGGGCGTGAGTATGTAGGCAAGTAGCGTGGCGAAGATGAACGGCAGGACCACAGCCCGGGCCAACACCAAGACGAGAATACAGAAGCCCAAGAACCCCCAGAGCTTCGCAGTGCGTTGCCACCAAGTGCCTGCGCCACCTCGATTCCCACCGGATCGCCAACCGCGAGCGGGCTCTTCAACTACGCCCCCACCGCCGCCCTCGCTGCCTGTCTCGTCTTCCAATCTGCGGCAGATTTAATCACACAATCGAGTCTGGCGACCCGGCACCGCGCACCGCCCTGCCCAGTGAGGCTATTCCGTGTCGTCTGACTCGGATCTTCCCGTGCCACGAACCGCGCCAAGTGCGCCGCGAACCCAACTGCCGGCCCGCCCCAGAGCAGACGAACGGCTTCCCGCGACCTGCAATGCTGCCGCCGAGAGCCCGGAGTCGAGCCCGGCTTCGGGAAGGGCCTGCCCTGCCCCCATGTTGCCTGAGCGGCGCTGCAAACGGCGCTCACGACGCTCGCGCAACGGTACCCGAGTAGCGGCCCCCAGATCTAGCGTCGGGCTTCCCCATCGGCGACATGAGCCGCAGCGCCACGAGAAGAACTCTGCTGCTTGGCCACAAGCGGGGCAGCACCACCTGCCGTCGAGGGAAGACTCGAGTACACCCCGCTCCCCTACGAGTGCCGCCAACTCGCGTCCGACTTGTTCTGAGTCGCCAGACGCAAGCGCGACTCGGGCTGCGGCGACACGTGCGGGAAGCAAGTTAGGATGTGCCTCGCTCAGCTTGTGCAGCTGCCCCAAGGCCTCTTCCCTGTCGACTTCCGCCAGCATCTCCGCTGAAGCCAAAGCCAAGAGCGGTTCTCCGCCAATGTCCTCGTGTACTAGGCGAAGAGCATCGACGGTTCCCTGGGTTGCTTCCACCTCTGCTGAGTCGCTGCCGGAACGCATCTCGATCTCGGCCGCACGAAGCGGCCCTGCGAGATACGAGACCATCTCTGGCTCCACTCTCAGAGCGTGTCGCAGACGGTCGCTGGCGCCCTTCCAATTGTTCTTGGCAGCAGCAAGCTCGGCGGAAGCAACAAGCAAGTGGGCACTCTCCTTCACGAGCGCTTCCGCGGCCTTCAGGAAGCGCTTCGCAGACGCCACATCGTCATTCTCAATCGCCCGCTGCGCCGCGGCACAGAGCAAGTGGTGCTCGCGCTCGGAATCGCCCTCGCCATCGAGTCTAGATAGGCGAGCAAGCGTCTCGGCCGCTTCAGCGAAGCGGCCTTGCTCCTCGTAGAGACTGCATAGAGCACGCAGAGCATCGGCCGACTTGGGATTGCTCTCAAGACAGTCTTCCATTGCCCTGGTTGCGCGCCGCGGCATGCCCGCAGCTCGAAAGTCGAGCCCGAGCTGATAGCGCGCGCGCTGGCAAAGAGCTCGATTGCCGTGCTCTCTCAGCTCGATGGCCTGATGAACTCGAATTGCTCTCTCCCATTCACCGCGATTTCGAAAGAGCGCACCGAGTGCGAAGTACGGTTCAACATCGTCGACATTCTCAGCCACCACCGCGACGAGTTCCTCAACGGCTGCATCCCGATCTCTCGCGAGCAAGAGGTTGATCGCTTTGACGTAGGACTCGGCGTGGCGAGCCGTGCGCCTTAGCGCTCGATCGTCTGGAACGTAGTAGCGGCCTACGAGAATTCCCGCGGCCAAGCCACCGAGACCGAGTGCGAGCAAGAGTACTGCAGTCAATCGGCGGCCTTTGCTCGGCGAATCTGGTCGCGCTCGTCGACATCGGCAAAGGCCAGGACCGCGGCGGCCTCAGGACTTGGCTCTTCAGGCAAATCCTCCAAAGGTGCAGGAGCCGTGAAGGGCAAATTGCGCAGCTCGCTAAGCTCCCGTTCCAGGCGGGCAATCAAACTCTCGTACTGGCGACGCCGCCATACGTAGATCATGCTCCAAGCGATGAGAGCTGTCACTGAGATCACCGAAATCAGCCATCCGGCGATGAGCGCTGGCAACCAGAGTTCGAGTGATGGATTGCCGAATACCCCCGTCAGCCAAGGAGGCACAGTCACTGCAACCCAGCCGCCATTGGCTACGAGGAAGAGGCCGATGCCAACTCCCACGATAACCAGCGAGACCACCAGAGCGGCGACGGCTGCAACTCGCATCCAACGAACCATTTCGACCAGTGTACAACGGCTTAGGCCCGCACCTTAGTTCTTGTCGGTTTGCTCGTAAAAAGGCCCAGCGGGTCTTATCGAAGTGCCCCTATATGCGCCGCTGCGTTCGCATCCTAGACTTAGGTGTTCTTCTGTGTCAGTGGTGGGGCGGTGTAGTCCATCGGGGCTAATAGTTGGAGCCACGCTCCCAACGCAAGAGCTCCGGCTCCTACCCTTGGGTGGAGGCCGGCGACCTAGTGCCTAAGTCGGCAGGGAGAGAATACTACTCTTCTTCGCCGCCGATGTTGCCCAGTTTCTCACGCATGAGGTCGCCAAGCGTAGCTCCGCCAGTGTTGTCACTGATCGTGTAGCCCTGTGCATCTGCCATCTCTTGCGAGCGGACAGCGGCTTTGATGGAGAGGCCAATCTTGCGCTCAGCCTGATCCATGCTGATGATCTGAACCTTGACGGCCTGATTCTCAGTAAGGACCTCGTTGGGGTCATCGACGCGCTCTTCGGAGATTTCCGAGACGTGTACAAGACCTTCAACGCCCTTCTCAACTTCGACGAATGCACCGAAGTCGAGAATCTTGAGGACCTTGGCATCGACGATTTTGCCGATGGGGTACTCAGATGGGATGCGCTCCCAAGGATCGCCCACGAGCTGCTTGATGCCCAGGGAGATTTTAGGCTTGTCGCCATCATCAGTGTCGATGTTCACGAGCACTGCCTCAACCTCGTCGCCCTTTTGGTAAAGTTCAGATGGGTGCTTGACTCGCTGAGTCCAAGACATGTCGGAGATATGAACAAGGCCGTCGATGCCCTCTTCGATTTCGACGAAGATACCGAAGTCGGCAATGTTGCGGACTTTGCCTTTGACGACCGTTCCTGGAGGGAACTTCTCGTGAAGCTGCTCGTAGGGGTTGGCCTCGAGTTGCTTCATGCCCAGAGAGATGCGGTTTGCTGTGACATCGACGTCGAGCACAACGGCTTCGACGACATCGCCAACTGCGACCATCTTCGATGGGTGCTTGACCCGGCGAGTCCAAGACATCTCGGAGACGTGTACAAGACCTTCGATGCCCTCTTCGAGCTCGATGAATGCACCGTAGTCCTTGAGAGAAACCACTTTGCCGCGAACAACCGTACCTGGGACGTAGGTCTCGGGTGCCTTTGACCATGGGTCATCGGTGATTTGCTTGAGGCCAAGAGACACACGCTCGGTCTCAGCGTTGAACTTGAGGACCTTGACACTAACGTGATCGCCGACTTGGAAAAGCTCGGATGGGTGATTGACCCGGCCCCAAGACATGTCGGTGATGTGAAGAAGACCGTCGATACCACCGAGGTCGATGAATGCACCGTACTCGGTCAGGTTCTTGACGATACCCTCGACAACTTGATCCTCTTGAAGACGCTCAAGAGTGCTCTCTTTGAGAGCAGCACGCTCGGTCTCAAGAAGTACACGACGAGAAAGAACGATGTTTCCGCGGCGCTTGTTGAACTTGATGACTTTGAATTGGAGCTTCTGTCCAAGAAAAGCATCGAGGTTGCGCACAGGGCGAAGGTCGACCTGAGAACCGGGAAGGAATGCCTTGACGCCACCGCGGATGGTTACGTTGAGGCCGCCTTTAACGCGAGTAGTAATCGTGCCTTCGATAAGCTCATCACGCTCGCAAGCGGCGCTGATCTCATCCCAGACTTTGAAGCGGTCGGCTTTCTCTTTGGAGAGAACGCACATGCCGTTCTCGTTTTCGCGATCCTCGAGAAGCACGTCGACCGTGTCACCGGCTTGAACAACTATGGCGCCGTCGGCTTGGCGGAACTCGTCGAGAGAGATTTGCCCCTCCGACTTGTATCCGATGTCTACGATCGCAAAGTCCTTTGCGATTTGGATGACAGTTCCGCGAACGATTTCGCCTTCCTTAATCTCGTCTCCCTTGAGAGACTCTTCGAACATCGCGGCGAAAGAATCTTCGCCAGTCATTTGCTCATCGACATCAACCATATTGGTCATCCTTAATTACTACTGCTTGTGCGCTAAAGTGTTGATAAAAAGACGGTGAATCCCGTCACCGGCGCACGGGGTACACCCGCAGCGAAGCCTTTGTCAACCAATTCCGAGGCTGCGTTAGAGATTGCGCGCTCCCCGGATGGGCACCTACGCGAGAGCGACTTCGCGGGAGCGGACATGACGGAGCATTTCCTCGACAACCTCGTCGAGGGAGCGGTTGGAAGAGTCCACTAGGATGGCATCCTCGGCCTGGACCAACGGTGCCACGGCCCGCTGCGAATCACGTTCATCCCGCTCTCTCATTTCGCTGAGAGTGCTCTCAAAACCGACTTCTTCGCCATTCGCTCGGAGCTCATCGTACCGGCGCTGCGCTCGTACCTGGTCCGAGGCGGTGAGGTAGAACTTTGCTTCTGCGGCCGGAAAGACAACGGTTCCGACATCGCGACCTTCGACCACGACCCCACCGGACTTACCAAGGTTGCGCTGCAGATCAAGTAGAGCCTGCCGGACCATCGGCAGAGAGGAGACCACAGAGGCCCCAGTCGATATTTCAGGCTTTCGGATGCCCTCGGTTACGTCCTCGCCAAAGATCTCGATCCGATTGACATCCCCATCGAAGCGGAAATTGACCTCAAGGGCGCCAGCCAGCTCAGCCAAGCCAGTCTCGTCTGTCCATTCCACCGAGCGTCGTTGGGCAAGGAGCGCGACAGAGCGATAGAGAGCACCGGTATCGAGCAACCGATATCCGAGGGCTGAGGTTAGGCGCTTTGACACGGCCGACTTGCCTGCTCCGGCAGGGCCGTCAATTGCAATTACTAGGGAACGCCGCGCAACATCTGCCATTGGGGCGGGTCTTTACCACGGTCGGGCGATGATTGTCCGCTAAAGAACTCATTGGCCCATTTCGCCCGTATCCCCTGGATGGAACCGCCTGCGCAAGACGCACAAACGCGCTATGTTACCGCCATGATTGGGGCGAGGAATGACCGTTGGCAGGCCTTCGCCCAGGCCATCGCCGCAGCCCTCGGCATCAATCTCTGGATTTCGCTAGTCCTGGCGCCCGGGCTTGCCGTGGGTGCCATCGGAAGCCAGTCGCCGTCCCCGATGCTAGCAATCCTCGCCCTCATCCTGCCCCTGCCCCTGCTCGTCCTGGGGATTCGGCTCCGCAACGAGACGATCCTGCTCTTCGCCTTTCCCTCCACCCTCCTCGTACCCATCGCGCTCTTCCCAACGATCGCCTCTCAACAGGTCTACAGCCCAGTTCGCACGGCTATCGTCGGGGTCGGCCTCGTAGCTTTCCTCGTTGGGGCCTCTACGCTCACTTCGTTTCGAGAGCCGCCAGCCCCAAAGTCGAGACGACCGCTCAAGTCCTCTCTAGGTCCCGTCCCCCCGCGTTGGCGTCGGCGCAATCGGCTGTACGCCATGCTAGCGATACTGAGCCTGGTCTATCCGCTCGTCCTGCTCTATCACATCAATTTCGACAAGGCTGGAGCCGTGGCCTTGGGCGAGAAGTACCCGGGCCGGGCCGCCACGTTCACGACGCTACTCAACATTCTCACTATCGCCACCTGGCTCGTCCTACTAGAGCAGTTTTTTCTCTCCCCCCTAGAGGGGCATCGCCGCGGCGACAAAGTCCTGCGGCGTGAATTGTCCGGCTTGCGATCTCGGGCCACCCGCCAAGGCCCCCGTCTCGCCTTCTACCTTTGTGGTCTATCGGCTCTTGTGCTCATGGCACTTTGGTTTGTGTGGCACCGATAGCTGGTATTGTTGACACCTGAATTTGATAGCTTAGAACCGTGCGTAACTATTTTTTCGAAGTGCTCTCCATCCTACTCATCGGTGGGTCGCTGCTCTTTTTTCTGGAGTGCATCGACTACCTAGAGCGGCGTGACTACGTTGCTTCGCTAATCCTGATGCTCATAGGACTCACCGTCATCGCTGTAGGCAAAGAGATGGCGCGACTTGCCCTGGCGCAAAAGGACTAGCGGGGTTTGCGTACTCCTCTGTGGATCGCATTGGCTGGACTCGTCGTCGCATGTGGTTCGGAATCCTCAGCCCCCGCATCGAGCGCAGAGACATGGCGACTCACTCAATTGCAGGCAGAGTCCCCTGGCGACGAGATTGTGGCGCGGGTCAATGGCCGCCCAGTCTTCGCGAGCTGCGTCGAAGTTCAGGCTAAAGCGCACAAACTGAACAGCAAGAACGCGCTCCAAGAATGCATCGACTTCGAGTTGTTGGCACAGGCAGCGGAAGCGGTGTCGATGCAAGATGAGACTGACGTACAGGCCGCTGCCAAGCGGGAACTGGTGCGGGTCTTTGTTGAGACACGCTACGGAGTACGTGGCCCTGGGGACATCCCTGATGCTCTAGTCAAGCAGCTGTGGAAGCAGATCAAAACCCCTCGTTATAACCATCCAGAGCTTCGAGACATCGTCTTCTGCCGAATCAAGCTAGAGCCCGAACAGGGGCCGGAGAGCAACGAGTATCAAGTTGCGCAGAAATTCCTCAATGGGGTCTACGAAGAGCTCCGAGACAGAGAGGACCTCAAGAAGAACGACCTATTCGCCCCCTGCTACGAAAAGTTCGAAGCTGCGGGCGTCGCAGATCTAACGCTGCACACCCATCAGCTGAGGCCGGCAAGTGGGTATCAGAAGGCCTTCCGTCCGACTATCTTCGCCCCAAAGAAACGCGGAACCGTTACTCCCCCTTTGCACACGCGGTACGGCTGGGATTTGATTTTGGTGACAGTGATCGTAGCCGAGAAGATAACGACGCTACAGGAGGCTGAGCCGGAACTGCGACGCGCCCTCTTCGAGGTACCCGTCTACGAATCGGGGCGAGACGAACTCTTCGAGAAGTGGTACGCCCCATTTGCCAAAGCCAGGACAATCTCGACATCCCCGGAGAATATCCCTGCCCCAGCACCGGTGATAGGGGCGACGACGCCTCCGATACGAGGAGCACAGTAGTCGTGACTACTCCCTTCGCAAAGACACTCGAAGCTGCTGCTGAGAGCATTCCGCACTCAGTAGGCGGAGCTCTGGCCGCTGGCGATGGCGAGCTGGTCGATTCCTGGTCTACGTTGGGCGAGGACGAGTGGGCCTTTCTCACGGCCCACGTCGGCATCCTCGTCAATCATGTCCGCTGCGCCATGCACACGTTTCACTTCGGCGATGTGGAGTGGCTCTCGGTGCACTACGCGGGGCTCGACTTGGTAATCGAGCAACTTGGCGACAAGTACTTCCTCCTGGTCGCGAGCAAGCCCCCCACCGACTTACTCGCGGTCGCCGATGTCGTACATGCGGCTGCAGAGCGCATGCGTGAGGAGATGCTCTAGGTGAGAGGTGCTCTGGCGACGTTGCTGCTATGCGCTCTCGCCGTTTTGTGGACCAACACCGCCGTAGCGCAGAGTGATACGACCGACCTCCGACAAGAGGGAGATTTTGGGACGAGCCAAAAAGCCTGGAACGGCCTTTCGACATTCGCCGCACTCGCCGGCGGTGAGGGACTGCAAGTCCTTGAGAGCACCAGAATCGACTGGGAGGAGCTCGACAGCGACGATGTTCTAGTTCTTCTCTACCCAACGAACTACGTAGATCCGACCAAGGTAGTCTCCTTCATTCGCAACGGCGGACGCGTGCTCATCGCTGACGACTTCGGAACAGGCCACAAGATTCTCGCCGAGCTCGGTGGGAGGAGAAACCGACAATTCCGAGCAGAGCGCTACCAGGGAGACCAAATCTTCGCCCCCATTGCAGGCCCCACCGGCATTCATCCGCTCAGTGCTGGCATCGTGGCCCTCACGACCAATCACCCATCAGCGCTCTCCAATCTCGAGGGCATAGAGAGCATCTTTAGCTTCGCAAGCGGCGACTCTGTAGTGGCCGCTGGTGAGCTAGGCCTCGGCCGCTATGTTGCGCTAGCGGATCCCAGTGTGCTCATAAACCGCATGCTGCAGTTCGAGGGCAACCTGCAGTTCAGTATCAACCTGCTGCGCTATCTAATTCGCCCTGGCGAGAGCGACCGAGTCATCGTGCTCGCGGGCCCCATTGCCCTCGACGGTGAGCCGAGGAACAGTTACGACGACGGCACCTGGCGCGGATCCGTCTCTGCCAATGTCGCGCAAATCAACGGTTGGCTAGACGAGATCAATCTCTGGATGCTCATGCCAAATACCTTGCGGCTCTTCACACTAGTGGCGGCTCTAATTCTCGCCGTTTTGCTGTTTCTAGCCGTCCCTCAGGCGCGCCACAAGCCTCTCGACGGTGCTTGGACTCGGGCTGCCCCCGTCCCCGGCCCGACTGAACTCGCTAAGAGTTTCTCCGGCGCTGGACCACGCACGAGCTACCTACTGCCAGCGGCCATTGCCAGGGACAACGTCAACTCTGCTCTCGAGCTTGTCCTCGAAGAGCCAGACCCGCTCTACTCACACTCCGATCGCGACCTTCTGGATGCCGTCTCGACACATTGCAGTATCGGAGCCTCTAGGACTCTGGGTGAACTCCTGCCAAGACTGCGCGGCATTCCTCAGAGGGCCCAAGCTGCCGCCCATTGGCAGCCCCGTTTCGTCAGCTTGCGCGAATTTGAACAACTCCAAGGGAACGCTGAGACCTTCCTCAAGAGCATCAAGACTATCTAGAGAGTACCCATGGCAACAACACACAAAGAAATATCCGGCAATCTGCTCACTCAGATCAGCCAGATTCATGAAACGGTACAGAATGAGGTGGCCAAGGCCTACATCGGCCCGCCAGCCCTTGTGCAATCCCTGATGACCGCGCTTGTGGCTCGCGGGCACGTCCTTATCGAGGGCGTGCCAGGGGTCGCCAAGACCACCCTGGTCAAAGCATTTGCTGCGACCCTCGGCTGTCAATACAAGCGCGTGCAGTTCACCCCCGACTTGCTACCGTCTGACATTACCGGCACTACGATTCTCGATATGCGGACCAATACCTTCGAGCTGCGCGAAGGCCCGGCATTCACCAATATCCTCCTCGGCGACGAGATCAATCGTGCGCCGGCCAAGACCCAGAGTGCTTTGCTCGAAGCCATGCAGGAAGGTCAGGTTACCATCGAGGGCGAGGCTCGCACACTAGAGAAACCCTTCATGGTTCTCGCTACACAGAACCCTATCGAGCACGAGGGCACCTATCCCTTGCCCGACGCCCAGGTAGATCGTTTTCTCATCAAGGTTCAGATGCACTACCCGTCGGCAGAGGATGAACGACGAATGCTGGGAACATACAACGAAACGCTCGCGCCTATCTCTGCAGTGATGAGTCCCGAGGATGTCCTGCGCCTTCAAGATCTGGCGGACCAAGTGCACGTGGCAGAAGAAATATTCGACTACATCCTCGCCCTGTCCCATTTCAGTCGAGACCATCGGCAAGTCTACTTAGGCGCATCGCCGAGAGCCGCCCTCGCCCTGCTCAAGGCGTGCAAGGCTCTTGCTCTTATCAACGCTCGCGACTACGTCTTGCCCGACGACGTCAAGGAGCTCGCGCCCATGATTTTTGGGCACAGAATTATTCTCACACCAGATGCAGAGCTTGAGGGCGTACAGACCAGAGGCGTCGTATCCGAAGCTCTCGAGCGAGTCGCCTACAAGCAGGTGCGGCGTCACTAGCCAAGAACACGAACCTTGACTCCCTCTCTCGCAAAACGAGGCAAACTCATCCTCGCAAGCGCCGCCTCCTTCATGCTCCTCGGAGCGATTACTGGCGCTGCTCCCCTCGTTGCCCTAGGCGGCATTGTCATTGCGAGTTTCTGGGCTGCCTACCTCTGGTTCTATCCTGCAGCCATTCTCCTGCGCCGGCGCAAAGTCGAAATTAGCTGGTGGATGCCGACCCGCGAATTGGCTGGCGGCGCGCTCTCGGTGGACCAGGCCTTGCCACTGCAGCTAGCATTGCGCAATCACGGGGCCCGAGGCCTCCGAGTCTTGCGAGTCGAGGTCCTGTGTAGCTCTGCAATCGAGGCGCCGATTGGCATGCAGGCCTTCATGGCCGCTGGCATGCAAGTGAACATAGAGGGAGTACTTCACGCGAGGCAACCGGGCTTTCACGTCTTGCATGGCGCCACCCTGCACTTCGGCGACATCCTTGGCCTCTTCACTCTCAAGGCGTACTTTCCAAATCCGCTACCGCTCAAGGTCTTTCCGAGACAAAGCCATCTCGCTTCCGCCAGCTCTCAGCTGCGACAAGGCGGAGCCGCGCATCAAAGGCAGGGGCTTCACCAAGTTAAGCGTCGAGGCCTTGCCGGCGAGCTTCGCGAACTCCGCGAGCACCAACACGGCGACCCGTTCAAGCACATTGCGTGGAAGGCCACCGCGAAACATCGCAAGCTCATGGTGCGAGACCTCGAGAGTGAGGTCGTACTCACTCATCAGTTCTTGCTCGATATCGGTGGTGATATGCGTGAAGGAGAGGTGGGTCGGCGCAAGCTCGATCACGGCATAGACCTGGTCTCCAGTCTGGCTCGCAGTGCCTTGGATGCTGGCGATCGAGTCGGCCTGGTTACTTTTGATACCCGTGTCTACTCACAGCTGCCTCCAGGTGAAGGGCGGCAGCAGTATCTCAAACTTGCGGACCGTCTCGTCGAGGTCAATGGCATCGTCGACGAAGATCTCACCGACCTCACGAACTCCGAATTGGTAGCCGCGGTCTCAAACTATCTACTTCACCAAGAAGCGATGGACGCTCGCATCGCAGCAGCTCCCGCACTCGATTCGCCAATGTGGGAGTACATCCAGGCTGGCCCCAAAGGCGAGCTCTACGACCTCAAGGCGCTCGACCGAGTGGTTTCATCGATGCTCAAGGTCTTCGATAGCGCCAGAGCCAAGGCCAGCAGCTCGACAACCGAGAAGCGCCACGTCGACCCGTTCCCATGGAAGCGGATTCCGGTCTGCACGAGCACCTCACTCACAGGTAGGATGCGCCGCTTTGCCCGCCTGCGCGGCATTGAACTTCCCTACCGCTGCTACCACGAGGTCGGCAAACGAGCTGCGGGCTTCGCGAAAGCGGTCCATCAAGTGACTACAGGGCCGAGAGCTGACAGCACCGTGCTTATCACAGATCTCGGAGGCATGCTAGACGATCCCAAACTCAAACTGAGCGAACTCACACGCGCCAGGCGCGGCGGCAGACAGGTCATCGCCTTGGCTCCCGCTAGCAGGCCTTCTGTTCTGACGTCCTCCAATTCCAAGAGTCAGCAAGCGAATTGGATGGTCGCGAACGTGCTCAGTCGCGAGGAATCGCTTCGCATGGCCCGTGCAACGCAGCTTCTGCGCTGCAACGGCGTGCCGCTCATCTCAGTCCGTACGGACGAGAGTCCGGCGTCTATCCTCTCAAAGATTGCCCGCGTGCGCGCTACGACACGACGCGGTCGCTTCTAGAAGAGTTGACGAAAAAGCTCTCCAAAGTAGCTACTCGATAGACGCCTTGAGCTAGACTAGGCGTCTATGCAAGCAAGCAGTCTTTGTACTTCTTCCATTTGCGCCGGAATCACTATCGCTCTGCTCGGAGCGTGCGGCAGAGTTTCCGTCGGTCCGGACTCCGGAAACGACATCGACGTCGTGCCGATTTACGACGCGCTCCCTGCCACCTTCACTGTCAGTGGCACCGTGACCGGCTTCGCTGGTCGCGACATGGTCCTGCAGCTTAATGGCACCAATGATCTCGCGATCGACGCGGACGGTACGTTCTCCTTTGCGGCCGCGCTCGAGGACGGCACTGCCTTCACAGTGGATGTGCTCTCTTCCCCCATCTGTCCCGAGCGTCGTTGCACCCTAGTAAATGAATCAGGCACGCTTTCCGGTGCCAATGTCACGAACGTGGTGGTGTTCTGCGTTGAACCAACCTACCGACTCGCTACCCACAGCTGGGGCGATGACTCAATTCGCCTGACCAATGACGTCCAGGCGCTCGCGGACGGTTCCACGGCCACGCCTCGTATCCTCACCGGAAACCTGACCGGCCTTGACGAGCCCACCCAAGACTCAATCGCCCTCGACACTCCGCGAGACTTGATCTACGCACCTACCGGCTCTTCCGTCCATGTATGGGACAGCGCTTCCTCCGTCGCTGGAAATGTCGCGCCAACAAGGAAGATCAGCATTCCCTTAGTAACGGAACTTCTCGCCGCTGAACTTGACGTGGCCCGCGACCGAATCTACGTCAGTGGAGGAGCCCATTTTCTATACGCACTCGACAATGCGAGCACTCTTGATGGCCCTGTGACGCCCTCGGCCACGATTACCCTCAGCTACAGAATAGGGACGATATCTCTGGACCGAATCAACGATCGCCTATTCGTGAGTGGCAAAACTGACAATAGGGTCTTCGTCTTCGACAATGCCAGCACGCTCACGTCGGCGTCATCCCCGGATCGCACGATCACCTGGGAAGGGTTCTGGGGACCTAAGACTGTGGCAATCGACGGTTGCAACGATCGGCTCTACTTGGGCTCGCGCGTGAACATTGTCGCCTTCGACAATGCCTCGACGCTGGATGGTGCTGTCGGCCTAGAAGCCGACAGCCAAGCCCAATACCGTAACGATGGCTGTATGAGCGCAGCAATCGATACCCAGGGACGACTATATGTATGGCCTGACTCAGCACAAGCAGTCAGGATCTTCAACTCGCCAGAGACCTGGTCCGGTGATGTCACCCCGACAATAGAAATAGACAAGACCATCAGCGGGGTTGTCAATAAAGGCTCCAGTATAGACGTCGTCTCGTACTAGCCCTGCCAAGCGACCTAGACCTAGACCTAGACCGTCGAGCGAAAAGAATGACCGAGGATGGTGAGTTCTGGCTTTTCGAGTGCAAAGCGCGAATGAGGATTTTGCCGGGGCAAATGACGGAATGAGCAACGCTGCAATCGGGAAAGCAGGACCATCAGACCGATCATTGTTTACGCTCGGCGCGTCTAGACTGCCGAGCATAGAAGATGATTAGAAATGGCGAGTCATTTCTTTTCGAGTGCAAGGCGTGAATGAGGAACTTGTCGGGACAAGTGACGATATGAACAACTCCGCAATCGGGAAGAAGGGGCCGCCAGAACGATCAGGCTTTGTGCTCGGCGGTCTAGGCGGCTTTGACTTTGTCGCCGACCTTCTGGAGGTTGACAGTGACGAGCTTGGAGACGCCTGGCTCTTGCATGGTCACTCCGTAGAGCCTGTCGGCCACTGCCATCGTGCGCTTGTTGTGTGTGATAACGATGAACTGAGAGTGGTCAGTCATGGCCCGCAGAATCTCGTTGTAGCGATCTACGTTCGCCTCATCGAGAGGAGCGTCGACCTCATCGAGCAGACAGAACGGAGAAGGCTTGATGAGGAAGATGGAGAAGAGAAGAGCAACGGCTGTGAGTGCCTTCTCTCCGCCTGAGAGTTGGTCCACCGTAGTGTTCTTCTTGCCAGGTGGTTGCGCGTGAATCTCCACACCCGCTTCGAGAATATCGACGTCCTCACCGCCCGTTAGCTGCAAACGCGCACGCCCACCACGGAAGAGTTGCGGGAACATCTCGATGAACTTGTTGTTGATGAGGTGGAAAGTCTCTTTGAATAGACGTCTTGAAGTCTTGTTGATTTTCAAGATTGCATCTTCAAGCTGATCCACGGCGCTGTCCAAGTCGACCTGCTGGGTTGCCAAGAAGTCGTGGCGCTCGGAGAGCGTTTGGAATTCCTCGATGGCCGTTAGGTTGATGTCCGAGCCCATGCGCTCGATAACTCGCCGCCGCTGCCCCAGACGCTCCTCGTCTTCGTGGCTCACCGGTGCTCGAAGGTGATATTCGTGCACGATCTTGGCGAGTTCGAGGTGGTAGCGATCTTCGATGTTCTCTTCGAGGTGGCGTTTGTCGCCACCGTTGTTGCCGAGGCTAACTTCTCGCTCGCCACAGGTCTTCGAGAGCTTTTCGGCCTGGCTGCGCAGCTCGCGAACCAAGACTTCATCGCTCTGAATATCGGCGTTTCGACGACTGTATTCGGCGCGGCCTTCGTCGAGACTCGTGCCCTCCGTGGTGCGCTGCTCGTAGAGACCAACCAATTCGTCTGAGAGCTCTTTGCTCTCAGACTGAAGCTCAAGGCTGCGTTTGCTATCAGCGCGGGTGGCCTCGGTGAGCGAGGCCACCCGCGCACCGAGCACCTCTTGGCTCTTCTGGAGCCTGAGAATGCCAGCCTCCAGTGATGCGCGCTTCTCACCGATTTGTGCGACCCGAAGTTTAGCTTCCGTTGCGACCATCGCTCGCTCATCCGCAAGCTCTTGCGCCTTCTGTACCTCACCGATGAGGCCCAGTTGCTCACCCTCGTGCTGCCCCATGGCCGCAATAGCGGTCTCGTGCAATTCGAGCATGATCTTTGCTTCGTGCTCCAGAGCACCGACTCGATCCTCGAGTTCGAGCTGCTCGCTATTGAGGCGTGCTTGCCGCTCGCGAAGACTCCCTAGTTCGGATTGTGCACTCTTGAGGTCGCGCTCGTGAGCGGTAATGGCCAACTCGCCATCGTGGCGGTCGTTGCGCAGACCTTCTATGGCCTTTGTGACTTTCGTGAGCTCACTCTTGGTCGAGACAAAGTTTGCCGTTGCCTCGGTGAGGTCCCGCTCGAGGGCATCGACAATTTCCTCTAGTTCGCGAATCTCACGTTTTTGTCCAAGGACGCTCGCTCCCTGAGAGTCGCGAGAGCCACCGGCAACAACGCCCCTGGCGTCTACGATATCGCCATCGAGAGTGACGAGTGTCTGCGTAACCCCAACAGACCGAAGCTCCAAGGCCCTGGCCAGCGTCTCCACAACCGTCATTTCACCGAGCAGATTGCTCGCGACCTCCCGGTAATCGTCTTCGAAGGTGACCAAGTCCACCATGGCACCGAGCACTCCCTCACCCGTCGGCGCAGCCTGCATGCCACTGCGATCTTCGTAGGCAATACCACCGCCGGAACTCCCGACGGGGACCATGAAGGGAACGAAGGCAGAGCGACCGGCGGACGTCTCCTTGAGGTATTCGATGGCTCGAACACCGACCTCAGCCTTGTTGACTAGGATGCCACCAAGCTTGTCGCCCAGCGCAGCCTCGACAGCGATCTCGAGTTTCTCAGGTGCATTCACGACATCTGCGACCAAGCCGCGGATTTCGTATTCGTCCGATTCCGCCAAATCGCCTGCGTGCTGCATGACAGCCCGAGTACCGCGAGCGAAGCCCTCGTACTTGTCGTGGATTTCACGAAGGCTCAGCAAGCGCGACTTGCGGCGGTGCACCTCAGTTCGCAGAGTCTCTACTTCGGCTTCAGAAAGACAAACCTTCTCGTCTAGTTCGACTTTTCGCGCTGCGAACTCTTCGGACTTGTTGCCAAGGTCGAGACGAGTTTGCACCAAGTTCGCCAGCTTCTCGCTGAGCACCTTGCTCGTCGACTCACGCTCTGCGACTCGCTCATCCATACCGCGGGTATCTTCGAGCAATATCGTCAGGCGACTCTTGGCGTCGCCCACGCGACCAGCAATCGATTGCTGGCTGCTCTCCGAGCGAGCGACATCGGCTCGTGCTCTCGAAAGCTCATCTCGCGCTGCCTCTAGCTTCCGCTGAGCATCGTGCAATCCTCCCCGAGCTTCTTGTAGCGACTCTTCTCGCTCGGCAGCCCCACTACCCTCGGAGGCCACTTCGATCTCGATAGCGGCAAATTCGACTTCTTGTTTTCCGAGTTCCGCCTTCTCGACTCCGTCCTGCTCCTCTAGCCGATCAATCTCCTCGCGGGCCGCCGTGCAGCGGACATCGAGTTGCCCGGCCTCGCGGGTTTGGAATTCGATCTTGCTCTCAGAAAGCCTTACGCGGTTTTCTACCTCGAAGATTCTCTCTTGGAGCTCGCCCAGGCGCTGCTCCTCGATTGCCAATTCCGCACGTTCCGAGATGACCTTGGCGTCCTTGGTATCGAGCTCGACGCGCACATCCTGGAGGGTCTGAGTGAGTTCCGCTAGGTCCTCGCTCAGGATGCGTTCGACAGCTCGGAGCTCTAGGAAACGGTGAGACGCCATCAATAGCTCGATATCTTTGACCTCGCCTTTGTAGCGGCGGTAACGCTCGGCCTTTTGAGCCTGCCTGCGCAGAGAGCCCAGACGCTTTGCGAGCTCAGAGACGATATCGGAAACGCGCAGTAGGTTCTGGCGAGTCTGCTCCAGTTTGCGCTCGGCGGCGCGCTTCTTTGTTTTGAACTTGGTGATGCCCGCGGCTTCTTCAATGATGTGGCGACGGTCGCTGGCGCGTGCCGAGACGATCATGCCGATACGCCCCTGCTCGATAATCGAGTATGCCTTCGTGCCGACGCCCGAGCCTAAGAAAAAGTCGGTGATGTCGCGCAGGCGACAAGGAGTCTTATTGAGGAAGTAGCTTGAGGTGCCATCGCGAAAGAGACGACGAGTGATCGTGACTTCGCTGTACTTCGCGTAGTCGATAACCGGAGGCTTGTCGGCGAGGATGCGCGCGGCATCCTTGGTTGCTTGGTACGGATCAACCTCGACTTCCTGATCGATGGCAATCACCTCACCCTCGGCGGCGGCGGCCTGCTCCCCGGTAGCCTCAACCACGGCAACCTCAGAAGTTTCCTCAGACGCATCTTTCACAGCGGCCACTACAGCCTTGGCTTCAGCTGGCGCTTCGGGTTCTTGGTCCGCAGCCTGTTCTGCAAGCTTGGCCATAGCAGCCTTGTCGGCGGCAACATCGGCGGCAACATCGGCGGCAACATCGGCGGCAACATCTCTGCGGTCCTCAGAGTCGGGATCTTCTTGCGCCACGTCGTCGGTCACAGGCGCCCTCGTTGAGTCGGCCAGCGCCTCTTCGTCGTCGAGAGCAGTCTTTAGGGTCTCGTGAGAAAAGCCCACGTCCTCAAAGGTGAGACTAACCTCGGCCATGCCCGCAGGGCCGCGAGTATCCGATCCCGCAAAGATGACATCGCCCATAGCCTGGCCGCGAAGGTTCTTGGCTGATTGCTCACCCATGCACCAACGAATGGCATCAACGATGTTCGACTTGCCACAACCATTAGGGCCAACAACACCAACAATCGGCTCGCCAAAATTAAGCACAGCCCGATCGCAAAAGGACTTGAACCCGATAACTTCGATTCGTTTGATACGCATGATTAACGTGCTGCCTGGTTTAGACGTGCTGCCTGGTTTGGATGGGAGAGAAGAGATCGCATGGGAAGCGAGTGATGAAGTTGAGGTATGTGAAGTGGGCTCAAGAACATTTGGGATCCCGCCTTTCCGAGCGGCCGGGCCACCTTGGCAGATCGGGCTGACAATAAGCGCGCAAGGAACCCGTGCTATACCAACTGGGGTGTGGCGAGTCCTGAGTATCTTCTGCCTGTTGGCACTGATGCTAGCGACTTGGCACAAGCCTGCTCAGGCCGCACCGGAGCTTGTCCTCCGGGAGCGGATTGACATTCATCTCGAGCCGATTCGGCGCGTCGACAGCACTATCGTGGTGAAGGGGCGGCTATTGCAGCGGGGCGACGGAGACGGCGCCTCGTACATCAGCATGCGTCTTCGGTTCGACGAGCGCTGGGTGACCATTCTCAGCGATGGCGATGGATATTTCTCCCAGCGCTTCGTGGGGTCCGAGGGTGAGCACATTCTCAGCGTCGATGTGGAAGAGAGCCTCCACTTCGATGCGGCACATCTTGAGATGGCCGACTTTGATGTCGAGAAGCGCCCACTCGAGCTACAGCTTTCCGCGCCAAGCACCCTCGCAGATACCGAGAGCGAACTAGATCTAATGATCCATGTGTCGAGTGAGGGGCAACCCCTCTCGCTGGCCTTGGAGATCTTCCTCGGAAGCACGGGCGGCCCCCTCCATCGCGTCGCTTCAGCGCAAACGAATCACCAGGGCGAGGCCCTGGTCAAGATTGCCCAGGAACAACTCGGCAAAGCTGGGCGCAAACGTGTTGAGCTCCGCTTCGCCGGAGACGAGAGCTTTGACGCTGCCACGGCGAGCAGCCTCTTTCAGATCACCTCCTCGGCCACCGTGAAGCTCGAAGCTGGAGGCAGCGAATTCGACTACGGCGATACAATCCCTGTCTCGGGACGTCTCGAGGACGGCCGCGGAGAAGCCATCAAAGACGCTGTGATTTCCCTTGAGGTGCAGGGCCAGCGCATCGCCTCCGCCAAGACCGACGAGTGGGGAGACTTTCGCATTCCCATCGATAGCGAAGAACTCGGCAGCGGAACCAGCATTGCCGTTCAAGCGGTATACCGCCCGATCGAAGACTGGAAGGCTGCGGCCCACTCCCCGCCGATTACCATCACCATCGGCCAACGCAAGCCCTTTCCGCTCTCCCTCGCTCTGGCGGCCTTCGTCGTAACAGGACTGGGGCTCGTGACTTTTGTAGGCCTTCGAACTCGCCCCTGGGAACGGTTTCGAGCGTCGTCTGCTGTTGGGCGAGACGAGGAAGTCGTAGCCGAAGATGCCCCCGAGATCCCACCCGTCACCGGGCTCTCAGCCGGGCGCCCCAAGCTCAGCAGGACGTTCAGGAAGGCCCACTTTATGGACTTTGAAGGAACCGTCAGAGATGCGGTCACGAAGGAGTGCATCGGTTTTGCGCGAGTGGAGGTCGAGGGCCCCTCATCGCAAGTATTGAATACCAATGTCCTTGGCAGCTTTCGCACCTCGGCCCTCTACGAGGGTGAGCATCTCATCCGCATCAGTGCAGACGGCTACGTGAGCGAGCAGTGTCGTGTGACCACCCCCCACCGGGGCGAATTCCACTCGACCACCATCAACATGCTCCCTGTGCGGGAGAAGATCTTCAGCCTTTACAAAGACGCCCTACGCCCTCGGCTGCCCGACCCAAAGCTCTGGGGGATCTGGACACCGAGGCAGATTCTCGACCACATCAAGAGTTCACATCCCAACGCCAGTCTCACCGCACTCACAGATTTTGTTGAGGAGAGTTTCTTTTCACAGCGAAACCCGCATGAGGACGTTCTACCGAGTGCGCGAGAACTCATTAGAGCTTTCCAAAAAGAAGATCGACCCAGAGTTCCTAGGCCATAGGCCATTGGGCCGTTGCCTCTGGCGTCTGGCACCAGGGGACAGCACCAAAGATGCCGAACACAGGCATTTGGCTGAGCCAAACGCTTGGGAAACTAGTGCCATCTCATTTGGCACCAGTGTCCTACGCGGACTATAACTCCGCCGATGCCGGTCACAGGTGAGGAACTCGTCACCCTTCTCATAGCGTTGGCGGCCACCGCCCTTGTGGTGTTGGGAATCCGCCGCGCCTCCATGCGCTCCACTCTCGGTGATGGCAAGGTCAAGGGCCGCCCCGAGCTGAGAGGCGACGACTCAGAATCTTCCGCAAAGTCAGAGGAGTCCACACAGAAAGCGGGCGAGCTGGCCACTGGGGACGATGAGAGGGACGATGCAGCGAGCGGCGAAGATGAGGAGGCCAGGCGCCTCGGCGTAGGTCTCGCCAAGACTCGCTCGACCGGCTTTGTCTCGCGCCTGGGCAAACTCTTCGCCCGCAAGAAGATCGACGACTCCCTGCTGGAAGAACTAGAGGAAGTGCTATTCACCGCCGACATCGGGCCAAAGACAGCCAATCGTCTCTTGGACTCTATCAAGAGCGAGCTAAGTAAGAGCGAGCTCGACGACCCGAGCGAGGTCTGGAAGATGCTGCAAGACGAGTCCGTGAGGATCCTCGACGTCAAAGCTCCAGACATCGACTTCGGCAGCCAGAGCCCCTTTGTTCTACTCGTCCTAGGTGTCAACGGCGCGGGCAAGACGACCACGATTGGCAAGCTCGCAGCCAAACTCCAGGCCGAGGGAAAGAAGGTCCTTCTTGCGGCCGGCGATACCTTCAGAGCAGCTGCCGTTGAGCAGCTGCAAGTATGGGGTGAGCGCGCCGGCGCCCACGTCGTACGAGGGAAAGACGGTCAGGACCCTTCTTCCGTCATCTTTGATGCAATCAAGCGCGGCCAAGCAGAAAGCTACGACGTTGTCATCTGCGACACAGCCGGGCGCCTCCATACCAAGGTCGAACTCATGGAAGAGCTGAAGAAGGTCGGCCGGGTCTGTGAGAAAGCAATGCCCGGTTGCCCCCACGAGACTTGGTTGGTGCTCGACTCAACCACGGGGCAAAATGCCATTCAGCAGGCTATCCATTTCAAAGCGGCGATGGAGGTCACGGGTATCGTGCTTACCAAGCTCGATGGCACTGCCAAGGGAGGCGTCGTGCTCGGCATCTCCGAGGAGATGGGTGTCCCAATCCGCTACATTGGGATTGGGGAACAAGTCGACGACCTTCGCGCATTCGCCCCTGCGAGTTTTGTATCCGCCCTCTATCAGGACGGCTCGCAATCGGGCTCAGAGGATCCCGCCCTGTGAGTCCCGAAGCTGTGAGAGCCGAAGCTGTGAGAGCCGAAGCTGTGAGAGCCGAAGCTGTGAGTACCCAACGTGCGAAGCACTCTTTGACCAAACGCGGGTGTGTGAAACCTACCTGCCGTGCCTTGATGCACGCCAAATCGCCGTGCTATAGTCCGCGAGCCTCTCAGTGCAGGCATAACCACACGGAATCAAAAGAGTTTCCTCTTCGACCCCCGATTTCACCAGTCCGTCTATCTACGACAATTCCAGAGCCCGCCCCGATACGGGAGTTTCAAGCATGAGACGTTTCAATACACTGTTGTCACCAACCTTCTTTTCCTCGATCTTTGCCGCAGCGCTGATCACACTATGGGCGCCCCCTGTGCAAACGGCTCACGCCCAGCCCGGTGAAGAGCCAGAAATGACCTTCGACGAGGACGAGGCTGACGAAGACTCAGAAATGACCTTCGACGAAGAGCCCGAAGAAGGCAACGAGGACCTCGGCGACGAGGACCTCGGCGACGAGGACCCTGAGCCAGATCCGGACGAGCCAGAGCCAGAGCTCGACCCGGATGGCGACTCGAACGCCGGCGGCAGCGCAATGGCGGACGATGTTGAGAAAGTCGCGTGGCAAGACATTGTGGTTGTGGTTCGCAAGCCCTTCCTCAAGATCAACCGCATGGAACTCGTGCCTAGCTGGGGCGTGACGATGAACGACAACATCGTTCGTCACTTCGCGTTCTCTGCTGCTTTCAACTACTACCTCACCGACGTTCTCGCAGTCGGTCTTGAAGGCCAGTACTTTGTTAAGAGCCTTCGCGAGCCTTTCGACCTCGTGGCGCGCCAAGCTCGTCGCTTGCCCACCGTCAACAAGTACAACTTCGGCGCGGCAATCAACTTCCACTACATCCCAATCTACGGAAAGTTCGCCGTGCTCGATGAGCACATTATCTCCTGGGAAACGGCCCTTACCGCAGGCGTTGGTTTCACCCAGTCGGAGGTCATCCCTCGCGACCCGGTGATGCAGCCCTTCAAGAACACGCTCATCACACCAAACGTTGGCGCCAGCATGCGCTTCTTCCTCAACCGCTTCATCACGGTGAACCTAGGCATCCGCGACTACGTCTTCGTGGACAAGTTCGAGGCAGCGTCGCGAACAGAGCCAGATGGCAATCTAGCAATGGAAAACGCAGACGCCGCCCTCATCAACAACATCATGTTCCAAGCGGGTCTCAGCGTCTGGTTCCCGATGTCCTTCGAGTACACCACCTTCCGCTAGGTAGAGACCTCTCATGAGTACACTTATGAAGACCCCCATTGCCACACTCGCTCTTGGGACCTTGGTCCTTGCATCTTCCGCCCTCGTCGTACCGGCCCTCGTCGCACCAAACGAGGCTGTGGCAGAGCGCAAAGGAGCCCTCGACGACGTTCCAGCAGTGCGTCACCGCCTGCTACTCGTCAAGAAGCGTTTCGAGGTTGGGCTCGCATCTGAATCCACCATCAACGCCGACTTCCGCCACACCCTAGGTGCTGGCCTCAAGCTTGAGTTTCATGCGTCAGACCTTCTCTCCTTTGGTGCCGTCGGCATCTTCGGAACCAGCATCAACACGGGTCTAACGGATAAGCTCCTGAGCAGCCTGCCCGAGGACGATCCAAGCCCGACCAACACCGACGCAGAGCCGACTCCAACCCAGCGTGAGTTTGAAGCTCACCTCAACAGCATGCCCATCCACGGCGCAGCCTACGTTGGTGTGACGCCCTGGTACGGCAAGCTCGCAGCGTTCGGGAAGTTCTTCGTGAACTTCGACTTCTACTTCCAGGGTGGCATCGCCTTCGCTCAGCTCAAGAGTGATTGCAATAGCCAGATCTGTGACGACAGCACCCCAACCGGTGGCCTGAATCCAGAGGGCCAAGTCATCCTGCCGGACAACAACCCCAATGATGACCCCGTTCTCAACGAAGGATTCAAGGCTGGACTCTACCTTGGTGGCGGTATTCACGTCTTTTTGAACGACTGGATTGCTCTCGACCTCACGGTTCGCGACTATCTCTTCCGCGACAATCCATCTGGACTCGACTTCGACGCCGACCTGGCTGTCACCGAGGACGACAATCGTTTCCTCAATCACCTCTTCATGGGTATTGGCGTCTCGTTCCTCCTGCCCTCCGACGTCAAGCGCACGCCATAATCCTCCCCAGACGACCGACGAAGCGAGGCTCGGCGAATTCGCCGGGCCTTTCGTCTTTTTGGGACTGGGCTCGCCATCGCCCCCAATGCCACTGTGGTTGGCAGCCAAGAGCCTGAGTGACAACTGAGTTGGCAACTTGAATTTCCAAGGGCGCAATTGCTGGTAGAAAGCAACGGCACACCGCCTGCAACAAATGGGGATCGCTATGACACGCTGGCTACAACGACTCGCCTTCCTCGCTCTGCTAGCGCTAAGTATCCAGGCTTGTGTCACGCCATCCGTGCCGATCCCGCCACCGTCGCCAGAGAAGGTCTTCTTTGCTCTAGATGGCGATATCGGCTCGGCAACCTTCCGCTACGACCCAGATCCATCGTTTGCGAGGGCCATCGTCTACGTCTTCAATCGAGACGTCGGCCAAGGCATCATCACGACCGCCGAGATCGATGGCAGCGTCTCCCAAACCGAGCCCTTCCCCGCCCTCGAAGGCGATGAGATCGTCATCACCTTCGAGACGGAGTATCAGCTGAGTTCAACCTGTGTGACCATCCGGGATGGCCAATCTAGTTCCGGGTTTGAGTGCGAGCAATAGGAGAGTCGCCCCCGCCTACCGCCTACGGCCGAGACTCTGGAACTCCGCAGGGCTAATTGAGTCCAATACGACCACGCGCTCGAGGGCCTCTCCCTCTTCCTCCAAGATGCGAATCACGATGTTCTCCCCTGGGCTGTGATCGCGGACTTGCTCGATGAGCCCACGGACGCTGTGGATTAGTGCTCGCTCGAACCCAACAATGCGATGTCCCGGCCGCAAGCCTGCAGTGGCGGCTGGTGAGCCGGAAAACACGGACGTGATAGGGCGCCAGCAGGCATGCCAGGACCACTCTCGACCGCCACTCCGAGCCACGTCAAGCGGGCCTGATTCGGTGTCGCGTAGCTCGGCTGGATTACCAGCCGCTCGGCGGCTCGGGATTGCGTATTCACGACCACTGCGTGGGGACAATTCGAATTAGCCGTCGAGACCTGGCCGAGTCCAAAGCCTAGGGCGACGCCAGCGAGGCTCAAGACACCTGCTAGCACCGTGCCGCGTTGGGGCTCGGCGATTGGCACCGCACGACGCAGGGGGGCGGTTAGGCGAGTGCCCGGGCTCGTGTCAGTCGCCGTAGGTCTTTCATCATCAGAATGCATCTTCTTCTCCTTTTCAAAGTCTTAACCACCACGGGTCATCCCGTATTCCCGCGCGCAAAGGCTGAAGCTCGAAAGCCGGCTCCAGTGGCGCTCTCGTGATAGTTTGAGACAAGCAAGACGGTGACGACCCAAGACAAAGATCGCCCCACACAACCCTCCAGAAAGAAGCGTTGGCGCAGGTTGGGCTATGTGGCGATTGCCACACTGCTGCTGCTCAGCGCGGCGACTGCGATTTTGCGCGTGCGCTTCAATGGTGAGGCTCTCGCAGAATTCGTCGAAGGCAAACTTGAGGGCAGCATTCGCGGCCGAGTCGAAGTGGCGTCGATCGAGTGGCCCCTGAGCGGCCTCGCCGCCCTCACCGGAGATGGCTGGGTGAGGGTCGAGGTTCACGATCTCAAGGTTTTCGACGAGTATGGCATTAACGTCATCACGACACCGGGTGGCAGCCTCGAAATCAATGTGCATGCAGTCCTTGGCGGCCACTACCAACTGCGCAATGTGCGCCTCGAGCAAGGTGGCACCGCCACGCTCATTGAAGTCAAGCAACCCTACCCGGCCCACGAGTACGATACCCACGTCATCAGTCTACTCTCCGCCTTCTACCCAAAGAAGTCGCCGGGCTTTAGCACGGGATATAGCGCCGCAGAGAGAACGAATGTCGACGTGGAGAACTTCTTAGTTGTCGGCGGCGAAGAGGGCAACGGGGGCGTGACGTTCGATTTGGATCTCGGCGACATCAGGGTGCTCATCGAAGGGGTGAGCGGTAGCGGGTATATCTATCACGGTGGCAAGGATCCGCTAGGTAGCAAGCTCTACTACAGCCTGAGCCTCGATCCCAAAGATGGCCCACCGACGGTCGCCGAAAAGGCGACCATCACCTACAGGAATACGAATGAGAGGGGCGAGGTCGAGTACGAGTTGCCTATTGCTCTGCACGACTTGCATGTTCACGATCTCAGTCAGCTTCCGAGTCGATGGCCGGCCGAGCTCGTGCCCCGCGACGTGCAATACAAGATTACCGCCAAGGGCGAAGATGACATGGAACTCCGAGTAGAGGGCGCCATGCTCGATTCGTGGATCGACGTGTTCGGCGGTGAGCTCAAGCTCCAGCTCACTGTCGATAAGGCTGGAAAGATAGCAGGTGACGCCTCCGATGGCCTCGCCGGCGGTGATGACCTAAGCCTCTCCCTCGAAATGTCGGGACCGATGCTCGCCCCCCGAGGGCGTGCGGAGGTGCGCAACCTAGAGGTCTACATCCCAATGGGAAGAGAACGAGGGCCCTTGGAGCTGCAAATCGATAGAGCGGTCCCAAGCTGGGATACGGCCACGGATACCGGCTCGATGCAAGACGTGGTCGCACGGGTCAAAGGTGGCGAAGGCCGCATGGAACTTGCTGCTGATTTCAGAGTGAATCCTCTGCACTTCGATCTCGAGAT
Source organism: Myxococcales bacterium (assembly GCA_024222395.1). Classification (GTDB taxonomy): domain Bacteria; phylum Myxococcota_A; class Polyangia; order Haliangiales; family Haliangiaceae; genus NORP324. The sequence goes on from JAAEPE010000803.1 coordinate 29,842, forward strand.
CAACATCCCCGAGGCCATTGAGCTTGCCCCCTACGTACCAGAACAATTCTCAGCCGTGGCTGGCGGTTCCAAACTCTCGGGGCGACTCGTCGCCTGGGGCAACAAAGACCAACAGCGCCTAGAGGAGCTGGAACTCACCTTCGGTGAAGCCAAAGTATCCGGGCTGGCGTACCGCGAGGGCAACCGAATCACCGCCGACTCTCCCGGAGTAAGCGTGGGACTGCCAGGTTTGGCCCTCCACAGCGTGCACGGTTCGCTCGATCCGTCGGCCAACGAAGTCGACCTCGGCTTCGATCTCGCACTTTCCCGTGCCCAGCGCTATCTGCGCCTCTTCGACATCAAGCTTCCAATGTCTGGAGCACACGGTCGAGTCACCGTCAAAGGTGCCCTCGACAACCCAATAGTGACGTCCCCGGCTCTCGTGGCAAAAGGCCTTCCGTTCATTGATCACCTTCGCATGGCCCTGCAGTACGCCGGACAGCGATTGACGATTCGGAATGCTCATAGCTCGACCCTCGGGGGCACCGTGAAGGCAAGTGGCGTCGTCAATTTACAAGCCCGCGTCGCCAGGCTCAGCAACGTCAGTGCCGAAGCCTTCAAGATCGACCTATCGACACTGCCAATCATCGGCTCCCTTCTCAAGGGCCGACTTGACGTGACTCTCAATGGTCGCGGCACTGTGCATCGCCCAGAAGTGTCAGTCAAAGCTCGTCTATCTGATTGGAGCTTGGCGGGCGAACAATACGCGAACACCGCAATCGTTTTCGAGAGCCAACGCAATGGCGAGCGCCGACTCGAAGGAAACCTCTCGCGCGAGGCCGGTGGAGTTCTGCATGTCGAGGCCGCTCTGGATGGCTCAGAAAATCTATCAGGGGTCTTCAGCCTCCGCGATCTGCCACTCGATAGCATGCTCACCCACTGGGGGGGACTCGGCACGTCGATGGGTGGGGCTCTTAGCACTGAAATGCAGCTTGGAGGCACTGCCAATGGGCCCACGATGACCGGGCAAATTACGCTCCTGCGCTCATGGATCGAAGGTGCCTTCCTCGGCACCACCCAACTAGAGGTCGAACCGGTGGGTGATTCGCAGGTGCGCATCACGGGGCACGTATTGCAGCGCCGAGTCACACTCGATTGGCTGCTCACAACTCACGCCCCGTACGAGAGCGAGCTCTCACTCCGAGTCCGACGCATCGAAGTGGACAGATTCCTCCCTGCCCTCAGCAAGGAGACCGGCATTCGAGGATGGTTTTCCGGTTCCATCGATATTCAAGGCGACCTGCTCGGCACGAAGAAACCTACGATGCAGGCTCAACTCAGTGAAGCCGAGGTGCTCATAGCGCACGAGGACGAAGACGGCCGGCCCGCACCAGTGCGCTTCCGCAACAAGACACCGCTCGTCCTCAATTTTGACGGCGACGAGCTGGCGTTCACGGAGGAAGCCATCATCACGGGCCCCACCGGCGATTTTGCGATGAGCGGCCAGGCAACCGCCGAGGCGTTGGACTTCGAGATGCGAGGTGTCGTCGCGGTGCAACTGATGCAGCCGTTTGTCGACAGCCAGTTTGACGCTATGGATGGCGAGGTACACGCCGGCATTCGGCTCGTCGGCACCGTGCAGGAGCCAAAGGTCGTCGGGGTTCTCGAGTTGCGCGACGTCTACCTCAAGCTCGCGGGGCAAGATGCAATCATCACGATACCGAACGGCAAAATCGACTTCAGCAACTCGCAGCTCTCGCTAACCGGCCTACGTATTCTCGTCACGGATCAATTCTCCGACGAGGCCGCCGAGCTGCACGTCTCGGGCGGTCTCGCGCTTGATAACTTCACACCGGATTTCTGGGCAATGCGCATCGAAGGGCAACTTGCAGGCAAGATGCTCCTTGCTGCCGCACCAGAGGTTTTCTCAGCTGCTTCAGGATCGGCAAATATCTCCATTGCACTGCTCGGCGAAGGCGCAACGCCCGACATCGATGGCACCATCGAACTCGATTCCCGCAACACGCTTTCTCTAACACCCCGAGCGGCCCGGCGAGAGTTCGCACTGCATCGCGGGGTGTTGCGTTTCACCGACCAACTCATCGAATTCGAGGATATCCAGGGCACCGTCGATGGGGAGGGCCAAATCACAGAGTTTAGGGGCAACATCAGCCTAGACGAGTGGGCACCGGTGGACGTGAACATCAGTGTCTCGACCCGAGACGTGCTCTTCCGCATTCCCCAAACGCTGGAACTCGCGGTTCACCTAAGAGACTTCGAAGTGGTCGGAGATGCTGAAGGACTCGAAATTGCCGGGCATGTCGAGGTTGCTGATGGCCGCTACATTCAGGAGTTCAATCCTTTCCTCGACGCGCTCAAGCCTACGCGATCCATGGGTGATGACTCCTCACTTTTTGAGGATGTGCCCCTTATTGGCAATGCCAAGCTCAAGCTTGCCTTGGTGAGCCGCGCCTTCTTTGTTGACAACAATGTTGCGAACATCGAGCTAAACGGCGAACTCGGCATCACCGGCACTCCTCTTTCGCCTAGGATCGACGGCATCATTCACGTGGCTCAGGGCGACTTCAAGTTCCAGGGCATTCGTGCAGAATTCACTCGCACGAAGGGCTCTGTGAGTTTCTCGCCCGCCCTCGCCTTCCCTTATAAGACTCCGAATATCGAAATCCAGAGCGAGAGTGACTACACCAGCAGTGATGGACAATCTCACCTGGTGCAGCTGAGCCTGCGCGGCCCAATCTCCAAGCTAGAGTTCGACCTAGGCACGAGCGCTGGCCTCACCAAGCAGCAGACCATGCAGCTCATCCTCGTAGGTCGTACGCCCGAAGATGTTAGGCGTTCCCTTCTGGGGGACGAAGCGGTGAGTGGACGTCCCGGCGAATTCAGCAATCAATCGACTAGCGGCTCGGACAATAGCCTCGACGTACTCGATCAACTAACCAAAGACATTGCCGCGGACTACTTCTCAACAATCATTGGCGACCGGCTGCGCGCTGCCACCAAGCTCGATGTCGCCAGATTGCAGATTGGAACAGCCAGTGTTGGCTTCCGAGGCGAGAAAATCCTCACTCGCTCGTGGAAGTTTGTCGGCCAAATTGAGCGTTCCCTCAACGGATGGAACTGGGACCTGCGCACCGACTACCGCCTAAATGAGAACATCAGCTTTGGCGTAGATCTTCTTCAGACCCTCTACGACGATGAAGCGGACGATGAAGAAGAACAGGGCCGCATCCGACTTAAGCTACGCGGATACTGGATTCCATGATTCGCCCTAGCGCCCGCTTCCTCGTTCGAATGCCACTGCCCCGCCTATGCGGCTCGGTGCTTCTGCTCATGGCATTCGCGACTACCCAGGCTCTGGCGCAACCGGCGAATCCCTCGGCCCCGATGGAGCCGGCGGTCGATGCCCCCGCGGATACCGTCGCCCCACCCCCAGCGGCGCTTCTCGCCGCACCGCTCTCCACGTGGCTCTTAGAAGGAGAGCTCATTGACAAGGAGGACGTCGTCCGCAGCTTCTTGCGCCCGATGATGCAGGAGAGTCAGAACTGGTCAACGGAGGAGCAGCGAAATGTCACAAATTTTCTGGTCCAACTCGGTTACCACTGCGACATCACCAATGAGGCGCTGGCGGATGGCAGCTTGAAGGCAACTCTAAAGCTTGCCCCCATTACCCTCGTCCGCCACGTGGAGGTCGACCTAGATACGTCGATTATGAACCGGCTGCGGCAGCCCATATTCGCCGATGAGATAGGTCGTCGCATGACGCTGCGCCCCGGCGCCCCCCTCGCCGCAAATAAGGTAGAGCGAGAGGAGCAGCTCAGGAGCGAAGCGGAACGACTGCGGCTATACCTCATTAACGATGGCTTCTACGACGCGGAAGTCGAAGTTAGCGAGCGCAGCGACGGGCCCTTCCAGTCCCGCGTAACGGTCACAGTGCGCCCAGGCTTGCCATACTTCATTGGCGTCATTGAAGTGGATGGCAACCTAGCCCTCGAGTCCGATGAGATAGACAGGCTATTCCGTCACAAGCGCATTTGCCTGGTTTGGCGGATCTGCTTTGGCAGGACTCGCTTCTCGCGTCAGGCCCTGCTCAAAGACGTCAAGCGGTTGGTCGCCCTGTATCAGAAGCGCGGATATCCCGGGGTCCGAATCCGTCACGACTACGATCCCCGACACAGCTTCCGGCGCAGTGATAAGAAGATCAATCTCCGTATCGAAGTGCGTGAGCGCCGACTTATCAACGTGGAATTCGAAGGCAACCGAGAGAGTGTCCCTCGCGCTGAACTCATGAAGCGACTCACCCTCTCAGAGGTAGCCAGCTACGACGATGTCGAGGTACAGGCCTCAGCAGAGGCCATTCGGGCCTACTACCAAGACCAAGGCTTTTTTGAAGCGCATATCTCGTGGAAGAGAGAGCTCTTCCCCGAGGTCAATTTCGAGCGTATTCTCTTTCTCATCGACGAGGGGCCGAGGCTGCGAGTTCGCTCCGTAAAATTACTAGGAAATACATCAATCACCAATGAGGCGCTTCGCGCCAACCTTCGCACTCGCATCTACAAGCGTATCATCGTCGGTGATTCCGGTGGTTTCGCAACCACGCAACAACTCGAGCAAGACGCAGGCCGCATTCTCTCGAGCTACCGCAAGGCCGGGTTTCGTGAAGCCCAAGTTCGGCTCGAAGTGAGTCGAGGCGGCCAAACGCGGCACACCGTCGCGGGGCTGGCCGCCGCAATCGCTGCGGGCTTGCCGGCCAAGGGCCTTGCCGTGGCCTTTCACATCACCGAGGGCCCGCGCAGCCTCGTCAAAGACGTTCGGCTGGTCTTTGAAGGCGAGCAGCAGCTACCAGATCGCGTGCTGCGCAAGCGCCTCAAGCTGCGGCATGGCAAGCACTTTAGTGAGGACGTTGCAAGAGAAGATGGAGACCGATTGCGACACTACTACTATGCACAAGGGTTTCCGCGGGCGACCGTAAAAACCAGTATCGAAACCGACGGCAATAGCATTTCCATTCTGCACAGCATCAAAGAGAGCAGCCCAGCCCGCATCGGCAAGATTGCGATTCGTGGCAACTTCAAGACTCACGACTGGGTCATCTTGGATGAGATGAAGCTGAAGGAGGGGCAGCGCCTTACACTGGAGGCCGAGGCAAACGCTCAGGCCAACCTAAGACAGAGCGGCCTCTTTGCCACGGCTCAGGTCAGCTACATAGGTCGAGACAATCCGAGGCGGGAAGTGGTGAATGTGTTGGTTAGAGTTGAAGAGCGCGGCGACTACGGTTTCCACTACTCCGGCGCCGTCGGCTACGCCAGCGATAGCCTGTTCTTCGCCGAGGCAGGCAGTGGCATTCCAAACCTCTTTGGCATCGGCGCGCGCACGAATATCACGGCTCATATCGGCCAGAAACTTATTCAAGGTGAGTTGAGCTTTCGATTGCCGCACTGGGCGATGAATCGCTACCTCGGCGCAGAACTCAATTTCGACGCCAGGGGCTCCTACAAAGCAGACGAGACGGAGCGTTTCGGTGAACTCACCACCTATGGCCTTAGCCTCGCACTGAGCAAGGAGGCCAGGCGAGGCTTTTTCCGCGGCTGGCTCTTCTCGCTACGCTACGACGGCCGGCTCCGCTACAACGACGTGCCCCTAGTGCGCCCCTCAGGCAATAGCGATGACATTCAAGAAACCAAGGTCACCACGATCAGTAGTTCCATAGGCCCGCGCTTGGTCATTGATAAGAGACGGGACCGCAAGGGCAATCGCAACCCGCTTACACCAGCCAAGGGCTACCGAGTCGAACTCGATGCCCTCTTCGCAGAAGACTGCGCATTCGGGTCCGCTCGATTCTTGAAGCTAGGCTTTGCTGGTCAAGCCTTCTTCACCCTTGGCGAGAAGCTAACCCTAAGCACTGGCCTGCGCTACGATCACGGCGTTCCCCTGGGTGGGGATTCTCTGCTGCCCCAAGTCGAGCGCTTCTTTGCTGGGGGCGATACGACGGTGCGGGGCTACGAGGAGGATCACCTAGCCGTCGAGTTCATCGACAACCCACTCGCTCCTCTGGGATCCGTCACCCAATTTCGCCAATTTCGCGTTGTGCCTGCCAGCGGCAACATTCGCTTGATCAACAACATCGATCTGCAACTCGAGGTGTGGCAGGACCCGTGGGTCGAATTCCCCATCGCCACCGCAATCTTCTTAGATTCGGGAATGATCACAAACTCCCTCGATGGCCTCGACATCGACGCACCCAGCTTTGGGGTCGGTCTGGCGCTCTTGCGCTGGGTCTCGCCGGTCGGCTCGTTTTCAATCGAATACGCCATACCACTGAACATCAAGATTGGAGACAACCCCCGAGGGCGCTTTCATCTCAATCTCGGCGTTCTCTTCAATTGAACGTTGGCGCCAACTAAGTTGGCTCCGACGTTCAACGCACTCGCCAGCGCCAAGTGCGAATTTCGCGCGCCTTGGGCGCTGTTTTCCGGTGTTCACGCAGGCGCAAAGCGTCTTGGCCAGCGCCAGCGCCAGCTCACGCTACTTCTTTGACTTCTTCGCAGACTCGATCTTGCGCTTGATGCGCGCTTTGAGGCTGTTCTGTGCTCGTTTACGACGCATCTTCTGTGAGCGTCTGGAATCTCCGCGACCCATAATTCATATCTCCTGAAGGTGTAAGTGCCAGAAATACCCAGCGGGCGGACTTTGCCCAGTTGGCGAGCGATTGTCAACCGCCCGCGAATGGAAGGCCAGAGACTGTGGCTTCTAGGTCACCTACCTTGACCACACTGCCTGGCTCCCAGGCACTCTTGTGCACGTAGGCCAGTGCAATGCTGCCCAATTGCTCACTCATGACGGCGGAGGTCACCTGGCCACCCTTTGGCTCTTCTTTGGTCGCCAGCTCCCCGCCGACTGGCAGGAGCACGCCACCGCCACCGATGAGGCCACACAATCGCTTGCTCCCACCACCGCCGCGGGCGCGTACCCGGGCGACTGGTTCTTGGCCCGTGAAACAGCCCTTCTCGTAGTCGATAAGCCGTATCAGCTGGGATTCGAAGGGGAAGTTGGCGGCGCTCACATCGACCCCGAAGCGCGGCATGCCCGCTTCAATTCGGCGACACTCAATTGCCTCCTCGGTTGCCCCGGCCTCGCAGGCCTCAAGCACCGGGCGGGCCGTCCAAACTGCATCTGCACTTTCCCAACACGAGTGCATCGGGTGGGCCTTCACTTCGAGTTCCACATCATCCATCACAATGTGCCGATCCAGTGTCTCCAAAGTGACCTCGAAGAGTTCGGGGGCACAACTCACCAGGAGATGGTTCGCGAACGCCTGTACGTCGAATATGGAGAGCAGCCTGGCCTTGTGGTTGAGCATAAGCGTTCGCAGCCAGTCGCCGTCTTGCATGGATTGCACGTTCCCACTGACCATGCCGTTCAGGAAGCGCACCCGGTCGCCTCCTTCGACAGCGATGTGTCGCCAGTCGCTCTGATCCACAATGATGGTCTCTGCACTCATGCCCCGAAGATGCAGCGGCACGCTCTAAGAAGCAAGCAGCCACAATTCACAGGCTTGGTCAGGGTGGCAGGGAGGGGCGGCGCACCACAGGCCTGTTTCGGGGGGGGCCTCCCCCACCAAGTGGTGCGAAGCCGCCCACCTCGTGCCGGGCCCCAGGCAATGCTACGGTGCCCCCATGATGCGGTCTTGGAGTACAGGCATCGCCGCTCTCGGCCTAGTGGCGAGCGCCGCGAGCTGCGATGGCACCTCCAAGGCCATCGATCCATTTCCGATTCAGATCGACCTCACAACTGGGCCTGTCATTCTGAAAGCCGAAGAAGGCAGCAAGGGAGAGTTTGACATTGTGGTCGACGTGCTCAGCCCGATCACGGTTCTGGATAGCTATCGAGCGGGCGACGTGATCCAAGATCCCCTTCGTCGCCTGGTGGAACTCACTCTATACGGCACCTCCGATCCACCCATACCCCGATTCCAGTTCCGAGGCGTCACCGCCTACGATTTGCACAGCTGCTATCCCAGTGAGGCTCTCTGTCTCGCTGGTGAGGCAGAGAATAGCCGCGAGGTCTACGGAATCCTAGGCTCAAACTTGCTCTCGCGCTCGTCCGTGCGCTTCGACTTTTCCGGTAGCGAGATGCGGTTCTTCCCTGATACGGCGGGAACGGATAGCGAGCGCACACTTGCCTGTGATGCAGTTTTCGGGTCCCCTTTTGCGGGCGGAGGTACTCTACTCATCAACGGAAGCGAAGTGCGATTTGGCGCATTGCGTCCCACCCTTGGCGTCTGCATGCACACCGAAGTCGTTGGCGAACTCGGTCTCCAAGCGGACACGAGCGTAGAAGAATTCGGCACTGATGTGCAAATGGCAATTTCCACTGCCATTGGCCCGAGTCTGCTCACCGAAGAGGCCTACGTTCGCTACGCCGCATCTGGTGATGCGCCGGCAATCGAGACCCTCGAACCCGCCACGGTCTACCTGCCTTCCGGCCCCGTCCAAGGCAAGCTGGCCGAGGTGCCCTTCTTGGCTCTTACAGGCGATATCGGCGGAGATTCGAATGGTCGTGGACCGTGCCGAGAGCTATATGCCAACGCTCGCATGCGCGAGATCAGGAGTTGCGCCATGGATCCCGTGAACTGCCCTTGCCCTGAAGATCGAGAGACATGCAAAGCGGCAGCAGCGGTTGAGCTTGGCCTCACAGTTCGAATCTTGGTGGTGCAAAGTGGCTTGCCACTCCTGCAGGCACTGCGGGACGAGCTGCGGCCGCAAGTTCCAGAACTCGATGGCGTGCTAGGCGTGGAGGCACTGCGCAGCTTGCAGGTGGAGTTTGACTTTCCCAACAAGCGAATTCTCATGCGCTGCAAGGACCTCGGAACATGTATAACCCGCCCCCAGGTTCGCAATCAGATTAATCTCACCAGGCTTGAGGAGTGCAGCCGGGCGGAAGCGGACATCCGCGCGGACCAGGGAGCAGACGCGGGTGTCATCCCGTAGTAGATTCGCCGTATAGGATGATTCGCAATCTCGCCATCTTTGCGCTGCTGCTCGCGTGCGGACTTGCCAGTCCTGCTTGCTCAAAGCCGGAATCCAAGAAACTCCAGGTCGCGGCCGCATCGTCCCTCGCCGGAGCGCTTGAGAGTGTCGGGAAAGCCTACGCGGCAAAGACTGGTACCGAGATATCACTAATCCTCTCCTCGTCAGGAAAGCTGAGGCAGCAAATCCTTGAGGGAGCGCCCTATGATGTCTTTGTTTCGGCCAACCTCGCGTATCTCAAAGACCTCGAAGCTTCGGGTGATGTTTCCAAGGGCAGCGTCAGTGTCTACGCTGAAGGTCGTCTCGCCATGTGGGTCAAGACAGGTGACGCCCCGGCAGACTTGGCCGCACTTGCGAGTTCTTCCTATGAGCACATCGCGATTGCCAACCCCGAGCACGCCCCATACGGCACCGCGGCGCGCCAGGCCATGCAATCAGAGAAGCTCTGGTCAAAGCTCGAGTCCCGAGTGGTTCGCGGTTCGAGCGTGCGTCAAGCCATGCAATATGCGGAGAGTGGCAATGCGGAGGTCGCCCTTGTCGCACACTCACTCGCACTTCACGGAGGTGGCGCATTCACGCTAATTCCCGCATCGATGCACGCCCCGCTACAACAAGGAATTGGCATTGTCGCAAAGACGCCAAGAGGCGCCGCAGCCGAGGCCTTTGTGCAGTTTCTAGAATCGGCGGAGGGAGCCGCACTCCTCAAACCATATGGCTTGCAAGCTAGGCGATAAGAGCTTCACCAGCACTCGGGATAGACGCATCGTATGAATTGGGATCCACTATGGCTATCGTACAAGGTAGCCACGATAGCGACACTGATGTCGATTATCGTCGGCGTTGGAGTGGCGACGCTCTTGTCTCAGGTTCGCTTCCGAGGACGAGAACTCGTAGACGCCTTGGTGACGGTTCCGATGGTTATGCCGCCAACGGTACTCGGCTACTACGTGCTCACCGCCGTCGGAAAGAACTCCTGGCTAGGACAAACCTACGAGTCTCTTACCGGAGGGCACATCGCCTTCTCCGTCGTCGGCTGTGTCATCGCTGCCTTCGTAGGTTCGGTGCCTCTAGTCATAAAGTCGGCACGCTCGGCACTCGAGCGAGTGGATCCAACGGTCGTTCGGGCCGCCCGCACTCTCGGTGCGAGCCCCTTGCGCGCCTACCTCACGGTACAGCTCCCCCTCGCAGCGCCCGGCATCGCAGCTGGTGTGATGCTCGCCTTTGCCCGTGCGCTAGGAGACTTCGGCGTCACTGTCATGGTTGCGGGCTCTATTCCCGGCCAAACCCAAACTGCGGCCCTCTACGTCTACGAGCAGGTTGCAAAACAAGCACCCGCTGGTGCGATGGTTGCTGTACTCACGGCCACGGCAATTGGCGTCCTCTATGCCGTCAACAGCATCGGACGGCGCGCAGATGTGCAATACGGATGAGCGAGAAGCCAAAGAGTTCCGCCCTCGACATTGCATTGCACGTTGTGCGCGAAGGGCATGGGCAGAGCTTCCAACTCGACGTCGAGTTCACGGCGCACACGGGCATCAACATCCTCTTTGGCCCCTCTGGCTCGGGGAAGAGCACCATCCTGCAAGCGGTCGCAGGGCTCTACAGGCCCGGCAAAGGCCACATTCGCCTCGGTGACGAAGTCTGGAGTGAGAGCCAGAGCGGCGTCTTTCTCCCCCCTGAGAAGCGAGGCGTCGCCTATCTCTTTCAGAGTTTGGCGCTCTTTCCCCACATGACCGCTACACAGAACGTCTGCTACGGCATGAGTAGACAGCTCAGTCGAGCGCAGCGCGAAGAGCGCGCCCACGATCTACTGGGCAGGGTCGGCGCAAACCATCTAAGCAGCAGAAAACCTAAGACTTTCTCTGGCGGCGAAGCACAGCGCGTAGCACTTGCACGAGCCCTGGCAACGAGCCCCAGGGTGCTCCTTCTCGATGAGCCATTCTCAGCCCTCGACCGCGACTTGCGGGTACAACTCGCCCAATTGGTCGTTGAGCTTGTGCACGAGCTTGGCATTCCAGCGCTCCAGGTCACACACAACCATGGCGAAGCGGCTTCCATGGGCTCCCGAGTGCTCAAGATGAGCAATGGACGAATTGTTGAGGATGGCTCCCCTGGCGAAGTCTTGGAAGATCATAGAGACTTCAGCGATATCGGAAAGACTCCGATGCTGGGGCTATTGCCTCACACGCTCAAGGTGCCTCACACGCTCAAGGAGTAAGGCGCTCTCCGGATCTTTTGCCGAGGGCTACAGCCAAGAGCACTGATGCGAAGACTACGTATCCGGCAAAGTAGAGACACACCCGTTCAATCGAGACACCTGCATCCATGAAGAGTCCAACAATGACAGGCCCAATCGCGGAGGCGAGCACCGCCAGCGCGGTCACAAGGCTCTTGATAGCGCCGATGCTGCCAACGCCGTAGAGTTCGGCCCACATGGCAGAGACCGCCGTGTGACTAATACCCACGCTCGCGCCAAAGAACATGAAATAGGGCCACACACTCCACGGCTGTCGAAGTGTGCCAGCCACAACCAAGCCCACAGCCATGGGCAAGAGCATCATGGGCACGAGTCTAATACCGCCAATCTTGTCGATAAGCGTTCCGCAGACCAGGCCGACGAGAGTACTCGCAAGGGCGTAGACGCCGTAGCTGCCAACGATCCACTCGTTTGACCATCCCTTGGCTTCTGCGAGGCTCAGATGTGTGAAGAAGAGCGCGGTGGCTATCATGGCCGGCGCCAAGAGACCGGGAAGCAGGAGGTAGAAGCGAGGATCGCGAAGCACCTCCCCGCGCGTCCAGCTCCGCCGCCCAGAAGAGTTCTGATTGTCCCCCCCATCAAGGCTGCGCAGGTGCTCTTCGTGACGGCCACCATGACCGCGCAAGAGCCACATGAGCGCGGGCAGTAGGACGATCGCAAGAAAGACGCCCATCGTCGCGAACGACGTTCTCCAGCTCCACGCTTCGGTGATCGCCAGCGAGATTCTTGGCAAGCAGGCCTCCCCCGCTGCAAAGCCCAGAGTTGCCAGTGCAATCGCCCGACCTCGCCCTTCTTCGAAGTAACGGGCCATGCTCGTCATTGAGATATGGCTCATGAGCCCCTGCCCGCCCTGTCGCAGCAGGAAGATGGCGAGGGCCAGCGTCACAACACCTGCGCTCAGCGTCATGGCGGCGATGCCCGTGAGAAGTAGCAGTACGGCAGCAGCCGTGTAGCGTGGAAGGGAAACCAGGTCGATGAGTCTTCCGGTGCTTGGCAAGGCAATGGCACTCGCAAGAGTGCCCACCAGATAGACCGCGCCCCACTCGGTGTGGGATAGGGAGAACTCGAGTTGAATACTTGGGCTGAAGCTTCCGAGGAAATAGGTCTGCCCGAAACTCGAGGCAAATGCGACCAGGAACCCGAAGCCCACGAAGCGGCGGTTTGCGACAATGAAGCGCAGATACGGCATGACCGGCATTGGCCGAGCCTTATAGTCATTGGCGCTCAAAATGACATTGCTAGTTTGAGCAAAACGCCCAACTCTGTGGTGACCTGGAACCCTAGGCCGATAGATCCCGCATGCTGGGTAAATCCCAGAATGGTCGCAACGTGCAAACCGTAAGTATCTGATATTTCGACGTTTGGGATCATATTTCCCAGGGCACATATTGTGCAACGATGAGGCAAGATGCAATGTACTCGACTCGGAGCCCTTAGCCCCCTCCTGCTAGCAGCCTCCTGCACCCAATCAGGGCAGCAGGCACAACTCGATTTGGAGCGAGCGGACATTCTCGATGCCTGTGCGCCAGCGCGTGTCATGCTCGTGCTCGATCAATCCAGCTCGATGCAGACCGGTACGATCAACGGCGATACCAAGTGGAGCATCGCGACCAACGCGATCGACGCTGTCACCGGCGAGTTCGAGAACAATTTGGAGATGGGTCTCATGGCCTTTCCCGCAAACGGCCAATGCTCCCCGGGTGAAACGCTTGTCCAGCCCGCTCTGGGCCGTCGTGGCGCCATTGGCGATGAGCTTGCGAGCCCGCCCCCAGAAGGTGGGAACTGGACCCCAATGGCGGAGACCTTGGGTGCCGCTGCCCAAGAGCCATCCCTACAACCGAACTCGGGCGGGGGTGACCGCTACGTCCTACTCGTCACCGATGGTTGGCAATGGTGCGATCCGTACGACGCCTCCACCCGCTTCAATGCCGTCGACCGAGTCCAAGAGCTCCGCGACATGGGCGTTACCACCTTCGTCGTTGGCTTCGGCAATAGCGTCGATGCCCGCGCCCTCAATCTCATGGCCGTTGCTGCTGGTACCGAGCAGGCCGGTTGCGATGAGAGTGGTGCCACTCCAGATGCCGCCAACCCCTGCTACTTCCATGCCGACAGCCCCCTCGAACTGCAAACCGCCTTACAAGACATCGTCGTCTCCATTACCGGCGAAGTGTGCGATGGATTGGACAATGACTGCGATGGCGCCGTCGACGAAAATCTAGAGCGCGACTGCGCAAGCGATTGTGGAAGTGGTAGCGAAACCTGTACCGACGGCTCATGGGGCGGCTGTGATGCCCCCTCTGTCGAAGATGAAATCTGCGACGGCCTCGACAACGACTGCGACGGGATATCCGACCCAGGCTGTGAGTGTGCCGCCGGAGAGCAGCAGGCATGCGGCACGGCACCGAACGTCGGAGAGTGTCAATCCGGGATTCAGACCTGTGACGCGAGTGGGCAATGGGGCGATTGCGAAGGCGAGGTCTTTCCCCGAGATGAGATTTGCGATGGATTA
>JAAEPE010000804.1 GCA_024222395.1 Myxococcales bacterium
CTAGCATGGGCGCATCCGGTCCGTTGGTGCGCTCAAAGTAACGCGTGCTGCGTTAATGGCGATTTATTCTTCTACTCCCCCAGAGCCTTTGCGCAGCTCCCGCCAGTTGTACTCGGTCCGTCGTAGTGCAGGGGGGATGAGGAGGCGTGGTGGTACACTAATACCGCCACTTGCCGTGAACCTCTTCACCGGTCTTGAGCAGATCCATGAGGTGTGCCATGTGGTTGTCACAGAGCTCGCCAAGGTCGTCCCCTGGGTGTTGTTGGAGGTGGTCTTCGCAGAGTCTCCTCACCGTGCCAGCAATCCTGCTGTGGTTTTCGTCGATCATTCCATGATTGCAGCCGGCCTTGATGAGTAGGTTCATGAGCTCGACGTCACGCTTGAGCTTTCTGAGCTCCCTGCGCTTCCACTCTCGTTGGTTGTACAGCTTGATGGGATCCTCGGGTTCACACTGCTTGGACTCTGTGCTGTCGTTGGTGATGAGCTTGCTCGGCACTCCCCCAGCTTTCTTGAAGTGGTTCGGTGTCTTGAGTCCTCTAAGCTTGTCAAAGTTGTACATCAGCTTGGGTTGCTTTTGGTTGTGTGGCAGCGAGGGCGTCGAGCGCCTTGGTTTGGCTGTGGTGGGCGCGCTCTTGGGCTGGTTGACTGGCGCGTTTCTCCCCTTCTTCTTGTTTTTCTTTCTGTTGTGTCGGCGGTGTTTGGCCTTTGTGCACGGTTTACACTGCGGGTTGCCCGTCGGTGCCAAAGCGCTTTCTACGATTTTGCCGACGCGTCGTAGTCCGGTTGTAAGCTCGTTGAACTCACTCAGCGCTCGTTGCTGACCTGCTCTGCTTGGTTCTTGTTCCAGCTTCTCAGCTAGCTTCCGTTGGAGCTTCTGGGCCAGTGCGTTCATGTCGGTGTGTGTAGCCATGGCTGCGAAGTGGACTTCCTTCTTTTCCTCGGGCTTGTTCCTTCGGAAAGCTGACGTCTTGGTTTGTGCCGTGGCTTCTTGGAGTGCAATGGTTACACTTGGTGTGGCAACTGGTTTGTGCCCCATGAGTGTGGGAACCAGTGCGTCGTGGATGTGTTTCTTAGCTGGCTTCGAGATAACGTCAGCGACTTGCTCCTTCGTGTTGATGTACGTCAGCTTCAGTATCTTCGCGTTGACTTGGTCTTGTAGCCAGTGGTATCTCACGTCCATGTGGCGCGTCCTGGGGTTGTTGAGGCTTGTCTTCTCCGACAGGTGAATGGTGCCTTGGTTGTCTTCAAGCATGACGCTTACCCGCGGCACTTCGAAGCCAAAACCCTGCATCAGGCGTCGCACCCACACGAGGAATTTTCCGCACTCACACGCGGCGATGAACTCTCCTTCGCATGATGAGAGAGCCACTAACGGTTGGCGCTTTGTGTACACGTGGATAGGGCAGCCGAAAACATATACAACGTATGCTGTGACGCTTCTGCCTTCCTTGGCGATGGCGTAGCTGCAGTCCACCATGGCGAAGAGGCTGGGTATGATGGTATCTTGTCTGCGCAGTATCAGCTTCATCTCCTTGGTGCATCTCACGTAGGTGCAGAGGTGCAGCAGTGCTTCGATGTGTTTCTCACCGAAGGTGGTTTGGTATGATGCCAGGTTGGACACTGCCCAGGCTATGTCCCAGCGTGTGCAGCGTCGTAGATACATGAGCTTCCCAATCAACGTACGGTAAGGGAACTTGTCTAGCTGGGCGCGGTGTGGTAGTTCCGTCACTTTGTCTTCTTCAGTGAAGTGTTCGAACTTGCCATGCGTGGGCGTAGTCACCGACCTTCTGTCTTCCACTCCTGCGAGCTTGACGATGTCGTCGATGAGGTGGGGCTGCCACATCTCGATGCCGTAGCTTGTCCGGTCAGACGCGATGCCCATCATGATTCCCATGCCGCCTTGTAGTCGCTTGAGAGGGTACTTCTTGTTGACTTGCTCGAACACACCGTCACAGAGAGCTTGGTTGTTGGAGAAAACTCCTATGTCGTCGACGTGGATAGTGAGTATGCACCAGCGTTGCCCTATGATGCGCACGAAGCTTGACTCGTCGGCGGGGTTCTTCACGAAGCCGACCTTGTTTACCAGGTACTCTCCCAGCTGGTCCATGTGATGGTACATAGCGTCTCTTGTGCCGGGGATGCAGCGTAGCAGCAGTAGGAGATTCATCTGCGGGTTCTGGAACACGTAGCCAGTGGGTGGTCTCATCAGCTGGATGTGGTCCGGCTCTGCCCTGTAGAACGCGCCCTTGATGTCCCAGTTCTCTCTGATGATTTCTGTGCTCTGCGCTGCACATGCTTCCATCATCATGTAGCTCGTTAGCGCCATTGTGTCGGCGCTCGTTTCTTCGAAGTCGACACCATACTTCTGGGTGAAACCCTTGCAGACTAGGCGGGCTGACTCCTCCAGCTCACCACTGCTGTGAGCGCGTTCTTTTAGCGCATACACCCAGCGACCGCTCATGATGTTGAACCTGGGTGGAGACTTGCCTTTCTTTGTGAACTTGGCTTGCTCGATGTCCAGCCTAGTCTCTTGTACTGCGCCGATGTCCAGTAGCTTCTCTTGTATGTGCTTGAGCATGGCGGCTTCCCACTTGGGCCAGTCGGGCCGTTTGCGGGCGTCGTGTAGGGTCTTCGGCGGCTTCAGCAGATCTGGTGTGGCTGGTCTGCTCGCTCGGGTCTTTGACACAGGTGCTCTGTGCTTTGCAGCGAGTGCAACTTGCTTCTGGTGAGCTGTCTTCTCCATGTGCTTGTTGAAGCTGCGAAGCTTGTGTAGTTTGGAGATGAGTCGTTGTGCTACGAAAGCTCGTTGGTTGTACGTGAGCGTGTCTGCGTCATTGGTGGTGTTGAGTGACTGCACGATGTTGTTGAACTCGTAATTTGCCAGTGCCAGTGCTTGTGTATTGTTCTTCACGCGGCCTGAGCGCAATACAAACTGGCTGTCTTCTTCGTGTTGGCTTTCTTCATCACAGTTGCTCTTGCTTCCAGCATCGTCGTCGCTGCAGCTTTCGATGGCAGTGTCGTCGTCGTGTTCGCTGTCGCCGTCAACTGGTGTTGGCTCGAGTGTTGGTAGCTCGTACGCGTGTCCTAGTGGTTCATCACTCACTGGGATGGCTTCTGTGCGGGCGTCTTCGTCGATGCTGTCCTTGTCAGAGTCGTCGTTGTGGTTGGGGTCTGAGTCGGGTGCGCCGTGCTCGTAGTCTGCCCACTCGTGAGGGAGCCACATGATCTCGCTGATGTGCTGCCTGCCGGTGCGCACGTTGCTCGTGTTTAGGCGGTAGTTCTTTTGTGGTAGCTTGCTCTCTGGGAAGCGTAGGCTGTACTCGTCCTTGTTCTTGCCCACGTTGCTGTTCACTACTATGGCAGGGCCTTCTGCCGTCATGACTTCGTCGCCTTTGTAGAAGCGTGTGGTGACTTCCCGTGGCTGTTTCATTGCGTCGAGAGTTGTCGGGTCATCTTCAGCAGGTGTCGCCGGTGCGCGGTGCTGCTCCATCTCCCCCCTGATCCGTCACTCTCGCTTCGGTGCCGAAGGACAAGCCTACCCCTGAGAACCACTACTCCACCGAAG
>JAAEPE010000805.1 GCA_024222395.1 Myxococcales bacterium
CTGGTGGATGGACGGGGGAAGTTTTCCCCCGCTCAAAAAAATCACTGAAAATTTTCTAAGTCCCAGCGCCTCATCGACCGGGAGGTCTGGTCAAGCAAGTCGATGAGGTTGCCGGACGCCGTAGCTCCGGCACCGGTCGTCGGAGGATGTTCTAGTTGACGTCTACCCCCATGTTTTCGAGGTCGCCGAACACGATGGCGGTGTTGCCGACGGTCTCCCGGACGCCGGAAGCACCTCTGGGACGCACCTCGTCCGGTTCGACGAACTGACGGCGCCACTCTGCGGTCCCGGGGCACTGTTGGCGCCGGATCTCTACTGGGATGGACGTAGTTGGTCGATGGCTCGCCGTCCAAAACACAAAAAATGACTTTATCCGGCTCCATCCGGCTCCGACCGGTGCGCCGGACGTTTGACGTCGGCGCGTCCTGGAAGCTTAACGGTCGGCCGTAGGGTCACGGGAAAAAAAATTTCCCCTTGGGTGTTTGGCCGTGCCTACACGTTGGCGGCCTCAAACGGGCCCTCCGGTGGCATCCGGCATCCGGCGACCTCATCTAAAAATCTCATCGACCGGGCGGTCTGGTCAAAAAAACTAAGTTTTCTTCAAAAACCGAAAAAAGTCAAAATATGTTGGATGTGGTGTCAGAGGCTCCCTGGGACACGGCGAGCCCTCCTGAATGGCCGCCTAGGCCAGGCGACGGCCCGGGAAGGATTTTGTTCCCCCGCTCAAAAAACTTAGTTTTTTTCGACCAGTCCCCGGGTCTTTGCGCTGGCGCCGAGGGAGCGCAGAGTACGCGAGCGCCAAGTGGGGTGGCGCGATCTGTCCCTCATGCCCTGGGCTGTGTTCCCTCCGAGTTTCGTGGAGCTCGGTGCCCGGGAAGGCACCGCACTCATGAGAGCCGGACTCTGAAAATCCGGGCCTAACATACCCGCGACTCTTGCGTACCAAGGCACCGTCTATAGGTGTAGAGGGAGGCAGTCCGGGTCGCTGCCGAGGCTAGCAGGCCGACAGGCTTGTGAGGCTGAGGCACGGGGCTCGGTGCAGTCGCCCTCTCGAACTTTTTGCGCTAGCTCGCAGTACAAACCTTTTGGGCTCAGTTTCCCAGGCACTTGTTCAATGGCATTTGAGTGGCCGCCCGGCGTGTGACGATCCCAACGCGTCCCGCATGCGGTCCAGCGGAGAGCTCGCCTCCGTGCAAGCGATCCCGAGAGTCTTTCCGTCGGTCTTGTCTCCCGAGATTTTACTGACCTGACTCTGTCCTGTGAGGCCAGCCCCGGCAACGGGTGCCTGGCCGGCGTATGGTGTTGTATGGCGCGGTTGAGAACCAAGTGGCTCCGCGGGGCGGTAGTACTCGGCTTTACGGCCGGAGAATCGTTCGGCGGCGGCCAGCCTCGCCTGTTACCTCGATACTGTTACCGTTGTGTTCTAGGGTCCCGCGCAGCAGTGCTCCGGCTCGCTCTGTCCTACTATGCAGCCGGGCTCGCTCTGCGGCGGTGGCCGACTAGCTCGATGGTCGCTTCATTGTGTGTCGATTGCAAACCCCCGGTCAAGTCGCATGAGGGGCTCTCCTCGCTGGGAGTTCCCGCCGATTGCTCTTGTGCCTACGGTACGCTTTCAACTTAAAGCAACGTAGCCCAGAGAGATAGTTACCTGGTTGATCCTGCCAGTAGTCATATGCTTGTCTCAAAGATTAAGCCATGCATGTCTAAGTACATACTTTTACATAGTGAAACCGCGAATGGCTCATTAAATCAGTTATGGTTCCTTAGATCGTACAATCCTACTTGGATAACTGTGGCAATTCTAGAGCTAATACATGCAACTAAGCTCCGACCTTCGGGGAAGAGCGCTTTTATTAGATCAAGACCAATACGGGATCCGCTTCGGCGACCCGTTCCGTTGGTGACTCTGGATAACTTTGTGCTGATCGCATGGCCTCGCGCCGGCGACGTATCTTTCAAATGTCTGCCCTATCAACTGTCGATGGTACGTGCTATGCCTACCATGGTTTTTACGGGTA
>JAAEPE010000806.1 GCA_024222395.1 Myxococcales bacterium
GAGCTCGTACGCTCGTTCGCCGCTGGTGTAGTGGAAGAGGAAGCCTTCGAGGCGAAGGCTCTGGCCGACCATGACCTGGGCATCGAAATCCGCGAGATCGGTAATTGCATTGCCGGTCACGTCGGCAGGGATGGTGTCCCCGGCTTTGGGAGAACTGCACGCTGCCATTGCAATCAGGAGCGGGAGAAGAAATCGGTTCATAGTCTTTTGCTTTCGTTCGTAGTGAGGTGGCGAGCAAGAGTGCTCCCCTTCCTCAGCAAACGCACGTAGTGTCTTGATATTCTAAAGGGAATCGAAAACCTCGATTCTTTCTCGAAACTGTAAGTTCGGCACGGCCTCGTCGTTATGGGTATCTGTGCCCTGCTCGCAGGCCCTCAACAGGCCTGGGCAATTTGCCGCACCCAGCCGAGGAGTTCGGTTATCGACTTGGCTCCCAACTGTTGAGAGCTGTTGAAAACACATGGACCAGGAGGCCCCCTCGCGTAGTAGGTTGCCGGCGAAATGCAGAAGTATCACTGGTGCTCGATCGGTTCCCGCCTCCCTCTAACGACTGTTCTCGCCCTCGGCGGTCTGCTCTCCGCCTGTGACGGGGGAAGCTCGATCGCCGACGCGCCGGATGCCGATATGTCGATTGTGGACGCCGGCGTTGCCGATGCCACTCCCCCTCGAGAAGTCATCACCGAAACTATCACTCTCGAGCCCGGAGAAATTGTCGAGGCTGTGCTCGCCGGTGACGCGGATGATTCGGCCCAGATTCATCTCGAGGCTCCCGTGATGGAACTCGACTGGAACATCCATGGTCATGCGGACGGCGCCACGCAAACCATCTACGAAGAACTCAACCAGACACAGGTGGACTACACCTTCACTCCACCGGCGGAGGCCGATTGGTACCTCTTGCTCCGCAACAGCGGCCCCGACGATATGCAGGTCGAGGTGGAGGTCGAACTCTATGGAGAGATGACATGGGAATGGCTCTAAAAGCCCTGGCGGCGTTCGCGTGTCTTGCAACGGCGGCGGGATGTGGCGGAGACGAGGAGCAACCGCTCTTTGGCCCGCCGACCGAGTCTGTATGTCCGTCTGATTCGACTCTCACCTACGAGAACTTCGGCAAGGAGTTCATGGAGACCTACTGCACACGCTGTCACCACAGTGAACTCATCGGTGAAGCGCGACAAGGGGCCCCCTCCTTCCACGATTTCGACACACTCTTCGGGATCAAGGCGGTAAACGAACACATAGATTTCACGACCGCCGCAGGCCCCGGTGCGGTCAACGATACGATGCCGCCGGATGGCGCAATCCCGAGCGATGACGAGCGCTATCAACTCGGCGAGTGGATCGCCTGCGATATGCCTGAATAGGCGGTTTTTCTGCCCGTGAAAAGCCCCCAACGCTCAGGCCCTGTGTGTGCTACAGACCGGCCATGAGGTCATCTCGTGCCACCCGTATTGCTCTGCTTGTAGCTAGTCTTACGAGCCTCGCTCTACTTGCCACTCCTGCCTTCGCACAAGAGCAGTGCTTTCCAGATTGCCGCGAAGGGTTCGTTTGTAGCCCCCAGGGAACCCACGGCTATCGCAAAGTCGTCACAGCCTAGAAATCGCCAGGGTACCCTGTTGCTCACAGCGGCCTGGTGGGCCGATGGGGCGGGAGAATTGACTCAAAACCGCCAGACGGTGGCGATTTAGGGCAGATTGGGTGGATTGCC
>JAAEPE010000807.1 GCA_024222395.1 Myxococcales bacterium
CTTAAACGCGTTGTCAACGAGTAGAATTGCTCCTCCGAGTCCCTGAAGCGGTCCTCAGAGTGGTTCACGGCTCTTACCACGTTCTGTGCATGCACTTTTGGCCTCACAGGCCATCTATGGTCCTCTCCTCTAGATATCTACGCCATGAGCCAATTCCGAAAAAGATCAGTCGACACAAATCTCCCTAAATCTCTGCACCTTGCCGTCGTTTCAGAAGATCTGCACCCTTTTGATTCTTGCCTAGCCTCATATCCGCATCGTCGGCGTTTCCAAAGAAATGCTATTTGCCTACTGCCGCTCTCTCCCCCGCACGGGCTGTGGCTATTACCCGAAAGCTGAATTCGTCCACGTCGATGTGCGGTCCGCCCAAGCCATCTTGGTCGACCTGAGCGGCCCAGGGGAGCCTCACGATTACGCGCCACAGCCAGGTCGTTGGCTTCGTTCTCATGGCTTCTAGCGAAGACCAAACCCAACCCCCCGGCGCAAGCCGTCATCCCCCAAAGGAGACCCATGCCACTCACCGTCAAACAATGGGTGCAGCAGCATCCACTCTACGTCGAGGCAGCTGCCGAGAGAGACGCACTGAAGCTCTAGCTCACCAAGCTCCGGTCTGCATTTCTTGCCGCAGAAGAGGCGTATCGCATGGCGCGCGCCATCGAAGACGAAGAGCGCCAGTCGCTCTGCGAGGAGATCGATTGTCTACAAGACAGGCTCGCCAAGACGGTATCCGAATCACTGAAGGTGACATCGTTTTAGTGAAAGGGGTGCGGTGAAGCTCTCCTCGGCAGGGGGGCTAACGCCGCACTCTCGAAAAAAAGGGGGGACGCCCGAGACTCGTTGCGGTCAATCCCTTTCGGTTCCCTCGTTCCTCGGTTCGCAAGCGCTCCCCAAAGGCCTGTGACTGCCTCCTCGCCCGGGCTGAAGGGGCAATTAAGAGGGCGAAGGACAGGTCCTTCCCCTCTAGGGAAACACTCACAAACAAACAGGAAAGCCGACCATGACGACAAACAAGAAAAGCACCAGGAAGAAGAGCAGTAAGACATCCCGCGTAGACGTTCACGAGCAAGTGACCGCGCAAATCATCCAGAGCAGTACCTGCACAGCCTGCAGGTGAGCGCCTAGCCGCCCACCGCGGTGCAAAACCGTATTCCAACAATGCTCGATATATAGTACAGAAGCGTCAATAAATGTGCTATATATTGATCATTGTGGGTCGCAGAACACCGTCCGTCCACCCAGTCGCGCTCCGGCAGCTTCGCGGCCTGGGCGACAACATTCGCCTGGCACGACTGAGGCGACGCTTCTCTGCGACTCTAGTAGCAGAGCGTACGGGAATAACACGCGGCACCCTCAGCCAAATCGAGAAAGGCGAACCCAGCGTAAGTATGGGAGCTTATCTCAATGTCCTGCACAGCCTTGGTCTGCACGAAGACCTGGAGCTGGTGGCCCGCGATGACGAATTAGGTAGGAAACTGCAAGACCTTGGGCTTACGACCAAGCAGCGAGCACCAAAGAAGAAAGTATGACCGAGCCACGCCGCATCGAGGTCTGGGCCGACTGGCTCACGCTAGGCAAGCCCACTCAGGTGGGAGTACTCATGGCTGCCCATTCTCGAGGAAAGGAAGTCTTCTCCTTTGAGTTTGCTGACGACTGGATTCGGAGTGAGCATGCTTGCGAGCTAGACCCAAATCTACAGCTATACGCAGGACCTCAGTACAGCCCTGTGACCCAGTCCAACTTCGGTGTCTTTCTCGACTCAAGTCCGGACCGCTGGGGCCGGGTGCTAATGAAACGCCGAGAGGCGCAACGTGCGAGAGCCGAAGACCGCGAGGAAATGCGGCTTCGCGAGAGCGACTTTCTATTGGGCGTGCATGATGCCCACCGCATGGGAGCCCTACGATTCAGCTTGGACGGCGGCCCCTTCCTCGATGACGACAAGCACTTGGCCGCACCTCCCTGGGCATCTCTGCGCGAACTCGAACATGCAAGCCAGCAGATTGACCGCGATGATGCCGAGGGAGACCCCGATTATTCGAAGTGGCTTAGAATGCTCATCGCACCGGGCGGATCACTCGGAGGAGCTCGTCCCAAAGCGAGTGTTCAGGACACAGAGGGGCATCTTTGGATCGCCAAATTTCCAAGTCTGAGTGACGAGGATGATGTCGGCGCTTGGGAAGGGATTGTCCGCTCCCTGGCTGCGAAGGCCGGGATTAGCGTTCCAGACGCGCAGGTTCGCAAGTTCGGCAGCAAGCATCACACCTTCCTCAGTCGCCGTTTTGACCGAGACAAAACCGCACGCCGCCTCCACTTCGCATCGGCAATGACATTGCTCGGGCGCAAAGATGGCGATGACGCAGACGCCGGGGCTAGCTACCTAGAGCTCGTGGAGCTTCTCATCAGGCAAGGATCGAACATAGAGGGTGATCTCCCGCAGCTTTGGAGGCGCATTGTGTTTTCTGTTTGCGTCTCCAACACCGACGACCATCTTCGCAATCATGGTTTCATGCTTGGTACCAATGGTTGGGCTTTGTCCCCTGCCTATGACGTTAACCCGAACCCCGATGGCGATGGCCTCCGGCTCAATATCTCGGAGACCGACAACTCCCAAGACCTAGAACTGGTCCGAAGTGTTGCGCCACACTTCCGACTTGGTTCCCAACAAGCAAACCAAATTATCAGCGATGTGACTCGGGCAGTTCGGTCTTGGCGGGACGTGGCCAGTGAGTTCGGTCTGCCTCAGACCAAACAAGATCGGATGAAGCGAGCCTTTCGGGTAGCCGATCGCTCCTAGGAGACTGGTGCCAAAGGTGTTTGACTCAACACCTTTGGGTGTATATATGGATACCACGGCTATCGCAAAGTCGTCACAGCCTAGAAATCGCCAGGGTACCCTGTTGCTCACAGCGGCCTGGTGGGCCGATGGGGCGGGAGAATTGAGTCAAAACCGCCAGACGGTGGCGATTTAGGGCAGATTGGGTGGATTGCC
>JAAEPE010000808.1 GCA_024222395.1 Myxococcales bacterium
CACGATACAGTCGCCGGTTACCTTGGAAGTGCAAACCGTGATCGACAACTCGTCGAGTTCAGGGAGCAAGAGACCCAGCGGTGTCGCTTTGCCGCTGGATACGAAATCGTGATCGAGTGCGCGAACCGGCACACGACTCTTGCCGCCACGGGATAGCTCACCTGTCGTAACGGTCGCTTTGGCATCGGTAGAAATCAGCAGTTGGTTGTTGGACTCTGTGGCTTCCTCGCGAACGCGCTCAAGTTCTTCGAAGATGGCGTTGGTCTCGGGAATCCCTTTTTGCCAGAGTCTTCTGCACCCATACAGGGCGATACCCGAGCATGTTGATCTTGTAACGGAGCGTTTCTTCGCTCGGAAGCTCTTCCAAGCGGTACCCTTTCTTCTCGCGAAGTTGCTTTCGCACTTCGGTTACACTCATGCGCGTATACAACCTGTCGGTGCGAAAACGAGCGTCTGTCTGACTTTGACTATCCAGCAGGGCCCGAATGTCGTCGAGCAAGTGGGGGAAATGTGCTTCCTCCCGTCATGCCACGACGCCCGTCAACGCATTCAAAACCACTTCTAAGCTCATGCAGCCCTTTCTTGAGCGTCGCACGATTCCAGCCCGGTTCCTGCTCGGCGCGATAGGGTACCCCTTCGAAAAACTCGTTGACCGTACGCGCCATAAACAGCCGTTTCACGTAGCCTTTGAGGCCTCCTGCAGTCTCTTGAAGAAAGCTCTTTCGTTCGTCGTCTTCGGACATACCTACTCAAGCTCACGAGTAAATCACCGTGGGCAACTTTTCTGACCGGTTTGTTTCTGGGAAATCCCTTGGTTCGCGCACACCGACCTCTTTGTCAGTCGTCATGCGCAGGTCGAGGTCTTTGCTCCCCTCGCGAGGTGGCTGCGCGCAAGAAGTGAGTAGTAGGCGTCTCCTTCATCATGGTCACTAGTGTTCGTCTTGAAGACCCTCTGTCATCGCGCTCAGCAGTACACGCAGGCCTCACTGGTTTGCCGCCTACTGAGCTAAGTGAATCGCGCCACGCTCCACGGCTTCTCGTCAAATGGTGCTAAGCTCGGGAGCACGATGGATTTTGATGGAAAAACGACAAAATGGCGACTCCCTTCCGAGAAGACGTCTATAGACGGTCCTCGGTCCTTCTCGTATCAAGATGCCGATTCTCAAATTGAGTTAGTTCTTGTTCACGTCGATCCCGAGTCCACCCCCAGTGGCCCCTGGCGCACGATTGAATTCTGGACAGCCAATACGATGTATGGCCTCGATGAGGGCTTGCGCTGTGTCGAGGTTAGCTCTCGAAATCCTCATGAATCCTCGAGTGGGAGTTCTCTTGTGGGCAGCCGCTTGATGGGCAGCCAACGCCGCCAGGGAGACCATTTCTCCGTCTCCTTTCCCTACCCTGTACCGGGGATGGAGGCTGTGTTTCAAATAGGCGAGGGAGCCCAGCACATCACCACTTCCGTGGTCGAGCGTGTCATGTTGCGAGTGCGAATGACGAACGTCGAGGTGGGAGCTGGGCGGAGCCCAGACTGGAATTCCATCACCGATATCTTCAAAGTGTAGTGTGGCACTTCGAAGTCGTATGTGGTGATGCGGCTGGCTAGGGAGTCGTGCTCTCTATGAGTTCTCCCGAGGCATCGAGAATGGGAGCTAGCCAGTTTGTCATCTCGATTCCCGAAATTGATAGGTCCGACCTGACGACTTTGCGATCACAGTGGGGGAAAAACTCGACCGCCCTCCTGTAAAAGTGGTTCACCCCGCATCCTCGGGTAGATAGCGTCGGCCGGTCTCCCACTCCTCGGAGGTTTCGATGAGGATCGCCGAGACCAGTCGCAGGCACGAAGCTTGGTTTGGAAACATCGTTGCTACTCGGGTTCGTCGCCCAATTTCTTTGTTGAGCCTCTCGAGCAAATTGCTGGTTCTCATCTTCTTCTGGTGAGCCTCTGGCAGCGCGAAAACGGTGAAGCCATCTGCAATTGCAGTTTCGGCCCATTTGACCAGACCTGGGGCTCTCTTGGCGTAGCGCCGAATGAAAGTCCGCAACAGTTCGTTGGCTTCGGTCTTGGTAGAAGCATTGAAGATCTTGCGAATTTCCCCTACGATCTTCTTCTTCAGCTCATGTCGTGGCACGCAGCTTTGCGCATTCTGCTGCAAATGAAACTGGCAACGTTGCCAAGGCAGGCCGCCAAAGACGGCGCTTCTCGCCGCTGCGAGCCCTGCGTGAGCAGACAATCAGCTGCACTCCGCCAAGCCCTCGCTCCACAAGTGATTGCAAAAAGTCTCGCCAGTGGACTTCGTGCTCACCCAAAGACACACTCGCACCGAG
>JAAEPE010000809.1 GCA_024222395.1 Myxococcales bacterium
GCAAAGATGGCGCGGTGGGTGTGGATGGAATCTCTGGCTCGGAGTACGGAGCATCGCTCGATGAACGCATCGGTGATCAGCAACATCTATCTGCACGAGGTTCTCGACGAGTGGTTTGCCGAAACGGTGATGCCACGCATGAAGGGCAAGCACCGCATCATCCGCTATGCGGATGATGCGGTGCTTGCTCCTGGCCTACGAACTTTGAGTACCTCGAGGATGCGGAGAGAGTGTACAAGGTCCTACCTCAGCGTTTTGGGCGCTTCGGCCTGACTCTCCACCCGGACAAGACGAGAATGATCGACTTTCGTCGAGGTTCTCGTCAGCGTGGAAGTTCTGACTTCCTGGGGTTCACTCACTTCTGGGCCAAATCTACAAAGGGGTTCCAGGTGGTCAAACGGAAGACGACAAAGAAGCGAATAGCACGAGCGATGAAGGTGATGAACCAATGGTTGCGACGAGTTAGGCATCGGCCGATCTCAGAACAACACCGGGTTCTTTGCATGAAGCTACGCGGCCACTTCAACTACTATGGGAGCACTGGCAACCGATCCGCCCTCGCGGGCCTTCTGTGTCGGACGATGCATATGTGGTTCAAGTGGCTTCGGAGACGCTCGCATAAGGCTCGTAGAAGCTGGGAATGGTATCGGGCGCTGCTTTTGCGCTTTCCACTCCCAAAGCCCACTCCGGTCCACTCCGTCCTCATCATGTAGCGAACTCCTGACCCGAGGAGCGGTATGCGGTAGTTCCGCACGTACGGAATCTGTGGGAGCCCGGGGAGGTAACGACCCGGGGCGACCCGGCCAGACCTCTCAGGGTTTTCCCGAGGTGTCGAGAACTTCGGCATCATTCATTTTTTGCAGGTGATCTACGAACACAATACGTTGGTCGCTCCTATCATCGACGACCATCAAGGCTTCTTGCTCAAGGTCGAAGGTGACAGTCTGATGGCGCTCTTTCGCCGCCCGGAGTCAGCGCTGCGATGTGCGGTGGCGATGCAAAACGCCTGTCAGCGCATCAACAAGCGCCGTACGGCGGAGGAGGCGATCTTGCTATGTGTGGGCCTCGGCTATGGTGATGTGCTTCGAACTGGCGAGCATGAGGTCTTTGGTGCTCAGGTCAATGCGGCGAGCAAGCTCGGAGAAGACACGGCAGAATCCAATGAGATCTTGGTGACGGGGGCTATCAAGGATGCGTGCACGGGCACAGCTAATGTGTCCTTCGACCCGATGGACGTGACGATTCCCGGGGCAAAGTCTGTTTTCCATGCCAAGTACCCGACGCAATGACCTGGTGGGCAGTGTGGGGACTAAAGACCGATCGCGCTCTGAAGATCCTCGTGGCTTCGGGGCCTCGGGACCCGGCGGGCAGGCCCCAACGCGCTTCATGCCGGCGTGAATACAGCTAGATAGGGCGCTCGGAATCGGACCTGATGTTGCAGTTCTCCGGTTTGACCATGCTAACTACAAGACTCCAGATGCTTCGCTTTCTAGCTACGACCCTAGCCCTAGCGACCCTGGCCTTCACCGGAGCTTGTGCCTCGTCTGCTGGGAAGAACGGACCAAGAGTGGTCGTCATGCCCATATCGGGAAGCGACTCCGCTCAGAGCGCAGTAGATCAGGTAGTCAACCGGCGCTACGAGTTGGTCTCGGACAAGAAGTATAGGCGAGCTGCAAGTCGGCTCGATGCGAAGTCGAAAGACTCCAAAGACATCCGCCGCGTTTCTCGCAAGCTCGACATCGATGCAGTCGTGACTGGCGAGATGGTCAAGAAGGGGAAGAAGAAATACGAATTGCGCCTGGTGCTTCGCGCTGGCGACTCAGGCAAGGAGTTCGACTCTCTAACCATCAAGCTCAAGTCAAAGCGCCTCAAGAAAGGGGACGTCAAGAAGGTTAGGAAGAAGCTCTACTCGGCACTCTCTGTCGTGGATAGCTGGGACCGTGCCGATGATGAATCTTCAAGTCGCTCCCGTCGCTCGAGCTCCAAGAGTTCGAAGCGCGAGATGGATAGAGCGCGCAAGATGCGCGAGCGCAAACACGACAAGACTCGCAGAGACGAGGATCGCCGCGCTGAACGCGACGACGAACGTTCTGCCAAGCGTGATCGCGATCGCGAGAAGCGCGACCGCAAGCGATCCAAGAAAGATCGTCGCAAGGAAGAGAAGCTCGCGCATCGTCGTGCGGAAGAGGAAAAGGACGAAGCTCGCGATTCGGAGAGAAGATCCAAGCGCTCCAAGAAATCTAAGAAGAAGTCGAAGAAGCGCAAGAGGGATAGGGACGATCGCTACGAGGTCGTCACTGTTCGTGATGAGAGTGGACAAGCTCTCGACGAAGAAGATCCATTCTAGTGCGTCATCTAGGCTAAAGACTTGAGTTCATGTCGCTCTGTGATCTCCTCGTTGCGGAGGAGATTCAGCATGAACAAGAAGTATGTCGTTCGTCTTTCTGATGCGGAGCGCGAACTTTGTCTGGAAACCATCA
>JAAEPE010000810.1 GCA_024222395.1 Myxococcales bacterium
CGGTCACCTATGGCATGGTGATGGGAAGCGTGCGATGCGGCCTCGGGACGGATAACCCGGTTGGCCCCTCCATTCCCGGACCGAGCCTCTACTACCAAGGGCTGCATGCGTACTCGGCATTTGATTGGGAGTTTCAAGAGCAGCTCTTGAGGGGCTGTGACGCGGGTGCTCTTCCCGCCGACACGGTCATTATCGCCGGGCGTTTCCCCGACTCATTCGTGGACAGTTTCACCAACGAGCACCTCGAAGAAGTTGCGACTGCCCAACGCATCGCGTGCACTCTGGCTCCTAGCCTCTCTCCCTTCGCCTTTCGGTTGCTAGAGGAGGAAGACCTTTCACTTTGTGCGGACGCTTCGGGGCCAACATTTGCACCAAAGGTGCGAGATGCTCTGTGGCAAGGTAGCAAGGCAAAGCTCGAGGCTATCGCAGAGGTCGCATGCGCTACAGAGAGTGAAGATCTGGAGCGCAAACTCTCGACGATGGCGTCTGCATTCATGCCGCTATCGACGGTCTTTGGCGCCTCGTTCAATGCGGAGGATCCAAGCAAGAGTTTCACGAGGCTCGCGGTCTATTTGCCAGCCTTGCACATGCTTCACGCAGAAGATGTCGATACGCCGTCGAGCTGGCACTTGGAACGCGGCTTCGAATCTGTTGCTCTGCCATCGCCGGTGCAGGTTAGTGCGGCCCGTGTTACGCATCTGAGCTACTTGAGCTGTGCAGACAAGACGAGGGAGCAGGGCATCAAATTTGAAGTGCGTCGCCACTTTGATGAGCCGCAACAGGTGACGATGGTAGTGAGTTTTGGACGGCTCTTTTCAAAGGACTCGGACGACGTGTTGGGAATGGACTGTAGCGATCACAGGGACGCACCGTATTTGCATCTGCACGGACACGTTCCTCCTA
>JAAEPE010000811.1 GCA_024222395.1 Myxococcales bacterium
CGGGCCCATCGTCGGCCCGGTCCAGGGCGTTGACAATCTGTACATTGCGGCCGGGCACGAGGGATCAGGGTTAACTATGGCCCCCGCGACTGCCGAGACCATTCTCGAGGCAATGAGCGGCCTCCTTCGGCAGAAATGAAAATGAAATGAACCATGAATCCGTCCGTCATCCAGCCGTCTCGATTCACGCCGAGCACTATCCCAACGGGAGGAATTACGTCGTCATGGGTGCGCAGGCTCGCCTGCAGAGCGCGCCAAGATGAATTTCGAAATTTCGATTCAACGACATCAAACAACGTGTGTAAAGGTTGTTTGATCCTCCCCGGGGGCGAGCTGTGGTGGCTTGGACTGGGTGGGACACATGACGCGTTGGTCCCTGTGACGGGATCGAATGAGCTAACAGTGTACGGGGCGGTCGCCCCGACCACGCAGCTGCAGGCCAACCCGGACGAGACAAGCATCGTGTTGGCGAAGTCTTCGATCGAGGAAATTGGGGCGAAAAAGAAGGCCGATCGTGGCTATCATCGGAGGAGGACGGCGAGGGTGAGTTTCACGTGCAATCTGTGCATGACGCGCAACGAGGAGCGCCCCGTCAACCCTGCCGCGTACCGCTCGGGCTCGGTGTTTGCGAGATGCACAGGTTGCGGGAACACCCACAAGCTAGTGGATAACCTCAACATCTTTGACGAGACGTACGAGGTTTTCCCGCCGCCTGGTCTGCGAGGTCATTTCCTCGAGAAGGAGCTCTTGGAGCGGATCCGGCTGATGAGAGATGATGAGAGATGATGAGGAACAAGAGGGATGATGATGCTCGACATGCCTCAAGCATGCAAACTGTACTACTACAATCTGTAACATAGAGTTTTCCGTGACTCCTGGCGGATGCTCCCAGCACGGCATCGGGTGCCACTCGTTCGCTTCACCGCGAGAACCAACGGGCGCTGGTAGACACCATGCGATGAATTTTGCAAACGTTGTTACGTCCCGTCTGTACGTTCGCAGGTCAGATCGATAATCTCAGAAGGACGAGACGATTCCTCCTTTTCGTTCCTTCCTCCATCTTCAACCGTCAGATCGACGTATGTCGATGGGCCCGGGTACGACGCGTCGTACCCGGGCCCATCGTACCCGCCACCGTTCTCTCTCTCCCCTTTCGCCTCATCACCAGCCACCTTCACGTACACCCCACGGCAGTAGCGCTTATGCACGTGCCACCGACAGCTAAGATCTCTGCAATCAACGTCGTCTCGACCTTTCCTGTACGCCCGACAGTCTGCCTTCTGCGGTGGACGATTCATACTTCTTCGAATCATATCTCCGCACCGTAGACACACCCAGTGGTGCCGCTGGAAGTATCGCACCTCAGCGATCATCGAATGCGTAATGCTGATCGTGTATCCCCTGCGGGGTCGGTAGATATCCACGCCCGTCCAGGTGTTGATCGAGTCCATCTTCCTCTTGAAAAGCTTCCCATGTCCGCCTGGATCGTCGTCTACAATGCCCTTGGCAAAATGCTCGGCATGGATCATCTCGTGGAGGAGTACGTCTTGGGTGTCTTCGAAAGGACGCAGCGAGAGCAGAGGCGAAGAGAGCCTGATGATGATTGCCCCTCCAGGCTGGTGGCTGCACACGCCTCCGCACGACGTCATCCGAGACGAGCTCCACTCAACTAACACCCGTCCAAGGCAGCCCGAGAAGTACACGTCGTTGTAGTACGTGAAGAGGTCCCAGATCGTCGGGTGGGGATCCATTCCAGCACCATGACTTGCTGCAAGGAGCAGCGAGCGTCCAAAAAGGGATTCTATAGGATTCTGTAGGATCGACGATCGCTGGGGCGAGAATTCTCCGGACTCGAATCTCGAAATCTCGCGCTCGCCGCTGCGACTGCCCCTCGATCGTCGCACACACCTCATCCCCCTGATACATTGAATATTGACAAACTGCGTGTCACTGGTAACGCACAGGCACATGTAGGATCGTTGCACACGACGTTGAAGGACACAACGCACGTGGCGTGGCCGACGGGGAAAACAACTTTGTAGATGCCGGCAACCACCAACAGGC
>JAAEPE010000812.1 GCA_024222395.1 Myxococcales bacterium
CCCACCGGGCCCCCCCACAAACACCTCCCGCATCATGTCGTCCATCATCACGTGCACCCGCTTCGTCACGCTCGTCTGCGGCGGACCGGGCGAGGCGGTCGCGACACCCGGCGTGGCTGGAACGGAAGGAGCCGACTGCTGTCCGCCCTGTCCGCCCTCCTCGCGCGCTGCATACTGTCTCATAAGTTCATCATAGATACCATACGAACGAATCGACGATAGCTGCGGGGGAACCACGACGGGAGATGCAATCCGTTTCCTAACGGTCTCTCTCTCATTCGATACGAGCGCAGACTCGGTCTCCCGCTCTTCCTGCCCCCGTCTGTGCGCTTTTGCTTGCACAGTATGGTATGAGGTGACCATAGATGCCATGATGTTCCACGTACCGGACAAAAAAATGTCGAGTGCACGTATTTGCAGGCCTCGAGATCTCGAGGGCGCTCTGAGAGAGAACGGGCGATATACCGCGAGATACCTTTAATCGAAATTTACGTTGTACACGGTTCCAGTGTCGGTGTGTGTACGGTACGTCTCTATTGCCGCCTGCGCGCGGCCGTGATGCGACGTGGCCCGTGTCTGAGGAGGAAATGCACCGAACCCATGCCCCGTTTCGTTCTCACGCGCTGCGTCGTCTCTCGGCACAGGATCTTCATCGCCTGGGTTATTGATACTATTGATCGTATTGATATGATTCGCTTTCAATCGCGCGTGGGTGCTCTTCGCTCGACGGCCGTGGTCGGTTCGAGATCCCAACGGCCTTTTTTTGGGCGGTCCGAGGGGCACGTCG
>JAAEPE010000813.1 GCA_024222395.1 Myxococcales bacterium
CCCACCGGGCCCCCCCACAAACACCTCCCGCATCATGTCGTCCATCATCACGTGCACCCGCTTCGTCACGCTCGTCTGCGGCGGACCGGGCGAGGCGGTCGCGACACCCGGCGTGGCTGGAACGGAAGGAGCCGACTGCTGCGCGCCCTGTCCGCCCTGTCCGCCCTCCTCGCGCGCTGCATACTGTCTCATAAGTTCATCATAGATACCATACGAACGAATCGACGACAGCTGCGGGGGAACCACGACGGGAGGTGCAATCGAATTCCTAACGGTCGACTTTTCACTTACGAGCGCAGACTCGGTCTCCCGCTCTTCCTGCCCCCGTCTGTGCGCTTTTGCTTGCACAGTATGGTATGAGGTGACCATAGATGCCATGATGTTCCACGAAACAAAATGTCCCCCCCCAACCCGTTCTACGGGGAGACCTAGAGCGAGCGACGCTCTCTGAGAGAGGGACGCGCTCTGAGAGAGAATGGGCGATATACCGCGAGACCTTAGTGAAGCCTTTAATCGAAATTTACGTTGTACACGGTTCCAGTGTCGGTGTGTGTACGGTACGTCTCTATTGCCGCCTGCGCGAGACCTCACCCGTGTCCGAGGAGGAAATGCACCGAACCCATGCCCCGTTTCGTTCTCACGCGCTGCGTCGTCTCTCGGCACAGGTTCTTCATCGCCTGGGTTATTGATACTATTGATCGTATTGATATGATTCGCTTTCAATCGCGCGTGGGTGCTCTTCGCTCGACGGCCGTGGTCGGTTCGAGATCCCAACGGCCTTTTTTTGGGCGGTCCGAGGGGCACGTCG
>JAAEPE010000814.1 GCA_024222395.1 Myxococcales bacterium
AACAGAAAGCTGCTCTGTTGCCTGGAAAGCGCCACCAATGTTCATGTTGAGATTGATGGCAGAAGGGTC
Source organism: Myxococcales bacterium (assembly GCA_024222395.1). Lineage (GTDB taxonomy): Bacteria > Myxococcota_A > Polyangia > Haliangiales > Haliangiaceae > NORP324. The sequence continues at coordinate 70 of JAAEPE010000814.1, forward strand.
GATACCGATAGCCAAGAGATTGTCTCCGGTATTGACCGAGATCTTGTCATTGATGATGTAGCGAGTGTAGGCGTCGAGAGTGAACCCGGGCAAGACATCACCATCGCCGAAGTTGAGAGGGATTCCAACTCCAGCAGCTACGTCGAGCTGCTCGGAGTCGTGCACGAGGTAGTATCCAGAAAGGTCGAGGTGCTCTCCCCACTCGACGTCCGGGTCGATGCCGAGGCTCGTGACCGCGCCTACCTGGATCTTGTCGCTTACGCCGTAGAATCCACCTGCGGCCATGGCGGTTGCCGTGGAGGTGGTCGACCCTCCTGAGCTATCGACGAACGCGAGTGAAACGTGAGCCAGAGAACCTGAGATTTGAATCATGCCCTTAGGAAGAGTTAGCGGACGGCTCTGCGCGGCGAGTGGATACGCACCAGCAGAATCCGCGCTTTCACTCTCGGCTGCGGGTTCGCTGCTAGCGTCGCCGCCAGCCGGTATGTGCCGGACTGGTGTTGCAGAGCCGAAGGAGAACGAGGCTTCCCCATCCTCGGCTGCACCGTCGTCCATGACACCGTCATCGTCTTCCATGCTCGTGTCATCAGTGGACTCATCCTGTGCCAGGGCCGTGCCCATGGGGAGAGCGAGAGCGAGAAGAAGTGCGGATAGATTGAAAAGAGATTTCATTGTGCTTGATTCCTTGCCTGGAGGCGCAAAGCCTCTCTGAAAAAGGGTTGTTTCGTGCACAATATCTGCTGCAAATCCAATGGGCACGTTTCTGAGAAGAATGTGGGTGTTTCGCTTGGGAGAGGCGTTCGCATGACCGGCCTGGCGACCGACTGTACAAGTGTCGAATACCGCCACGCCCCACTCTTCCACGCACTTTGAGCGTGAGGGCTTGGGCGTTCATGCTACCGTGCGTACTTGGTCACCGCGCCATCAGTCGATGGGGGACTTCGATGGCCTAGCCTCAGAAATTTTGGGATAGGCTCACTTCATGCTTTACACTCCCAGCTGACCAATGCTAGTACGCTCAAAATGCTACTGCTAGGCTTGCGTTTTCTTCCGATTACTTTCTTCGTAGTTGCCGCGTGCGGTGGTGGTGATGGCAATAGTGGGATCACGGGTCCCGTCGACGATACTTTTCGGCCGGAGTGCGAAGTGGAGTGCCGCGTCGAAGCCGAGGAAGATGGATGCAACGCACCATCGAGCTGTGTCGATGATTGCATCGCAGTTACTTCCGGACTCGACACGCTCTGTGGCAAGTGCGTGGCTGAGAGCCTTTACACTTACGTAGAAGATGGAAGCAAGACTTGCACCGTCGAGCAGGGAAGCATTAGCGGCGAAAGCGGATGCGAAACGGTCTGCACGCAAGGCACTCATGAACCACGCGACTCGTTTCGAGCGGAGTGCGAAGTGGAGTGTCGCGTTGAAGCCGAGGAAGATGGATGCAACGCACCTTCGAGCTGCGCCGACGATTGTGTGTCTGTTACCCTGGGGCTGGACACTCTCTGCGGCAAGTGCGTGGCTGAAAGCCTCTACACTTACGTAGAAGATGGAAGCGAGACTTGTACCATCGAGCTAGGAAGCACTAGCGGCGAGAGCGGATGCGAAGAGATCTGTTCCCAGGGCTCCCATCAGTCCCGCGATTCATTTCGAGAAGAGTGCGAAGTGGAGTGTCGGCACGAGGCATTGGAGGATGGTTGCCAGCTTCCGTCCAGTTGTGTCGATGACTGTGTCGCAGTTACTTCCGGCCTCGATACTCTCTGTGGCAAGTGCGTGGCTGAAAGCCTCTACACTTACGTAGAAGATGGAAGCGAGACTTGCACCGTCGAGCAGGGAAGCGTGAGTGGCGAAAGTGGGTGCGGCGACATTTGTCTGTCGAGTTCCTAAGAAACGACAAACTATCGATCGCCTCGTCCTTACTTCCCGAACACCCGGAGGGCTACCCTCCCCAGCTAAAGCAGCACAGAAAACTGAAGACCTTCCGCGCCTATTTGCTCAAAGAGAGCTTTCAGGGATTCTGGGACTACGTGTCGCCCGCTTGGGCAGGCAAATTCTTAGACCAGTGGTGCACCCGGGCCATGCGCTCGCGCATCGAGCCCATGAAGAAGATGGCTCGTCAACTACGACGACACCGGCAGTTGCTGCTCAATTGGATCAAGGCCAGAGACAGTGTATCGCTGGGGGCCGTCGAGGGGCAAAACAACCGGTTGAAACTGACCTTTAAGAAAAGCTACGGCTTTAGAACCCTCAAAGCCACCGAAATCGCCCTCTATCACACCATGGGGCAGCTACCGGAGAAGCCGATGACCCAAAGATTCTGCTGAGGAGCCAAACAATCAGGCGGAGCGAAGCATAAGACCTGCTGTTCTAGGCCGAGAGAATCACCACGGATCCAAGAGCAAACGAGGAACCGAAGTCGCTGCGCTCTTTTACTCCCTCATCGGAACGTGCCGAATGCTCGACGTCAATCCCACCGAATATCTGCTCGCCGCCGCG
>JAAEPE010000815.1 GCA_024222395.1 Myxococcales bacterium
CAGTCCAAGAGCTCCGGCCGTTCGCTGGATCATTGCGCATCGCTCGCGTTCGGCGGTGAGCTCCGATGATGGCGTCGCGGTCTGGGTGGTGATTGGGGCGTTTCTGGTAGTCATAGCGTTCTCTTCCTCATGTCTAAATTGTGCTGATGCATCGGCCCCGATTGGGACCACTGAAATTTCCATAGGCTCCCAATCGGTCGCCCTAAATACGGGGATTTTGTCGTCCTGCTCTTCGGTCTAGCCTCAGCAAAGGCGCTTGCGATCTTGTCAACGATCTGCTGATCCGAGTCCGGGGTTGCACCTTTAGCGGCCGGTGTCTTGTTTCGGCCAGTTGCTCCCTTCTTCCCCGTTCTTGGCGCCTTGGGCCTGGCTGCCCTTTTCTGGGCCACTTTCTTGGCATAGCCCTTTTTCACCTTTGCATTCGTGAGTTTCGTTGCGGCCTTCTTGGCGAGAGCAGGCGATCCATGGTCCTTCGCTCTCGTCTGTCCTTTGCTGCCGATGCGCCCATACGTCACGACGATTTCAGATCCCTTGACCTGAATTTCCCAGAACTTGGCGGATGTTTCGTCGGTGAGTTCGTATCGTGGCATGGGCGCAGTCTACCTGAATCTATAGTCGCCACTCGCCACGGTTTGCTCCCAATTTTCTCGCATAGCCGAGTTCGGTCTCGGTTCGAGCAAGCTCCTCTTCGCTTACAAACTCTCCAATCCAATAGTTGGTCACCGTAACCTGAGGGCAGGCATAGGCTCCTACACCATCTCTTGAATTCGATCGAACTATACCTAGTAGCTCTAAGAGGTCGCAGTACCAAACGCGTCTAGGAAGCGCATGTGCTCATCCATCTCGGTTTCGGCGTCGCATGACCAGACGGCCGTGAGGCTAGCGCAAAAGCCGCGACGTGGAGCTCGTAACCGAACTATTCGCAGAACGGGCCAAAGCCGACGATTGCTCGCCCCGGTGCTTCTTCCGGCGCAGCCTCCCACAAGACCAAGTCGAGGTGGCCGTCGCCGTTGAAGTCGGCGACTCCTTCGACTTTGCTGTTGGCGGGGTGTGTTTGCAGGGAGAGCGCACGTTCCCAGAACATCTCACAAACGGCGGCTGGCCATTTTGGGAGCCCCTTCTTGAGGTCAAAGACGTAAAAACGCATTCTCAGAGAGTAGTAGTCCGCGGAGTTCTTCTGCTCGGTTACCGCGCCGGCGACCAATGTCGTTCCATAGACTGCCGTCGTTTGACGCTTGGCAAAACCGTAGGCTCCTGTGCGTCCGCCAATTCGCGGCATGGAGTACGCCGCCTCTTTCGGAAGCTCAAATCGCGTGAGGTGAGGGGCAATAGCGAGCTTCTTGCGAATTGCCTTTGTCGCTACGAACCAAATCGCGCCGGACCAGTAGTCGTCTCCAACCCAATCCTCATAGTGCCCGGCCAATACAGCGATGTCGTCGACACCATCACCGTCGAAGTCGGGAACCGTGGCGTAGCGGGCATCAGCGCCATCGCCAGAAACCGAGACGTAGCTGCCTGGCTCCGATGAGTTCTGAGACATTTCTGCTTGGAGTGCGGCGCCCCAGTAGCGAGTGCTCCAGTCCCCAACAAATACCACTCCACCAGCGGCGTGATAGGCTCGTTTTGCATTGTCAACGGTCGCGTAGGGAGCTCCTCCAAGGGCTTTGGAGAGTGCGAGTTTAGGGGGCGCCTCTCCAGAGGTTTGGGCCCAAGAAGTTCCGGAATGGGAAACGATGACCTCGGACGAAAGAGCCGTGGGCCGGAAGGTTTCGCTCGGGAGCGCGATGCGCCCTGAAGACGTCCCGACAACTGTCTCTCCAAGGTAGACTTCAACGCCATCTTCTGTCCGAAGGACAATGTCGGGAACACCATCTGCGTTCACATCGGCAATATCGACTGGTCGCAATCGCGCCGGCACACCGTAGAAGGGAGCGTTTGCAGAGCCGAGAATAGCGTAGGGCCGGTCTCGCAAGATTGCCTTCGTGGTCCAGTGGAAGTTGTTCTCCGGCACATCCTTCTTGGGTTCAGCCTTCGCGCTTTGCGCCGCAGGTGGAGTGGTATTCGACGACAGAGAGGTCTTAGACGCAGACAGTTCACCAGTTTCGAGTGACTCAGCGATGGAACGTGGGGCTGGCGATGCCCCTCCACAGCTAAGCGCGATCAGTGCTGGCAAGAGAGTGATGGATCTCATGTGTGGACCATACCCTTCAGGTCATGATTGGCATCCCGTGGCAAGAGAAAAACTATATCCTTGGATCCAAATCTTGCTCTTCCAGTCGAGTTAGCAGCGGCTCAGCACCGCTATGCTCGGTAGAATCGCCTTTGAGAAGTTCGACCGCGCAGATCAATTCTTGGGAGGCTAGGTAGAATAAACCTGTGTTTCTGATTTGCTAGCCTCCGCTACCTAGAGTTTAACAATGGATGGGACGTTGCTCGACGCCCACCTGCGCCGGCCAGGCCACCGGATCGGCGCCGAGATGGAAACTCTGAATGGAGACGCCAGGGAGAAGCGCTGCCATGAGCGTTACCGCATCCTCTCCTTCGACTTCTTGGCCGTTTCCGATAACACAACAGCCAAAGATGAGGCTAGGACCATGGGCGAGCCCTCAGCTGTCGACTTCGAGCCCTGGAAAGGGAAAGAAAAAGGGCTCTCACGGTTGTGAGGGATTCTAGAAG
>JAAEPE010000816.1 GCA_024222395.1 Myxococcales bacterium
GATGTTGGAATTCGGGGCCAAAGCCCTGGCTAGGAGGTTCTCTTTGAACTTTTCTGAATACGCCAAATCTCGTTCTCTTGCTCACCCCCAAGGTGAAAAATCGAATCGCGAGGGGCGCCAACTATCCTGCCACTGGGGGCCAGGAGCGTACTTATCCACGTGGTCCCAACCGGCTTCGTCCCCAAAAGGATTGGCGGCAAAATCTGGCCTCAAGGCTGATATGTCCTCAAAGCCTAGGCCAGATTCGCCCCCTCCACGCCAGCCCAAGCATCCGGCGGGCGTCCTCTGCAGGGCCGAAGGCGGGCTCGCACAGGTGCCCAATGCGGCAACGAGAAACACTGCGAGTAGAAGGACACGCATGTCCCCAAGGTAGCACGCTGCCTGCTATCGTCCGCCGCTATGGAGCCACACAACCAAACCGAGCTCAGCCGAATTCTTGTGAAGCTAATTAGCGAGACCAACGGAGTCTCTCTGGGCGACACTCTCGAATTGGCCGAGCGCTCCATGCTCTTCCAAGAGCGCTCCGAAGAACTCGCCAAAATCAGCGACTTCCGAGAGCGTCTATTTGAGCACAACAAGGCCGGCGCTGGTATCGAGAATCTAGTCGACCATGAGGTGGGACGGACGCTCCAGGGGTTTCTGGCCTCCTACCCTCTGCCATTCCAAGAAGAGCACATCCATCTCACCGGCTCTCTTACCGCAAGCTTCGTCTACCCGAGACTAATGGCACTTCTCGACGGCCCGGATGCCGCGATCTACGAAAAGAAGATCATCGACACCTACGGCCCAGAGGCGCTTCCGATCACATCGGAAGAGGACGTTGATGCTCTGATTCGCATGCGCGACAACATCAGCTTCGATCGCTACCTCCAGGTCCTCACGCTTCCCAAGCTCGTATTGCGCGATCGAGAGGCTCACGCGGAAGCCGCGTATCACCTCGCTAGCACCACGTTCGCCAAATACAACGTCGGGCGCATTCGTCTGAAGTTCTCTCTCTCGCGAGCCACCGGCAATGCAACCGATGCACTGCCCGGCAAGGCGGTTAGCCCAGAAGATGTCGTGCTTGGTCTTTACGAGGGCTTTGCACGCTTTGCCGCGGAAGAGCCAAGCTTCGATTTCATCCTATCCCCGAGTTTTAGAAAAGAGGCGTTCTTCTACGACGCGACGCGCTTTGCCAACAAGCACGATGATTTTTTTTGTCAGGTCGAGACACTCCTCGCGCTGCTTGAGAAATATCCTTACCTTCGCGACAAAGTCACTGATGTCGATACCGTCGGCGACGAGCGAAACCATTATAGCAAGACGCACTTTGAAGAGATGCGGCTTGGTTTCCGAAAACTGCAGTTCCGCGGTTTCCGCATCCGAAGTCACCACGGGGAGACCTGGCACACGCTAAGGCGGGGTGTGCAGGCAGTCGACAACGCCATGAACATCTGGCACATCGATGCTCTAGAGCACGGCGTGAGCTTGGGTGTTAACCCCAATTACTACTTTCACATGATCTTCGAGCGTGTCATGCAGAAGAACCTGCGAAGTCAGTCTCTAGTGAAGGGAAGCCGAGAATACAACGAGCTCTCTGAGATGGACTGGCGAAACCATCGCAACATCTTCGACCAAGTCGTTGCAGGCCACAGACTCGACACCGATGACCTTAGACGCTTCATCAAGGTCAAGTTCCACGCTGCCAGAGAAGTTGAGCACTACCAGCACGACGTGCTCAATCGCATGATCAACAAGAATGTTGGCTTGGTGGCACTGCCCTCCTCCAACATCATGCTTACAAAGACATTCCCAACATTCAAAGACCACCCATTCTCCTGGTGGGAGAAGAAGGGCGTGCGCCTTGGGGTCGGAACCGACAACTACGTCACTCTCAACACAAATCTCGTTAGAGAAATGCTGATTCTCCTATGTGCGGACATGGAGAATCTCAAGATCACCAAGTTGCTGATGCTGGTGACAGGTGAGACGCGTCGGCCATTGCTGAGCCGACATCTATGGAGCATGCGCGCCGCAGAATAGCGGCGGTCGCGCTCCAACAATGGAATCGGTCTTGTCTATCCAGCTCTGGAGCCATCTATTAGCCGACCGTAGCGATGGTCGACACCGTCGACGCCGGGGGGCAGCGGGTAGTGCGTAACCGCCCCCCACCCACGACCGTCACGGATTGGAGGCTGGCACTTGTTTGAGCACCGGCCTGAGTTCCAGCGCTTCCTGTCCGTGAGTCTTCATTTGTAACAGTAGTACTCGAGATAGGAAGCCCGCTCCGGGTTGTTGGTCGACCGGAGTAAGGGGCCATGAAAAATTGTCGATGACGACTTGAACCAACCTTATCGAGATTCTCTCGAAAAGGAGTCGGCTCCCATCAACTGTGGAAGTCGGTCGGATCTTGCGATTCGAAAAGATCAGACCACATCGCATTCGGCAATAGCTCTACAAACGCTGCTATCGAGAGAGTTTTTGCAGTGACGCGAAGGTCATCGCTGAAGAGATGATGAGGGATGTGCAGCGTGCTCTCGAGCAGAATCGCTCGTTGACCATCGCAGTTGTGCAAGATGGAGCGCCCGAGTTGTGGACCGCTATCCGCGAGCAACTCAAGAGCATCGTGTCCGAACCGGTGGAGATTTTGGATTGGTATCACGCGAGCGAACGTCTGTCCGCATGCCTTGAGCTTTGTGTACC
>JAAEPE010000817.1 GCA_024222395.1 Myxococcales bacterium
GCGAAGCCAGCCCAAATCGAATCTTCGCTTACGACCGCATCGAGGCACATTGCTCAAGACGTCGCCGGTTTCTCGATGCAAACGAATCAATCGATTGACCGTCGCTTCACCAACCCCGAACAGCTCAGCGGTCTCTAACAAAGGAGCCAGACAGTCCACTTTGATACGCCTCGACAGTCTTTCGACGAACAGCAATCGGTATCATCTAGCCCTTTGATCATGAACACGCCTGTCACGCAAGTTCTCGATCAAAATTGATGCTCGGCGGTCTAGGCCATCAAATCGACTTCGCCTGTGGAGCGCACGAAGATGGTTGGTGGCAGCTTTGCGAGTAGGGCATCCCAGTTGTTAAGGAAACTGCGGAAGTCCCATAGGTCTTTTTCGGCAAGGCCCAAGACGACCAAGTCGGCGGAGGCCGAGCGATCGGCAATGACGTCGAAGACAGGCTTTTCGCTCAGTACGATTTCGACGTCCATGACCATGCGCGCTGAAGCGATGAGTTCGGCGAGTTCAGTCTCGGCGGTGCGATGCTCGTCAGCGGTCTTCACGACGCGCAAGATGCGAATCTTGGCACCTCGCCACCCCGTGCGATTGGCGGTGAGATACGCAAAGAGGGCCATGAGCGAGCCGTTTTGCTGGCCGTGCCACCAAAGGTCAATGCGCTTGCGCTTGATGTTCTCGTCGACCCGAGCGCCTTTGTACATGACGACGTTCATGTTGAAGGTGGCAATGGTGGCCATCATGTCGACAAGTTCGTCGCGGCGGTGGCTTTGTGTTGGAGGTGGTACGGAGAACATCACCGTATTAGGCCTCAGGCTGCCAATGGAATAACTCTGAATCACGACGTCCAGCGCGTCGGACATGTCAGGCACGACGACCGAATCGGCAAAGGCGACAATGCCTCGGCTGTGGAGGACTTGACGAACTTTGGCGACCCTGTCACGGCGTTTGACGTGGCGCTCGTGAAGCTCGCCAGCATCTTCACTCAGTTCGAGAATCGAGAGAATGCCGCGCTCGCTCTCAAGCCAGGAAGCACAGGTGATCATGGCTCGGTCTCGCTCGCAATCGTCTGTGATGACGGCGAGCGCGGGGCGCCAGTTCTTGGCGTCGGGAGGGGATTTTTCTAAGAGCAGCAGGTTCTCGCGGGTGCGAGCAAAGATGTAGCCGCGTTTGGCATCGCCCCAATCACCTTTAGCGCGGCCTTTGAGCCAGTAGTAGGTGGCGGCGGCAATGCCCATAGAGATAAGGGCATAGCTCTCGTTGATCTTGATCATGGCAACACCGCAACCGATGGCGCCGGCGAGACCTGCGGGCCAGCCAAAGAGCTTGAAGCGGGGACGGAAACTTGGGTTGCCCGAGCGCCCCTCGACGAAGGCCGATAGATTTATCATGCCGTAGGCGATGAGGAAGAACATCGAGATGACCTGGGCGATGGCATCGAGACCGCCTGCCCAAACGATTGCGATGGCAATGGCCAGGCTCATAACTGTGGCGCGACGTGGCTCGTTGGCTGGTCCATGGCCGACTCCAAAGTACTCGAGCGGCTTGAGCAGGCCGTCCTGACCCATGGCCTGGAGGATTCGCGGGGCACCCAAGAAGCTGCCGAGGGCGGAGCTGAGCGTTGCTGCAAAGACACCGGCGATGATGAGCGGTCCAAAGACGCTCATGCGGGTGAGGGTACCGAGCGGATCGCTTGAGAGTTGTTCTTGGCCACTGTAGCCGGCGAGTAGGACGAGCTGAGCTAGGTAGACCATCGCGGTGAAGCCGATGGCGAGTAGAGTGCCATTGGGAATCGACTTGGCCGGATCTTTGAGATCGCCAGACATATTCGCACCGGCGGTGATACCGGTTGCAGCGGGGAAGAAGATTGCGAAGACGACCCAGAATCCGAGACCGGGCATCTCTTCGGTGCCAGTGCGCGCGCCGCTGTTGGCGGTGAAGGTGTCCATATCAAAGGCCGTGAGACCGCCGATGAGAAAGGAGACTACTGAGAGCAGGAGAACCGCGAGGATGAAGTACTGCGCCTTGAGAGCGACCTCGGCACCTTTGAAGGTGAGCGCGAATATTAGGACGATGACAACCGAGGAGGTGAGCTGAGGAACGTAGTAGGTGGCCAGAGTCACGGCGAGATCTGAGCCCTCAGGAGAGATCAGGCCGAAGAGCGCCTCGGAGAAACCGATGACGTAGAAGGCGATGGAGATGGCCTGGGAGACGAAGAGCGTGAGGCCAATGGCGCCGCCGAAGTCGGGGCCCAAGGTCCGGGAGATCATGTAGTAGACCCCGCCGGTGCGAACCTCCGTATTGGTGGCGATGGCGGAGAGAGAGAGAGTCGTTAGGGTGGTGATGCCCTTGGCGATTGCGAGGATCGCCAGGCCCTTCCAAATGCCCGCTTGGCCGACCACGGTTCCCGAGCGCATGAACATGATGACGCCGAGAATCGTGAGGACACAGGGCGTCCAAACTCCTCCAAAGGTGCCAAATCTCGCGGCACTGTTTTGCTCTTCCGACGTCTGGGCCATGGCAGGCCGCGAGTATACAGAGGGGCCAGGCGCGTCGCGCGGCTGGGAAGCGGATTATCGGAGCGGATCTCGCCCCGATAGCAAGTCGCTAGATCGGAGAGGAGGTCTCGGCTCGGCTTGTCCTGGCAGACTTGCTCTCAATGACCCTGGGTATGCCCATGCAGAAAGGCCATCTCGCCGGACTTCACATTCGGGGCAGGAGCGATACCGATACAAGCCTCCGCCTCCCAGGTTGACGAGGCTCACAGGCTGCACTCGATCGCCGATTCGGAGCGCTGCGGGGCGGGAAACGTCGCAACGAGCATGACGCCTAGGCCACACGCCCACCGCCTGCGGCTCAGTGCCAAAGAGTCTCTCCAGGACGGCGAGTCGTTGGGAGGAGTGTGGCTTCAGAGATCCGGCGGTCGCCTCCGATTTGGCTAGCAGTCGGCGGTATTCAAATACCAATTGAAGCAGGTCTCGCATTCTACGTCTCCCAAGTTGAGAGCACTGGACAGGCTAAGTATCTCTCCTATGTAGTTCGGCTAAAACACGTGCGGATTGACCTCTCCAGGGGACAAAGCGAGGGGGGCGAGGCCCCCATCGACCTGATTCCTGAGACTTCTTGATCGCCACGCTCGAAGGAAGATTCGCCAATCGGCTGAGGCTCTTCTGTCAGGAGGAGTGATGAAACCCTGTGCAACCGCAACTCACTTCACGATATCCCTCCTCCTTCCCTCCATAGGTTGCAGCCTCCTCGCAAATACAAAGGCGACCCTCGGGGGCGATCAACCCGCCCCTCCCGCTGCCAACGTCTCAGACTCAGTTCCCGCCTTGCCCGCCGACATGAGGGTGGGCCACCGGTGCAGCCCCCGACCCAGATCGCGAAGCTCATTGGAGCTATGACCGACCATGGCATCCTGGACCCGCCTGAGCGCTGCTTCTCACTCGGTCGGAGCATGAGCCAAAGGGTACCGAATGCTAGAAATGAACGTCAAGAGTTTCGACTAGCTCGTCTTGACCAATTGCTAGGTTGCGCTTCCAGTGAGCCCGAGCCACGTCCGTCAGACGTCGAAATCTATGGTCCTTCATTGGATAACTTGCCTATTCGCCAACTGCGCCAATAGAATCGCGCTGTGCGCAATCAACAATCAAGACTTCTCGTTGTGGCTATTTTCTTGTCCTTTGCCATTGGTTGCGGTGGCGGCAGTGAGGGTGGAGCGCCCAGCATTGATGAAGAGGGATTGTGTTCCGACATCGCGCAGTTGGCTTGTTCCAACATGTACGACTGCTGCTCAGAGGGACAGATTGAATCGTATCTTGGCGTAGACGAACCACGCACCGAAAAAGAGTGCCGTCGGGATGTCGGCTTGCGGTGCGAGGACTCATTCGCGCGAGAGTTTTGGTCGGCGAAAGAGGGCCGCGCGACCGCCAACGAGAACATTCGAGATTGCCTCGCAACGCTCGAGCCGACTGAGACGTGTTTCGAACTAACAGAGACGCTCCCTGCAACAGAGGCTTGTGACATTGATTTTTGGCAAGGCACACTCGCAGCCGGAGAGAGCTGTTTCTTTGATTTCGAATGCCTTGATGGCTCCTACTGCGCCAGCAACCAAACCTGCGAGACGTTGCCAGGCGTTGGGGAAGAGTGTTCCAACCGAGGATGCGCTGAAGGGGCTTTTTGCGAGTTTTCCCCTAACAATCTCTGCGCCGCCTACAAAACTGCCGGCCAAGCATGCACGTTTACCGGAGAGTGCCTGGAAGGCCTGTTCTGTGATACCGATGCCGGTGCACCAACCTGCCTTGCCCTGTATGCGTCTGGGGAAGTGTGCAGCAGAAACCAAGAGTGTGAATCCTCGGAGTGCATCCCAGGCTCGTGCGCCTCGAACGGAGCGACTTGCTATGATGGTGACGACTGTGGGGGTACCTGCGAGGGAACCGGGCAATTTTGCAATGCGCAAAACACCTGCCAGGGTACTTGCAGCACCAATGGCAATGCCTGTCTAGACGCTGCGCTTCATTGCCAAATTGGAGAGACCTGCGATCTACCAGTTTGCAACCTACCCGAGTGTGTTGGGGACGTCGTTTGCGCCAGTGAGTTTCTGGTCGTCGACTACTGCCAAGTGGGCCAGAGTCTCTTCTAGCGCTGAAGTGCCCCAGCCCATTCGCTCATTAGGCTCCCTACAAGGAGCCTAATGGACTAAATCACAGGAACCATACACAGCGCATCGAAATCGGAACTACTGCTACCTTGGGTGCACCAGATTCCACTTACCGCGCCGCAGCCTCCTGCCCCTACCCACGCCTCGCCCATGTATTGGAATACTCCTTCGAGTGGGGCACAGTTCGGTGGGGAGTTTCCCGTGCAGAGGGCATTCGCAAGGCGGAGCATAGGGTTGTTGCAGGAGTCTTCGAGGGAGTTGGTGACGCAGGATCCCGCACTGTATTGACAAGATCCGGATCCTCCAGATGCGCAGGGCAAGAGCATCCCTGCACTAGCACAAGCCGCTTCAATATTGATATCGCTCATAAGCCCACTCACTGGCACGCGATACCAATCCATCCCTCCTGCAGTGCCAATAAGGGTCGGAGGCTAGGCTCTCCGCACTAGAACTGATAGAGCTGCGTAAGCGGATGAGCATGCTCTTCCAAAACTACGCGCTGCTGGACTCACTATCGGTGGAGGAGAACGTCGGTTTCACGTTACTTGAGAACACCAATATGCCTCGGAAAGAGGTCATGGCACTGGTCGACGAGCTTTTAGAAGTACTCGGACTTTGGGGCTTTGGGGCGTCGTTGCCAGCGGAACTGTCTGGGGGTATGCGAAAGCGTGTGAGCCTGGCCCGAGCACTTATCGCGAATCCCGAAGTTGTACTCTTCGACGAGCCAACGACCGGGCTTGATCCGATCATGATTGAGAAGGTCGATGAGATGATTCTGTTGGCAAAGAAGAGTTATCAGATTACGTCTGCAATCATCAGCCACGATATGGCGAGCACGAAGCGGCTCGCCAACCGAGTTGCATTCTTGCACGACGGTAAGATAATTTCTGATGGAACATATGAGGAGTTCCTTGATTGCGAGTTGCCGCCTGTTCAGGCGTTTCACGAAGGCTCTCGTACGTCAAGGCTCGTACGGGGCTCAGAGGGAGGTGTTGGTACCGCGGAGCAGGTGGAGCCGCAAGAGAAAGCCATCGTCGAGTTGGTTGATCTGCACAAGAAGTTCGGTTCCCATCATGTACTCAAAGGCGTGAACTTCAAGATCTACCCGGGCCGGATTACAGTGCTGATCGGCGGCAGTGGCTCAGGCAAATCTGTGATCGTTAAGCACATTATGGGGCTGTTTATGCCAACATCGGGTGAGGTTCGTGTCTTTGGCCAGAATATCGTTCCACTTGGAGACCGAGCGCTGGACGAGATTCGAGGACGATTCGGAATGTTGTTTCAGCATGCGGCTTTGCTCGATTGGCTGACGGTCGCTGGGAACGTCGCCTTTCCATTGGAAGAGCGCACTACAACGCCCAAGAAAGCTGTCAACAAGCAGGTTCAAGAGATGCTCGAGCGTCTCCATATCGCGGATTTACGAGATCGAATGCCCGGAGAGATTTCCGAGGGGCAGAAGAAACGAGTAGGTCTAGCGCGGGCCATGATCATGAAACCGGAGATTATGATCTACGATGAACCAACAACAGGCCAGGATCCGATTCGAACGCGAGACGTTGATGACATGATTCACCAAGCGCAGGAGGAGTTCGACATTACCAGTATCGTGATTAGCCACGACATGGCTTCGACCTTTCGCATCGCAGATACCGTGGCGCTTCTTAACCACGGTGAAATTGCCGCCCAGGAGACTCCAGATGAGCTGCGCGACGACCAAGACGAGTATGTGCAGCGCTTTATCTATGCTGGCCAGGTGTAGACTTCTCGTTGGGTTTTCAAGAGGTCGCGGAGAGGCCCGGGCTTATCGATTCCACGGCCGCTCCAACAAAGATGCAACCTCCGGGACGGCGTCCCGAATTTGCCCATCGCAGAATCAGAGACTTGGTTTCCGCCCCCTTCATGTCAGTATGATCGCACGACCGTTCGCTTTTGCGAGGCGCCAAGAGCTGCCAGAGCGTGGACTCCGATCGCTGATGTTCTGGGCGACGCGCGTGACTACTGGAGAGACGTCGGCTTCGGGGAGCAGTTCGGCGCAAACCGAATACATGCTCTTGGCAGCCTTGTTCGCCTTTGGGTCTGTCGAGCTTCTGATGTTTGCGCGATGAGGATGCCCGGCAGTACCAATACGAGAGTGAAACCACCGGTTACAATAAATAAGAACATGAACAGGATGCCCTTCCACACCAAATTCCAGTCGTAGGCGGTTGGCAGCAGCACCAAGAGGGCGAGAATCGCCAGGCCGGCCGTAGCGATACCAAAGAGAAATGCCGAAGTGACGTCCCTGCCGGTGGAACGCTGCAGCGCATACCCAGCGATTGCGGGCGTAGTGAAGAACAGAAATACACCTAGGATTAGTGTGGGGGATGCGCAGATTCCACCTAGGACGACAAGTGCAGTTACATGGCTGGCGATTGCTCCGATAAGAACTAAGAGTGCCGTCGCGGCTAGGCGAGGCATGGATTCTTGGGCTTGGGCAAGACCTTGACCGCGTGATCCAAGTTGCCCACCGGCGAAGGCGCCCGCGAAACAGACAAAAATTGTGCTGAGCGGCTCGGCGAGTCGAGGGATAATGGCTGCGGTGCCAGGTTCGACTTGGAAGACGAGCAATCCAAGGTGCAAGATACCGACTAGCACTGCTGCGATGCTGGTCTCCGCGACATTTGCACCGCCAGAGTGAGCGCTTGCAACGATTGCTCCGACAAAGCCCGCCCCTCCGAAGCCCATGTAGAAGACACCGCCTGGTAGCGCGTCCATTGCTGCAAATGCGACATATGCCAGAAAAAGGCAACCGGAGATAATGTAGAGTGAGAGCCAGACCCATCGCAGTTGCAGACGTTGTGACGAGGCCATCACACGTAGTGTACGTCACCGCAGGGCGTGCGCATGGCTTATTTGCGACTCAGAGCGCCCTGCAGGCTGCTGCGCGATTTCCAACGCGGGTGTCGAGACTTCGGCAAGCGGTTTCGATGTGCTTCAGGGAAGAGTGGATGAGAACGGGCTTAGTCTGGAAAGACGGTTGATGGGCCTTGGTCAAATCCCAAATCCGATCGGGATCTGCTACGGCGTGGATGGGTGTACCCGTTGTCTTTATCTCCCGAGCATGGGCTAATCGGCCCGGCCTGACCGCCTCAGTTTCTGGCCATCTGGGGACGCCATCGGTGTAACTACAGCTACTTGGGGAGTGGCACGCAATATGCGCACGTCGTACGTTGTATGAGACATCTCGCCTCTCTTCTCTCCCTAACTGTTTTCGCTTGTGGAACAACCGGACCGAGAGTCAACGATGAGGGAGCGTCATCATCTGACTTGCTCAGCTTTATGGCTGAGCGTCGCAAGCAACAGAAGCCCGTAGCAGACTTCGGAGCCTTTGAGGAGTCACTCCACCAAGGGGTCTGCACTCGATTTGAGATTTCGTCGATTCTCTGATCCAAACGCCCCTCTTCGCTTTGCTGATGCCGCTTGTTCGCCGCTCTGGCAAGCTCTCGCTGTGCTGCGGCACGGCACGTCGCGGAGCAATACTCCTGGCCTCGGTAGTCGGGGCGGCACACGAAGAAAATCGCCCGGCAGGCACTGCATGAGAGCTGATAGAGCGGAATCTCGGTATCCATCGCAGAATCCGACGGCAAAGAACTGGACTCGTGCGCTGCTTCAGATCAATCTAGAGAAA
>JAAEPE010000818.1 GCA_024222395.1 Myxococcales bacterium
CTCGGTAGTCGGGGCGGCACACGAAGAAAATCGCCCGGCAGGCACTGCATGAGAGCTGATAGAGCGGAATCTCGGTATCCATCGCAGAATCCGACGGCAAAGAACTGGACTCGTGCGCTGCTTCAGATCAATCTAGAGAAAAGACGCTTCAACGTCTTTACCATCGCACTTTGGAGGTCCGAGTTGGTGCTCGGGCCTCCAGCTTTTGCCCCGCGATTAAGATCGTGCCACCGGCTCAGCGCCAGGCGCGAGTTCTTGGCGATTCTCGACCTGGTGGCCAGAATTCATCGGATTTCGGTGGCCGTCTACAGGTGGACGAGAAATGCAATAGCAGCAAGGTCTCCTGCACGGAAGCCACAACCCAATGTGACGAATGTGGCTAGGTAGTAGGCGACGATAAAGCCCGCTATAGTCTCGGCGTGCTCCGCCCTCGAACTCTCGGCCCGACGCTCGTTGTTGGCCTCGTAGCTTTGGGAGGCAAGTTAGTATCCGCGCAGGAGCAAGGTAGCGACCTGGTCGATGCCCGTAATGTGGGGCGCGCCGGCGCGAGTGTTGTATCGGGCGACAGTGGTCTCGCCCTTGTCCACAATCCCGCTGGTGTGGTGCGCCGTGCCCAATCTCGAGTGCAGCTCGGCTTGGGAATAGGCGATGACGACCTAGAGTATTCCTCAGAGGCAAGAGGCGCGCCCAACATCAGAAACCGGGCAGCACCCAAGGCCCAGCCAACCCTAGCCTTGCACCACGGCACAAACGAAGGCACTTGGGTGTTCGGAGTACTTCTCAGAAGCGGCGCGACGGAGACCGCGCTAGCCACACCGGCGTTTGGCCAACCGACCGAAGACGTGGAGAGACTATTCCCCCACAGATACGGCGGAACCGCATACAGAGAATCGTGGAGACAAGTCGCTGCCGGCGGCGCTGTGCGATTGGGCGACTCCGTGGGTATTGGCGCGTCTTTCGCCATTCGCGATATCGAGGTCCGCGAGGAGAGGCGAATATGGGCGGGTTTCGATGGACGTGACCGACTCCTAGGAGCCGAGCGGGATATGCACCTTGCCCTCGAAGGACGCGATCGCTTCTCCCCTTCTGCGAGTCTGGGTATTCTCTATGCCCCACTCGAAATCCCAGTTGAATTCGCCATTTCGACAGAGATGCGTTCTGGACCGAGCCTCGAAGGTTCTAACGTCCGCCTCGAAGGCACGAACTCTTCTGAGTTCCCGCGGGCGCGGGCAAGCGATATCGCCATATCCCAAGACATGCCAAACGCCGCGATTGTTCGCACAGGGCTTCGCTACCTAGGTGATCGCCTATTTGTGGAAGCCGAGGCCGATATCTACTTGCTAGCGAAAGAGTCACCAGGCTCATGGCGCGTGCGAGGGCTCTCTGTCGAGGACGAGAGTTCCGCAGTTGCAGACATTGTCAGCGTCCCAACCCTCCACAGCGACAGATCCCATCTGGCGCTTCGCACAGCCATCGACTACGAGGCGCTCAGAGGCTTTCTCTGGCTCACTGCTGGCTATGCCTGGCATTCGCCGGGCACTGGTGAGAATCGGCGTATGCCGGCCTATGCTGAGCTTGGTGGTCACAGACTTGCTTTAGGGCTCTTGGCAGCACACGAGGATTACTCGCTGAGCTTTGGCTATTCACGTCGTCTGCAGCGAAATCGCAGTGTAGATGCGAGTACGAGTCTTGCGCTGGCGGTGAATCCCTTCGATGCTGGTAGCGATGCATCGAACGCTGGCCGCTATAGTACCTCGTCCGACCAGCTGGGCTTTGCGATCGAAGTGAGCTGGTAGATGTTGAATGCATAATTGCCGTCGTAAGCGCTCCCCGAATTAGGCTCCGTCCGGTTTCCCTTCAAATGCCTGGGATCCTGAAATAGCGGTGAATGAAGGCAAGCTTGACCATGCCTCCAAAGTTGATCGCGGTCTTCTCAAATCTGGTTGCGATGCGTCGCGACTCTTTGAGCCAACCTATCAGGCACTCGACAATGCTTCGCCTGCGATAGGATCGCTTGTCGAATGTTACCGGTCTAACGTCGCGAGCTTCATTGGTTTTGCTTGGAATCACTGGGGTGATGCCCAACTCATCCAGTAGGTAGTCGTCGATCCAGTTGGCGGTATCCTTTATCACCGGCGAGCTTCAGTGGCCACGCGAGGGCGACGGCGTCTTCGTCATGAAGCTCAGCATCGGCACCTTCCAACACGGTGTCGAGCATCGTGGAGTCGTGTGCTTGCCAGGACTGAGATGGAAATGGAGCGGATTTCTGTCAGCGTCACACAGAAGATGGATTTTCGTACGCAATCCCCCTCTGGAGCGCCCCAGAGCGTGATCCGCTGGTTCGTCTGGGTCTGCATTCTTTCCCCCACCCGCACTGCAACGTGCGGCTCGAATCGATGTGCCATCGATGCACCAA
>JAAEPE010000819.1 GCA_024222395.1 Myxococcales bacterium
CTTCGTAGTCATTCCATGGGCCTAGAAGGCACTGGTGCGCAGAACGAAGCACGTCGAGGCAACGCCGCTAGAAATTGGGCCAATCTCACCGTTGCACACCAGGATTCGGCTCCTCGTAGGAGCCTGCGAGGCTGAGAGTGCCATAGTCAGAGTTACACCCTATTGTATCACCCAAGACACCGTACGCTCGCTAGGGCCCCCGGAAATTCTCTAGCCGGCTCAGAGAGAAGCGCTCACCCTGCAGAGCGCAAGGCGAGCGGCACTCCATCCGCTCAAGGCTGCTCCAGCAGCCCAAGCCCGAGCTGCTGGAAGCGCGCAAGGCCCCTAGTTCACCGGTGGAGCAAAGCTGGTGAGCTTGATGCCATCGACTGCTGCGGTGTACTCGTCGAGAGTTGGAGTGCGTCCGAGAATGGTCGAGAGAACGACAACTGGTGTTGAGGAAAGAAGGGACTCTCCTTTCTTCTCATCACTGTCGCCAACCAGGCGCCCTTGAAAGAGGCGGGTCGATGTTGCCATGACGGTATCGCCCTTTTCGGCCTTCTCTTGATTTCCCATACACAGGTTACAGCCGGGGCGCTCAAGGTACATGATGTTCACGTACTTGGTACGAGCTTCATCCTTGGGAGTGACGTCGTTGAACTCGAAGCCAGAGTACTTCTGAAGGGTTTCCCAATCGCCTTCTTCTTTTAGCTCATCCACGATGTTGTAGGTGGGTGGGGCTACAACCAGGGGTGCCTTGAAGGTCACGGTTCCTTGCTGGCGTTCTATGTTCCTCAGCATCTGGGCGATGATCTGCATGTCACCTTTGTGGACCATGCAAGAGCCGACGAAACCAAGGTCGACCTTCTTCTCGCCACCGTAGTAGGAGATGGGCCTGATGGTGTCATGGGTGTAGCGCTTGGATGGATCGTCGTTGTCGACATCAGGGTCGGCGATCATCGGTTCGACAATCTGATCTAGATCCACCAGGAATTCAGCCGAGTACTTGGCATTCGCATCAGGAGCGAGCGGTGGCTTCTCACCGGACTCAAGCTCAGCAATTCGCCTCTCGGCTTTGTTGCGGAGGCCTTTGAGAAGCTGCTTCTCATTGTCCATGCCCTTGTCGATCATGATTTGAATTCGACTCTTGGCGATCTTCAGAGACTCGGCAAGAGTGTCCGCCTGGGAAATGCAGATCGACGCCTTTGCTTTCATCTCTGCGGTCCAATCCGTGAAGGTGAAGGCCTGGTCGGCAAGCAAGGTTCCGATGTGAACCTCGATGACCTTGCCCTGGAAGACGTTCTCTCCAAATTTGTGCAGCATCTGAGCCTGGGTGGCGTGCACGACGTCGCGGAAATCCATGTGGTCATTGAGCGTGCCCTTGAAGGTCACTTTGACAGACTGCGGGATTGGCATTGTTGCCTCGCCTGTCGCCAAGGCGAGTGCCACGGTTCCAGAGTCGGCGCCGAATGCAACGCCCTTGGACATTCTGGTGTGAGAGTCACCACCGATGGTGACGTCCCAGTCATCTACCGTGATGTCGTTGAGGACCTTGTGGACGACGTCTGTCATCGCAGGGTATTTCTTCTCCGGGCTTCGCGCAGTGATTAAGCCGAACTTGTTCATGAAGCCCATGAGCTTCGGGATGTTGTTTCTGGCCTTCATGTCCCAAACGGAAGCCGTGTGGCAACCGGATTGGTACGAGCCATCCACCGTGGGTGAGATGACGGTGGCAGCCATCATCTCGAGTTCTTGCGAAGTCATCAGCCCCGTCGTGTCTTGCGAACCGACGATATTCACCTTGACCCGCACGTCGGATCCTGCGTGCAGAACTTTGCCTGGCGCCGTGCCCACAGCATTGTTGTTGAAGATCTTCTCGACGGCAGTGAGCCCTTGGCCGTCGTGAGAAATTTCCTTAGAGGTCGCGTAGACCGTTGGCTTCTCCATGCCGAGGATGTCGGCCGCAGCGCTCTGGAGCTTCTTGCCAAAGACCACGGCGTACGACCCTTGTGCTCGAATGAACTCGAGTTTCTGCGGGGTAAGAGCGGAAGCGATGTCGGAAAGCTCTTTCGAGCCATCTTCGTTGTAGAGCTTCTTTTCTTTGAGGTTGATGGTGAGCACCGTGCCGGTGTCAATGGAGAAGACCTGCTCGAGGACGGCTTCGCCATCCTCATCGAGGATCACTTCGCCTTTGTCATCGAGCTTCTTGACCCAGTTCTTCAGATCTAGACCGATACCGCCTGTGACGCCGACTGTCGTTAAGAAGATGGGTGAGATTCCGTTGGTGCCACCGACAACCGGGGCGATGTTGATGAACGGAACGTAGGGGCTGGACTGGATGCCCGTCCACAGAGCCACATTGTTCACACCCGACATCCGCGAGGAACCGACGCCCATGGTCCCCTTGTCGGAAACCAGCATCACACGCTTGTCTGGGTGTTTTTCTTTGAGAGCAAGGAGCACGTTCTGGGCTTCCTTGTCGTGCTCGAAGAGGCACTGACCATGTCGCTCGCGATCCGAACGCGAGTGCGCATCACTGCCCGGAGAGAGCAGGTCGGTGGAAACGTCACCAATCGCAGTCACGTAGGTCACGACCTGGACGGTCTCATCGAGGTGTGGAAGCTCGGTGAAGAACTCGGCCTTCGCGTAGCTCTCGAGGATATCCGTGGCGATTGCTTTGCCATCCTTGTGGGCAGCCTCCAGACGATCGGTGTCGGCCTCGTATAAGAAGACCTGTGTCTTGAGAACCTTTGCAGCGTCCTGGGCCCTTGCCTCGTCACTGCCGAGAGCCAGGTCGAGCAGAGCTTCGACGGATGGCCCGCCTTTCATGTGCGAGAGAAGCTCGAACGCAAAGGCCGGCTTGATTTCCTCGACCACATGAGTGCCGAGAATTATCGCTTTGAGAAAGCGTGCCTTCGCGCTGGCGGCGCTCGTTGTGCCGGGCAGGATGTTGTAGATGAAGTAGTGAAGAGAGTCTGCTCGATGCTCGTGCTGAGCATCTCTGATTTGCTCAATCAAGACTTCGACGAAGTCCGCGTCTTCGATGGGCTTTGGGTGCAGTCCATGAGCTTTGCGCTCTTCGATTTGGGCTAGATAGGCTGTGTACAGGCTCATAGTCATCTCTCCGTAATTCTTGGGGAATGGCGCGAAACGCACCCGCCTCAGACACATTTACCAACCCATTTCGTAGCCGGCAATGGGGCTCCGGGCCCCATTCAAAAAACTTGCGGTACTCGCGTACTTGCGACGGGCGTATTGGTCCTTTGACAAGAGGCCCGAAGCGCAGTCTTGAGCCCACGGCGTGCATATGGTGCTAAGCATCCGTGGCAACCGCATTCGATCTAGATCTGCTCTTATGACCTACTTCCAGAAGAAACTATCGGCACCGTTTGGACAGCTGCGCTGCGTGTCAACGAGCGAGGCTCTTGTCGCTGTCTCCTCTAGACCGGAGAGTGACCAATGGGAGGCCGCGGCGGTGGTCACCGAGCACCCAATACTCGATCAAGCGGTTCGCGAACTCGTAGCGTACTTTGACGGCGAAGCGCAGAGCTTTGCTACGCCGATTGAGATGGGCGGCACCGACTTTCAGAACGCTGTCTGGTGCGAGCTATTGAAGATTCCCTTTGGCGAGAGTCGGTCCTACGCCGATATCGCGAAGGCTATTGGCAAACCCAAAGCCGTACGTGCCGTTGGGGCAGCCAATGGAAAGAACCCACTTGGAATCCTCGTGCCCTGTCATCGTGTGATTGGCAAGAACGGCTCTCTAACCGGGTATGGGGGTGGACTCGAGATGAAGCTATGGCTCTTGCGCCACGAAGGCGCTCTCCTCGTTTGAAGTTCCAGTACTCAATGCTAGTCGCACCGGGCTTGTAAGACGCTCTTACCTATAGGGGGGAGTTCTGACGCGTCAGGGGATGGCTGGCGAGTGATACCCGTGGTCGCACAGCCAACAGCCCCTGTTGGCGCGTGCCCCTAGCAAGTGTGAGGGATCTAAAGTGAGCATTCGGGCATGAAGTTGTCTTGCTCTCTGCTTGCCCTCGTCCTCATTCCCCCTCGTCCCTCATTCTGCGCAAACCAAGGACGGTATGGGTCTGGAGCAGAAACCGACCTAGCTTTCTGCGAGGGTTACGAGGCGGGGAGCGGGTCTGTGTTGCCAGGCAGCTTGAAATCGGTTGCTCGCCTGAGGGCGCGAATCGACAGGACCGCAGATAGACCTTGTGGTCGCCAGCGTTGGCCACCTCGTTTCGCTCGTTGTGCGACGAGAGATTTGCAGGTTCCTTCGGTGATGCCACTACCGATTGGCAAGCCTTTGCGCCTCGCTTGATGGTAGTTAA
>JAAEPE010000820.1 GCA_024222395.1 Myxococcales bacterium
AGTGATAGTCGCCTCGGCTTTACTGTCTGAGCTTGAATGCGGTGAATTTGAGGAGTAGCGTGTCGCGATGGATTACCTGCCCAAGCTATCGGTTAACGCTGCGGTGGCCGTCATCCTGTGCGTTTTTGGTTGTGGCAAACCCTAGCCTCATGCGACTCAGGTTCGATTACGATATAGTCTCATTATGACCTGTACTAGAATCGCAGCGGCATTCCTACTCATTGCAGCTTGCTCCGGTGGGGACGACGGCGGCGATGGAGCCGATATGGATGCGGCGTCTTCTGGCGGCGACAGTTTGAGTCTCTCCGGTACCGCTTGTCAGAGCCCGATCGACTTCACCATCGACGCGCCGATCGCAGTCTCCATGGATGGCACTGATCTAAACGCGATTGTGATTGCCGATGGTCCGTTTTTTGATGTCGAATCGGATGCAGCCTGGGCCACATATGCAGCCAGCAATGATGTGTTCTTTGTGCTCTCGTTCTCGGATCCAGAGCCCGCTACGCCTCACACCATTACCTCCATCTTCGATAGTTTCTTTGCGGGAAGGGGCGCGGGCATCGTGGCCTTCACCGAAAGAGACCCAACTGCATCCGTCAACATCACACAAATTGACATGGAGGCAAAAACAATCTCAGTGTCCCTATCCATTCCCGTCGCTGGTTACTCCGATGAGTACCCACCCAACTTCGCCAACTTCAACGAGTGCGAGCAAGGTCTTCTCACAGGTAGCTTTAGTGGCACCTTCTCGCAAATCTAGAGCGTGATCATCATAGGTGCGACATGCTGAGCCTGAGCAGAAGCCCCTCGACGACAAGACCAAATTAGTTGGGCTTGGCCCCATTCTCAACGAAGCCTGGATTGTCGATCCATTTCTTTACGTAGAGGCGCCCAGTAAACTTTTGTTCAACGACCTGTCCATATCGCTTGATGTGGGAGGGCGGCACGTGGGCAGGAATCGCCCCTTCCTGCTCGCCGCGCACCGGGTTGCGCACAGCTAATCCCGAGCGCTTCATCTGACCATCAAGATGCGTATTGGTGTCCCACGTTGGTACGCCCCGAATCTCGAAAACGTAGCCCCCTTCTCCCGCTAGCCTCCGAAGACCACGGATGAGAGGACGCAAGTGCTCCAAGATGACCTCACATCCTCGGGCTTTGCTGGTGAGGGAGCGGCAGTTTCCCCGCTCGGGGTTGATTTCGAGGAATCCACAGAGGATGTCTTGGTGCCGATGCCGCACAAGCGCGGAAGCGGAATGGCCTGGGCTGTGGCGGTTGTTGGGCTTGCAGTTGTTGGGCTTGCAGCAGTGCTCCTCTTGCGCAACAACGAGCAGGCCCCAGTTGCAGCGGGCATTGTCTTCGAAGGGCAGCTGTCCCCGGATAATGGCGAAGTTGAAACGACAAGGCCTGCGGCTGCTCGCGTGCCCTTGGTTTCACAAGATGCAGGAGCGGAGAATGGGACGCCCCCCGATGCGGCTAGCACCCCGGCGATAGCCAAGGCCGATGCGCGACAAAGTAGGAAGGCAGGCCCCAAGGTCCACCGCTGTGAATCGAAATCTAGCGCGGAAGCCAAGAATCGCTGCTACGTCACCGCGCAGGGACGGAAGCTCACAAAGTGTCTCCGCGATCACGCCGCCGAAATCTCTGGGACTCCACAGATGATGTTAGATTTTGATCTTGATGCTAGGGGAAACGTCGTTGGCGTTGCTGTCTCCCCACCTCAATTCGCATCCACAACCTTGGGTGCCTGCGTCAAGTCGGTAGCGGGAAAGATCCGATTTGGGCCTCAACACGGCGCCGTGCACTTCCGTATCCCCCTAAAGATCAACCAGAAATAACCGTCCCTGCCGGCAGATTGTGTGATCTCTCTGCGATTGTGGGTTAGAATTAGGCTGTTGTGACTCGTCCTCGGCTCTCAATAGGCTGTGTCCTGGCAATGGTCTTGCTGTCTCATGCTGCGAGTTACGCAGGCAGCGTCGCGGTCGCTGCACCTGGGGGAGGCGCTGGTGATGACGCAATGCCGGGCGTCCTTCGCGCCGACAGCGCTCACGAGGTGCCAGCGGGAGTGTCTCTTTCGCTGACTTCGTCTTACGGCTTCACCGGCAAGACCTTGGAAGCCAGCGATAGCCACCATCGTGCCGCCGGCCGAGTGGCCATTGCATACGCGCTATCAGCGGATTTGGCCGTGGCTCTGCGCATGGACGGACGCTACGACAAGCACTTTCTGGAGGCGGAGCGTGATGATGGTTGGGTCGGTGACCCGCGTCTCATTGGTCGCTTCCGCCACACCCTGGGCCCAACACTCAGTGCTGGAATTCAAGTCGGGCTTTGGGCACCGGGCAGCGGCGCTCCCTCGTTGGAGCTTGATGCTCTCAGTGCAGAGGCGGTCGTTGCGCTTACGTGGGCACCTCGCGATCTGCCGATGGAGCTGTCCGCGAATGCGGGGTATCGCCTAGATAGAAGTGCCGCATCCGTCTCGCAACCCGAACTTCTGAGTCTCTCAGACCGCATGTCTCTGGGCCTGAGCGACTACAACGCTGTACTCGCAGCCGCGGGGGCAAGCTACGAAATCGGCCGGGTAGAGGCGTTGGCCGAGTTGAGTCTCGATTTGCTGCACGGTAGTGGTGCACCCGGTTTTCGCTCCTCGCCCATGAGGGTGGCAATTGGAGCCAGGCATCAGCTTTCGAATGGCTGGTCTCTCTTCGGCACCGCAGAGTTTCGAATAAGCAAAGTTCTTACAGAGGATGTCTCAGAAACGCTCTTGCCGTTTGATCCACGTGTGAACGTGCGCGCCGGCCTGCAACTTCGATTCGGGCAGGATGAGTCCGCTAGGGCAATCATCACTGTCGACCCGCCACCTGTAGAGGCTACACCGGAGGCCATTACCACTGGGCCTCTTGGTGGGCGCATTACCTCTGGCGGCACTCCTGTCGTGGGGGCGAATCTGGTACTCGTCGATGCAGGAGGCACAGAGCACACGGCCACGACCGGCGAGGACGGCGGGTTCTCCCTTGAAGACTTGGCACTCGGGGACGCCACGTTGAAGGCCACGGCAAAGGGCTACGAAGATGGCGAGTCTGTCATCACCATCTCCCTCGAAGGCTCCACTACCGAGCTCAAGCTCGAATCCACTCTTCCTCCGGGGCAATTGCGTGGCCAGGTTCGCTCATTCCGTGGCCAGGGGCTGTCTGGCAAGCTCACCGTAGAGCCCGGTGGCAAGAGCATAGAAACGGACGCCGCTGGCGGCTTTGAGCTCGACCTGCCGCCAGGTGATTACGAAGTTACAATTTCCGTCGCTCGCTTCAAGGCCCAGACTCGCAAGATTCGCATCGACGAAAATGGCGTGACCATTATGAATGTGGAACTCCGAAAGCGAGATCAGAGTCGGGGTCACGGGCGTTGAGAGACGCAGGCCAGCGCACGCACCAAGGGACTTTCTTCGTTGCATGCGTTTCTCTTCTTGCGCTCATGGCTGTTGTTTCTTGCGACAAGGACTCGAACAAGAGGCGGGCTCTCGGCGAGCTGGTGGAAGTTGTCGAGGGCAAGGC
>JAAEPE010000821.1 GCA_024222395.1 Myxococcales bacterium
CTCGCCACTCGCCACTCGCCTCTTGATGTCACCGGCCAGAGCCCTTACCGCTAGATGCAGCCGCAAGCTGCCCTGCCCGCCTCGATGCGCCCAGCCTGCCGCACCCAATGACTTCGGAGAGGTTGTTGGTTCGCATAAGCATCCTGTTCCCGGTATTTCGTCGGCAGAATCCACAGGAGAGCTTGGCAGGCGCACACAGCCTCATCACTGTAGCGCTCACCCCCAGCGATGGAGACTGCCCACTCCCCTTCACAAGCGAGGATCGCCACGCCTGTGGCATCTAGGAGCATAGATCTGCGGGGCCCGTGCTAGACTCGGCGGCAGTGCGCGTTCCGCTGCCGTTCAAAGCAACCACCGCTCCCAAAGTACACCATCTCCGATTCCATAGACACAGACGGCGACGATGGCCGCACCCTCGGACTTGGGGCAGCAACGGGCATCGGCGTCGGGGCGATTGTTGGCGGCGGCATCTTCGTACTGGCCGGCGTCGCGTACGCCACCGCTGGCCCCTCGGCCATCGTTGCATTTGCCCTAAACGGCATGGTCGCGTTTCTCACCGCCATGAGCTTCGCGGAGATCTCGAGCGCCTTTCCCGAGAACGGCGGAGCCTATACATTCGCCAAGAACATTCTCTCGGTAAGGGCGGCGTTCGCTACTGGCTGGATCCTGTGGTCTGCGTACATCGTTGCTGGCGTGCTCTACGCCTTGGGATTCGCCTCCTTCGCGTCGCTCTCCATCTACTCCATCTGGGATCTCATTGGCTCTGCTCCCGACTGGCTGCACGGTCGACATACCAGTCTGCTTCTCGCTTCTCTCGCAACTGTGGTCTATGCCTACTCGCAGGCACGCAAGACCGGTGGCGGTGCGGGATGGGCCACGACGGGCAAGGTGATCGTCTTTGGAATCCTGCTCGTCGCCGGCCTAGCTGCCCTGCTAAGGCAAGACATCGGCACTACCACCGCGAACGTCACGCCTTTCTTCGACGGAGGCAGCGGCGGCGTACTCATGGCTATGGGCTTCACGTTCATCGCTCTGCAGGGATTTGATCTCATCGCCGCCGTTGGAGGCGAAGTAAAACGACCGAGCTACACCATTCCGCGCGCCATGTTCCTCTCACTGGGCTGCGCTCTCGCAATCTATCTTCCCTTGCTCTTCATGGTCGCCTCAGTTGGCGTCGTCCCCGGCGAGTCGATTAGTGCGTTGGCTGCCGCTCGCCCCGAAAGCGTCATCCCGCTCGCAGCAGAGCGTTTCATGGGGCCCGCCGGCTACTGGCTCGTATTGGTCGCAGCCTTGCTCTCCACCCTCTCCGCACTAAACGCCAACCTGCTCGCCGCTTCTCGCATCGCCCTCGCCATGGCTCAAGATCGCACCCTGCCCGCGGTCCTAGGTGATGTGCACATCGAACGACGGACGCCCGTTGTCGCCATCTACGCCACAGCTCTCACCCTCATCGCCATCGTCTTCATGGTTCCCAACCTTACCGATGCGGGCGCGGCGGCGAGCCTCATATTCTTGGTCTCCTTTGCCCTCACTCATTTCACGGGATACCTGGCACGCAAACGCGGTGGCACAACCGGTGACTGCTATCGGACGCCCTGGTTCCCGATGGTTCCCATCGTCGGTGGCTTGGCGTGCACGGGGCTCGCAGTCTTCCAAGGCATCGTCTCCCCCGACGCAACCGGCATCGTCATGCTCTGGTTGGCACTCGGCGTCATGCTCTACTGGTCTCTCTTCGCCCGTCGTGCCGAGATTGGAGACGCTGCGAGCGAAGGCTTTGACCCGTCGATTCTGAGCATGCGCGGCCGCAGCCCACTTGTGCTCGTGCCTATTGCCAACCCAAAGCACGTGCAAGCCATGACGGAAGTCGCAAATGCCCTGGCTCGCAATGTCTGGCGCGTCTTGCTTCTCAGTATTGTGCCGATTCCCGAAGAGCGAAATGGTGAGAGCGAGCCCATCGACCTACGGGCAACCGAGAGTGTCATCACCAACGCCATGCGCAGCTCGTACGCAAGCGGAGACCTTCCCGAGGCCCTCATAACGTTCGCTCGCGCCCCCCTGGACGAGATTCGACGTGTCGCCGAGGGTCACCAGTGCCAAACCCTATTGCTCGGTCTCGGAGACATCGAACATATCCGCGAGAGTGAGCTCGAATCGCTGCTAAACGATGTCGATGCGGACGTAGCGTTCATGCGCACACAAGACGAGTGGACTCTCGCCGCGACCCAAAAGATCTTGGTTCCGGTAGGCGGCTTGGGCGATCAACACGAATTGCGCGCGCGTCTCCTAAGCAGTGTTTGCCGCTCCTCCAAGCGAGACGTCACCTTTGTAACCGTGCTCTCCCCGGAGGCAACCGAGGCTGAGGCCGAACGGGTTCGGCGCGACATCAGCAAGCTCGCCGATCTCAAGGTTCCGGGAATATCGACGGTCAACGTGATTCGAGCGAAGGACGCCACCGCGGCCATTATTGAGGAGGCGGAAGAACACGACCTGATGGTGCTCGGCCTGCAATCGGTGGGAAGGGGGCGAAAGGTCTTCGGAGATTTCGTCCTCCGCATTGCTAGGGAAGCTCCGTGCGCGACGATCTTTCTCAGTCGCCAGCGCCCCAAGGGGTTTCAATTGCTCGACCCCCTGCGCGACGAAATCGTCGACTCACTGCGAAACGCTTGGGCACAATCCCCGGGACTGGGCCGAGGGGATCAACATGAAGAACGTGTAGCCCCAGAGAGGCCGACACGGGGCACAAACGAGCCAGACTGATTCTTCTTCGAGGCACTGCGATCTGGATCGTTCGCATCCCGAACAAGGAGTTTCAGTCGCCGCAGAGATTGTAGACGAAGCCAATTAGCGAAGGGAGTCTAACAGAGAGGCCTGCCGTAGCGGCGAACGACGCTTCGTTCTCTAGGCTGCGCCGGGCTCCAGCCTCCAAGTACAGGCCGATAGCACTTGTGCCATAGGCGTACCCAGCTCCCCCACCGCAGGGATCAGAGAACCCACCACCGCCCTCGCCAGCTCCGAATATTTCCCAGGTGCCCCTCGCCAGAAGGCTCACACTGTCGCCGCCATCGATGTCTGCCGTGTTCAGAAACTCCGCGCGAACTCCCAGCCACGTGCGATGGTTCTCCCGAAGATTGTTTGAGAGGATTTTCGCGGCCGAAATGTAGGCACCATAGCTTGTGCGCGGCCCTCCCGGCGGAGCAGACATCTTCTGAGTGATATCGCGACCAGATTCCTCGACGCGCTCATATACGTAGCCGACCCCAACGTCGTAATCCTGCTTCTCATTTAGAGTGGCACTGGCCAAGTGCGCACCAGCCGACATCCGGATGCCCGTCTGCATTTCTCCTCTCGGCAGCACCATGGTGGTTCCGATGTCGCTTCGGGAAGGCGGCAAAGCGCCAGCAAAACACGCTGTGGCGCCCCAACACAACAAGCTCAGAATAGTGAGACGCATAGACTCCTCCGATTAGAGCAAGTAACGGACCAACCCCGCCAGCCCCTCGCCCGAAGGCCCCATAGCATCGGCATCGCGTTCTGCGAATCCATGCCTACCACAACCACTCGTCCAACAAACGCTAGGCAGACTGCCATTTCGTGTTGGTCAGCGCGGTGAGCACATGATCTTGCCAAGCGCCGGCCAAGTAGAGGTAGTCGCGGGCGAAGCCCTCTGGAACAAAGCCCAACGCCTTGAGCACCGAAGCGCTGCGATGGTTCGTCGGCATGTAGTTCGCCATGATGCGATGGAGGCCAAGATCAGCAAACACGTGGTCGATTGCCTCACGCAAGGCTTCACGCATATAGCCATTTCCTACAGCCTCGCTATCGAGAGCGTAGCCGAGGTGTGCGGCTTGAAATGCGCCACGCACGATGTTGTTGAACGTGATATGTCCCAAGACTCGATTCTCACCGTCGTCAAGATCCCGCAGGATCAGAAAGAGCGAATGGCCGGCCGCCATGAGTTTGCTACGCCTGACAATCTCGGCACTCCAGAACTCCGATTCGAAGTAAGCCTCTTGCCGCAGCGGCTCCCAGGGAGCGAAATGCTCCCGATTCCGCGTCGCGTATAGGACCATGCTCTCCGCATCCTCGCTACCAGGGCGAGAAAGTCGCAAGCGAGCCGTTTGTAGGTCCAACATGCCGATAAGTATAGACCGAACAAGGTTGCTTGCCTCCCAGTGATTGGCACACCCCGGCTCGAGAAGCAGACGGCAACTCGCTAGCATGGTGTTCGGGTGTGGCCCACGCGCCACAGATCCGCGATACGTGTGCCACTGCAGCACTCCTACTTGCGCCCTGGCTCGACGAAGTGCTTAGGTTGGCGCATGTCGCAAGTCGCCAAGGTTCAAGCCATCTTTGATACGTGGGCACAAAATGGCCGAGCCGACGGAATGGAGCGGGGCCACGGCCCCACTGCCATTCAGGCGTTCAAAAAGCTGGAGTTAAGGCCGGGGCAGAACTATCTCGATATCGGCTGCGGCAACGGCTACACGGTGCGCTGGGCTGCGAACAAAGACCGAGCGGAGGATGTCTGGGGCATCGACGTGGCTCCCGAGATGATTGCCCTCGCAAGGCGAATGAGCGCCGACTCGGCCCCAAGAGCGAACTTCTTTGCAGGTGAGTTCCCAAGTGAGACTCTGCCAGAGAATCACTTCGACGCCGTCTTCTCGATGGAAGTCTTTTACTACTTCCCTTCCGTTGACGATGGCCTCAGCGCCGTACAGGGTTTGCTAAAGCCTGGTGGTCTCTTCACTTGCGTCGTCGACTACTACCAAGAGAATGCAGCGAGCCACAGCTGGCCAGAAGACACCGGCGTTGCGATGACTCTCTGGTCAGCCGACCAGTGGCGCGAAGGCTTCGCGCGAGCTGGGCTAGAAGTCGTCGAGCAATCTCGACTCTTTCCGACCGACAACGCCCAGAGTTCGCCCGACTGGAAGCAGAGCGAGGGCAGCCTGATGACGCTCGGGCGGAAGAGTTCTTAGTCTTCTTCGCTTTCCAGATCTGCGAATACGTCCCGCACCTGTGCTTCGACGTCGCGCAACTTGTGATCAAGCTCTTTGATGAGCCCAGCGCCCTTCTTCACATCCTTGGCAAGGGTATCTATGGGAGTCTCCGCATCGTCGAGGCGTCGCAAGATGTCCTCGAGTTCGGCGACCTTCTCTTCGTAGCTTAGTTCTTTCTTACTCATCCGCTTTCTCCATAACTGAATCTACGCTGCTCTGCACCGTGCCGTCGGCAAGCTCTGTTCGAATCGCCTGCCCTTTGGCGACCGAGTGAATCGATCGCAGGAGCGTGCCTTCGGAGTCGTACACCAAGGCATAGCCCCGCTCCAAGTTGCGCGCCGGGTCCGCGGCCCGCAAAATTTGTTTCCAGGCCGCTGTGCGCTGTCCCTCGCTGCGAAGGCGATTGAAGACAACCGGTGAGAGCAGTCGCTCCACAAGCCTGTCTTTGGTGTCGACTCGGCTCGCAAGAGCGCGCCCCACAGTCTTGTTCAAGCTCTTGCGATGCTCGAGAAGGGCGCGAAAGGCGACGGAGCTGCACTGGCGAGCCAGAGACTCTAGCTCCATCTTGGACCGACGAAGCCGGCCGTCCTCTGTAGACAAGCGCTTTTGCACAAGGAGTCTAAATCGATGTGCATGACTCTGGCTCTCGGCCTTTCTCTCTCGGAGCACCCGGCGAGTGAAGCTAACGAGCAACTCCCCCGAACCGTCGATTCGGTCGCGCTCCGGCCGCAGACGCAACTGCACCAAACGACGGAGGTCTCGCCGCGCGCTCTGCAGCTTCTCATCTGCCTGGGAGTAGCGCGTCACGAGATTCTCACCGACCGCTGTGGGCGTCTTGAATGAGGTATGAGCCACCGCATCGAGAACGCTGGTATCGATTTCGTGCCCGATTGCGGTCCAAACCGGATACTTGTAGTCGGCGATGGCCCGCGCGATAGCTTCGTTGTCCATGTACGAGAGGCTCACTCGCGAGCCGCCTCCCCGGAGGAGTACTACGAGATCCAAATCGAGTTTTTCGAGTTGGCCCAAGGCCCTTAGAACCGAAGACTCGGTGGAATCGCCCTCAACCCTGGCGTCAGCCGCAAATATGGTGATTGCGTAGCCGCTTGCAGCGATGGTCGTTACGAAGTCCTTGTAACCCGCGGTATCTCGGCTGGCAACCAGGCCGATCCGCCTGGGCAATGCCGGCACCGAATGTCTAGAGTTTTTCTCAAGGAGCTTCTCTTTGCGGAGCCGTTCTACTATTTCAATGCGCTTGCGCTCCAGTGCTCCCAGAGATTCGGCAGGGTCGACATCCACCGCCGTAACCGACATGCCATAGAGATCGTGATACTGGATGTGACATCGCAGCCCGACCTCGTTGCCGTCATCGAGTAAGTCATCAAGGCGAGCATCGGCCAGGCGCTGGCGTATGAGCTTGAGTTCTCTAGGCCAAATGGTGCAGCGCAACTTGGCGACGACTCGACCATCCTTGAGTTCAACGAGGTCGCAATACAACCTGCCACCGCTTCCACTTACGGAGGAGAGCTCGGCGCGAATCCAAAACGGCTTTGCGTCGAGTGCGGGTTGCAGGAGCTTGCGCAGGCGCGAATGCACCCTTGAGACACTTGCAAATGTGCGCCCTTCTGTAGCCACCCACGCAGCTTGCCACGCGCGCGGTCTCAATTCCACGCCCGCAGACTTGTCTATATGGTACTAGTCCCGCGTGTCGGCCCTGGTAACCCACGGAATGCTCGATCCGCGAAGCAGCATCTTCGCGGGGGCCAAGGTGCGTTCCGAGCAAACCCCGGCTCCGTTTCTCCCCAGCACCCGCCGCGAGATGCGTGAGCTTGGCTGGGATGAGTGCGACGTCATCATTGTTACCGGCGACGCCTACGTTGATCACCCGAGCTTCGGCATGGCACTCATCGGCCGAGTCTTGGAGGCTCAGGGCTACCGAGTCGGCATCATCGCCCAACCCGCGTGGGACGATAGCGAGGCGTTCAAAGCGCTTGGGCGGCCCAGGCTCTTCTTCGGCGTCACGGGCGGCAACATGGACTCGATGGTCAATCGCTACACAAGCGACCACAAGGTCCGCAACGACGATGCCTATACCCCAGGCGGCGAAGGCGGCTCACGCCCTGATCGCTCCGTACTCATCTACTCGAATCGGTGCCGGCAAGGATTCAAAGGCGTCGGCATTGTCATTGGCGGTATCGAGGCAAGCCTGCGCCGCCTAGCCCATTTCGACTACTGGTCAAACAAAGTACGTCGCTCGATCCTCTTCGACGCCAAAGCCGACATCCTACTTTTCGGAAACGCCGAGAGAGCCATCGTCGAGCTCACTCGTCGTCTAGACGGCGGCGAGCCCATTCGCGAGATTCGTGATATTCGAGGCACCGCCTTCGCCGCCAAGGAGATTCCAGATGGTTATCACAGCGTCGATTCCAAGACGATAAACTCGCCCGGAATCGTAGGCCTCAGACGCAAGCACGAGAATGCAATTCCCTGCGAGCGACAGGTCATCGAACTGCCGAGCTTCGCCGACGTATCCTCCGACAAGCAGCTCTACGCCCACGCCTCTCGCATCGTTCACCTGGAGGCCAACCCGGGTAACGCGCGCGCCATGGTGCAAGAGCACGACGGTCGGCTTCTGTGGATCAATCCCCCCCCGATTCCGCTCACCAGCGCAGACATGGACGGGGTCTACGAGCTGCCCTACGCCCGCGTGCCCCATCCGGCATACAAGGCGGACATCCCCGCGTACAACATGATCAAGAGCTCGGTGACGATCATGCGAGGTTGCTTTGGCGGCTGCACCTTTTGCTCGATTTCCGAGCATGAGGGACGCATCATTCAGAGCCGCTCACAGAAGTCGATTCTTCGCGAGATCTCAGAGATGTCGGAGACGATTCCAGGCTTCACCGGTGTCGTATCCGACATTGGCGGCCCAACCGCGAATATGTACAGGCTCGGCTGCAAGAGCCGCGAGGTTGAAGCTGCATGCCGTCGCCCCTCCTGCGTGTATCCGGGAATCTGTTCGAATCTCAAGACAGATCATTCCTCGCTTGTTGACCTCTATCGCAAGGCTCGCTCAAGCAGGGGCATCAAACGGGTATTCATCGCATCCGGAGTTCGCTATGACCTAGCGGTGGAATCCCCGGAGTACGTCAAAGAGCTGGTTCAGCACCACGTGGGCGGCTATTTGAAGATCGCGCCCGAGCACACCCGAGAGGGCCCGCTCACGAAAATGATGAAGCCCGGCATCGACACCTACGACAGATTCGAGCGGCTTTTTG
Organism: Myxococcales bacterium; assembly: GCA_024222395.1. Classification (GTDB taxonomy): domain Bacteria; phylum Myxococcota_A; class Polyangia; order Haliangiales; family Haliangiaceae; genus NORP324. Next base: position 8,276 of record JAAEPE010000821.1, read on the forward strand.
AGAAGTTCTCCAAGCAAGCCGGCAAGGATCAGTACCTGATTCCGTACTTTATCGCTGCCCACCCAGGCACAACCGACGAAGACATGCTCGAGCTCTCGCTCTGGCTCAAGCGCCATGGTTTCAAGGCGGATCAGGTGCAAACCTACTTACCTGCCCCGATGGCCACAGCGACGACCATGTATCACACAGAGAAGAACCCACTAAAGTCGCTCAAAGCGAACGAGGCAATAGTGGTTCCCAAGGGTCAGAACAAGCGCACGTTGCACAAGGCCTTCCTGCGCTACCACGATCCAAACAACTGGCCCCTGCTGCGCGATGCGCTCCGCGACATGGGGCGAGAGGATCTGATCGGCGGAGGAAGCGAGCAGCTAATACCCTTGCACCAACCTCGAGTCCGGCAAGAAGGCGCCCGCGGCAAACGCAGCCCAGCACCAGGGCGCCCCGGCCCCAAACGAGGTGGTGCCCGCACGCAGCACACGGGTCTTCCACCGAAACACGGTCGGCCCGCGGCCGGCAAACGCCGATCAAAGAAGCGCAAGTAGGCGCGACACCGTCGCTCCGAGCATCGCGTCTTCGGCGTACTTCAAACCGCTCGAAGCGCGTGTGACGGTCTGGAACTTCGAACGTGATTTGCTGCCACTCAGGCACTTCGTGCGCAGAATGATGACTCAAATGCCCTGAGAGCGGGCCCCCGGCTAGCAACACAGGTCTGGAGCGCACAGCGACACTTTCATCCCTTTGCAACGGAGCCCCCCATGCAGACCAAGAAAGTCGTCCTTCCGATCCTTAGTGCCCTCGCAATTCTCTGTGCAGCCTATGGCGGCTCAGACGGCAAGCCAGATGCGCAAGTCGACTCCTTCCTAGAAGTCGACGTGACCAATCCCGGCGACGGTGAGACAGGAATTCCCCTGAACCACACACTCGGTATCTCATTTGCCCAAGAGCTCGATCCGTCAACGATTGGCAGTGGCGACATCACAGTCGTTGCGAACGAGGCGCGGCAAGCTGTGGGTTCTCGATGACGCCGAGTCCTCGGGCTCGATGGCTCGGTGGAGGTTCGAGGCTGTGTCGAGCATCCGCACTACAACCCGGATAGCGGCGAACTCGAATCGCTCAGAAACCACTTCGAAATCATCGATACCCAGGCCCCCTTCCCGGGTACCTACGACGTCGAAGCGATCCTTGTCCCGGTCAACGTCGACCACGATAGCGTCGTCGTGCGCTACGGCGCGGACGTTCCCGCCCCAGACCCGGAAGTGCCACCCAAGATGGGGGAGCCAGGCCCTACCGTCTATGAAGAACACACCGTCTACTTTGCCGACAACCGTCTGATTGCGGTTGTCGCAGCGCCACCTTGTGCCGAGGGCATCGGCCAAAACACCGACGCGTGCAGTACGGGCTTCGGCACCTCAGTCGGCGGTTCCGTCACCACGGGAATGACTGTCGCGACGAGGGCGGGCATCCTGATTGGCATAGAGGAGGAGGTGCAAGCGGGTTTTGTCTTCGCCACAGTGACCGTGCAAAAAGCCTAGGCTGAAGTCAGCGCTGAAATCGAACTCTCGGCTAGCATTTCTACGACAACCAGCATCTCTCAGAAAATCACCGACGTCGCGAGCTACGGCGAAGACTTGGTGGTATTTCACACCACTCCCTACGATAGGTTCACTTACGGAGTCGTCTCGCATCCTGATGGCGAGGTCTTGGGCAAGCCAGTGACGGTTGACGTACCCCAGCGCCCCAAAGTTCTCGCAGTCACCAGGGAGTACTACAACGCCAACAACGGCGAACAGATAGACGTTGACACCAACATCCTAGACCGTCGAGCGAAAAGAATGACCGAGGATGGTGAGTTCTGATTTTTCGAGTGCAAGGCGCGAATGAGGATTCTTCCGGGGCAAATAGCGAAATGAGTAACGCTGCAATCGGGAAAGCAGGACCATCAGACCGATCATTGTTTACGCTCGGCGGTCTAGACCACGTGCCTGGCTCCTTGGACAGCTACCCCCAGCTACTCAGAAGTCGGCTCGTACCTTCTCCTGCCCAATTTCCCTCTCGCATAGGTAGGCCCTGTCACGGTCAATCAGGGCAGCAACTCCAAGCAAATCAGTGGAGAGATCAGCGTCGGCGAAGCCAAAGCGTCCATCCCCAACGGGGTGGACGATGGCTGGCGGCCACACATCGATACCAAGAGTTAGCGCGAGCACGTGCACCTGCACACCCTCGTCGATCCCGAGAAGAAGACCGAGAAGAAGACCAAGAACCGGCGTTTCAACCTGAACGCCCGTCCCGCCGGATGTAAGAGAAACACCAAGCAGCCCGCGATAGTCCTTGCCAACACCACTACCATCGAGCGTCCACGTCAAACCGCACTCGCGCAGCATCGCGTCCACGAAGGTATTGCTATTGGGCCCAGGCCACGCCCGGTACAGTTCGCGATCGCGATACACTGGGCCGCGCTCCTCAATGCAGGTGGAGAATCGCTGGGCACCACTGCCGCGCCATTCCTTGACAAGTTCGGCGGGACCGCCGCCAACTCCGGAATTCCACGGCATGAAGTTGCGATGCACATGCCCCCATGACTTACCGCCCTGGTCCGCATCTTGCCAAACCTCCCAGCGCACCAGTTCGCGCCTATTTCTGGTGGCTAGCCAGTAGTGCTGTGCAGCCCAACCAAGAGGAGAGGGCAAAGGAGCGCGCATAAGACGCACGATGGGCCCGGGCCCATTATTCGTCGTCGGCGGCGGTGATGCGAGATGCCCTACTAGGCAAAGCACAAACCAGCCGAGCGCTGCGCGGAGAACGGCCCGGCGGTGAGCTACGCGTTTCGGACCACCCACAGGCCTCTAGCTCGACTCTCCTTCTCGCTGCATCCGTCTGTGCAGAGCTCCGATAGCTTTCTGCACGTCGCCAAGCTCTTCTTCTAGAGTCTTGAGATCGTCGAGAGAGCTAGACGCGTGCCCCTCACGCGCGGCCGCTGCGCGCTCTTCCGCCTCGGCCTCCGCGTGTGCCTCATCCATTCCGTTCATGATGACGCCGATGAAGAGATTGAGAAAGACCATCGTTCCCACCAACACGAAGCTCACGAAGAAGAGGGCCGCCATCACCGGATTGGCTTCCGGGCTGGTGCACGGCATACTGGCGTCGTAGCCATAGGCATCACATCCGTACATGTTGATGTACATGATGTCGGTCCAGTCCTCGAGGGTCACAACTCGAAACAAGCTGAGCATGGACATCTGCAGATTCTCGAAGTGAACCGGATCGTTGCCAGCAAAGAGAAAGACTGCGGCGACCGCGTAGATGTAGAAGAGCAAGAGCAGGAGCACGCTCACATAGCCCATGGAGGGAATGGACTTGAGCAGAGCGCCGACCAACACTTGTAGTTTGGGCAGGGCGCGAACGAGTTTGAGAACACGCAAGAGGCGCAAGAGGCGCAGGACCGTGACTGCATTGCCAGCGAAAGGTAGGAAGGCCGCTGCCACGATGATGAAGTCAAAGATGTTCCATGCGTCCCCGAAGTAGCGCCAGGGTTTTTTGCCCTCGGCCCCCATCTTGACCACGATTTCCAAGACGAAAATCCAAAGCACGAGCTGGTCGAGAATTGCCAACGTACTGTGGTGTCTCTCGACAACCCCCGGATACGTCTCCAGTCCTACGAGCACCCCGGCAATCACGATGACGACGGTTACAGAATTTACGAACCACGAGGCCTCGGCGATGTTCCTGAGTTGTTTCTGCATGATGTGAATGCGGAGTTATACACGCCGCCGCAATTCCGCACGTGCCCAAGCGTCCGGCGTTTGCTCAGATGGGGTCGGAAGCCCCTCGGCTGCCGGAGGAAGAATCTCTCGCCCACGCAACTTGAGAGTCGCAACGCCGATATGACCGACGAACCTCACGTCACAAGGACTCTCTATGAAAACACCATGGCTTAATGCACCCCTCCTTGCTCTTGTCTCAGCCTCCCTCATTGCCTGCGAATCGCCCAATCCCGAGTTCTGCGAAACCAACGAGCAGTGCGGCACGGCTGCATCCTGCGACGTATCGGCCAACGAATGCCGCACCGAGGCAGGACCGGACGCCGGCGAGGAAACTGAAGTCGTGCCGGCCGATCCCGGCGAGAGCTGTGATGCTGGGCGGCAGTGCATCAAGACCGCCCCAAATGGCTGGATTGGCCCGGTCGCCAAAGCCGAGGCTGCCGCTGGCAACGACCTTGCTGGCTGTGCTGGCGACTTCGATGAAGAGGTAGGCCTCTTCGGCTCGGAGATCGCCCTGAGCGGCTCGTGCGATTGCGAATGCGATAGCCCGACGTCACTCACCTGCGGCAACGGGTTCGTGACAGAATGGACATCCCCCAGCGAAGGAGCGTGTGAACAGAATGTCTGCGATGTTCTTGGTGGGTCGTGCACAGAGACCTATCAGACCCTCTTCCCGGGCGTTTGCACACGCATCCTCTCAAACATGAAGGATGGGAACTTTCTCCGAGCCCGGCTTGGCAAGATCCTCCGAGGCACTTGTGAAACCCCAGAGGTCGCGGGAAACCTGAGCAGCAACTTCGAGAACCAAACAATACTCTGCGAGGCCAAACTCGTCTCGGCTGGCTGCGAGGAAGACGAACTCTGCGCCCCTGCTGGCCCCGAGGGTTTTGGCGAGGGACTCTGCATTGTGCGAGAGGGCGAGCACGACTGCCCCGCCGACTTCGGCTACACAGAGAAGACCCTGCTATTCACAGGGCTCGATGACAATCGGGCGTGCGATGTCGGGAGCTGCGAATGCGAGGCGCCCACCGGCACATGTGGAGGCAAGATTGAACTCCACAAGGGAGGCGCAGACGAGGAAACCTGCTTCGCCCCCCTCGCCACACTGGAGCAATCCTCGAGCGCCTTTGGCGACGACAATATGTGTCAAGCCTTGCCGGCTCTAGCCACAACAGTCAGATACGTCCCCGACACGAACGCTCACTCTTGCCAACCCGCAGGCAGCGCAGAGGTCGCTGGCAGCGCCGTAGGCACCGGAGCCACCACCATCTGCTGCATGCCCTAGAAATCACGGAGAAAGCGAGCAGGAGTCCTGGTACGACCGACCCTATGTATAGCCAATTTGGACCGGGCTAGCGTTTGAAGGCCGAGAGCAGCTGTGTTCTGCTTTCGGCCTCGTGGCAGACTCGCAAGGAGAAACAATGGTGGTCATCGGTCTCGGTTACGTGGGGCTGCCTGTAGCGATCGCCATGGCCAAGAAGTACGACTGCATCGGCTTCGATATCAATCAGAGCCGCATTGACGAGCTGCGAGCCGGCCACGACCGCACCAATGAGGTCGAAGACGCAGACCTACAAGCGTCGAACATGACGTTCACCAACAAGATCGAAGACATCAAAGGTCGAAGCTTCTATATCGTCGCCGTCCCGACCCCCATCGACATCGACAAACGCCCCGACCTAACGCCGGTCGAAGCAGCCTCCCGGACCGTTGCCAAGGCCCTTACCAAGGGCGCAGTCATCGTCTACGAATCCACTGTCTACCCGGGCGTCACCGAAGATGTCTGTGGTCCAATCCTCGAAGCAGGCTCTGGCCTCAAGTGCGGCGAAGACATCTTCCTTGGCTACTCACCAGAGCGAATCAACCCGGGCGACAAAGTTCATACGTTCGAGACAATCATCAAAGTCGTCGCCGGACAGGACGATGCCACGCTTGAGCGCGTCGCCAAGGTATACGAATCAGTCGTCGACGCTGGCGTTCACAGAGCGGCCACCATCAAGGTTGCCGAGGCCGCCAAGGTCATCGAGAACACTCAACGCGACGTAAACATCGCCTTGATGAACGAGCTTGCCCTCATATTCGACCTCGTTGGCATCCGCACCAAGGATGTACTCGAAGCTGCAGGCACGAAATGGAACTTCCTCAAATTTGGCCCCGGTCTTGTCGGCGGTCACTGCATCGGTGTCGACCCTTACTACCTAACAGCCAAGGCCGAGCAACTCGGCTACCAGCCGCAAGTGATTCTCTCCGGCCGCAGCATCAACAATGGCGTTGGCGCGTACGTCGCGCAGCGAACCATGAAAATGATGTCGAAGAGCGACGTCCCACTTCGGCGCGCTCGGGTCGGCATCCTCGGCCTAACGTTCAAAGAGAACGTGCCAGATCTTCGAAACAGCCGCGTCCCAGACGTCGTCGCCGAGCTTAGAGAGTTCGGCATCAATCCACTCATTCACGACGCGATGGCCGACAAAGATGAAGCCTTCGAGGAGTACGGCATCCGACTCTCCGAGTGGGCGGATATGGGAGAACTCGATGCTCTCATCCTCGCCGTCGGCCACGATGCCTATCTCAAGGATGGGCCTACGGCGCTCAAAGAGCTTATGGCCAAGGGCGCCGTCTGTGTGGACGTGAAGTCGATGCTCGAGCCCAGCGACTTTGCAGACTACAACTACTGGAGCCTCTAGCTTGAGCCGTTTCACCGACCTTAAAACCGAACTTGCCGGCGCTCCGAAGCGCTGGGTCGTCACTGGCGTTGCCGGCTTCATAGGCTCGGCGCTCTGCGAACAACTCCTAGGCCTCGGGCAAGAGGTCGTGGGCCTAGACAACTTCTCAACCGGGCATAGGCACAATCTAGACAAGGTTCGCGCCATCGTTGGTGAAGAAGCAGCTGCTCGCTTCACCTTCATCGAAGGCGATATCCGTAATCCAGAAGACTGTGCCAAGGCTTGCGACGCTACCGACTATGTTCTGCACCAAGCAGCGCTCGGGTCGGTTCCACGTTCCATCGGCGATCCACTAAGCTCGCACGACTCCAACGTCAACGGCTTTCTCAATATGCTCATCGCGGCTCGAGACGCCAAAGCGAAGCGCTTTGTCTACGCGAGCTCGAGTTCGGTCTACGGCGACCACCCAGATCTACCCAAGGTCGAAGCAAATATTGGCAAACAGCTCTCCCCCTACGCCATCACCAAGCGTGTCGACGAGCTCTACGCCGGCGTCTTTCAAGACAACTACGGCCTGCAAGTTATTGGCATGCGCTACTTCAATGTGTTCGGGCGGCGGCAAGATCCCAAGGGCGCCTACGCCGCAGTGATTCCCCGATGGTTGGGTGCGCTTATCGACGGAGAGAAGTGCAAGGTCTTTGGCGATGGCACAAACAGTCGCGACTTCTGCTACGTCGACAATGTCGTGCAAGCCAATTTGCTGGCAGCAACGACGCAGAGTGCCGAAGCCACAAACCAAGTTTACAACGTGGGCTGCAACGGCAATACGGATCTCAAAGAACTCTACCAAGTGATTCGCGATGCCGTAGCAATGCGGCACCCGCAAGTTGCAGACTGGGAAGCCATTTTTACCGACCCGCGAGCCGGAGATGTCGCCCACAGTCAGGCCGACGTTGCCAAGATCGAGCGCCTGCTCGGCTACGAATTCACTCACGACATCACTTCGGGGATGCGCGAGACCGCGGCCTGGTATCTCGACGAATTGTCCTAGAACAGTGATGCCGAGCGAGTTGACTCGACTGCTCTAGACGCTCGCGGCGCCACGTGCCGATTCCACGGTCTGCCAACTACTTTGACATCACTGCCACGGTACTGGCTCTGTGAGCGTCGCTGCCTCGTGAACCAAGCTTCACATAGGTGGTGGAGTCAAGCTGTAGATAGCCCAATTGCGGGAACTTCCCGTCAGGCACGCCGTTTGCTGTGGCAGGCGGCATATGCCTCGACTAAAGCCTACATCACTCATTCTAACTCGCTCTCTCCTCGCTGTGCCCCTTTCCCTCGGATTGGTCGCCTGCGATTCCGGTTCGAATGGCGCGGCTCCCAGCACGGTCCAGCAGCGACTGCACAGCACCCTACCCGGTCTCATCGAGTCGAGCGCAAGTGCCATGGCCTTTCTCGCGCATAGCGAGAATGCCAGCGGCCTTGGCGAGAGCCTCGATGGCATTACCTCCGTTTTGGGGCTCTCCTATGAGGACGAACTAGAACCACTTCCAGCAGCTGATGGAGACGAAGACGAGCTCTCCGGGCAAGAAATTGCCGACCTACTGGAAACTGAACTCTTCAATGACACCAACTATGAAGGCAATGGTGACTACCGAATCCCAGCGCAGCTTCTCTGCCCAGACATCGAAATCCTCGATGAGACTAGTCCTGACGGTTTTGAAACCCAGGTTGACCAAGACTGCATCGACTCGGTAACGCAAGTCGAACCACGAATCCATGCGGAAGCGGCTGGCAACGGGTTGGATTTGAGTTTGCTAGTCGGCCCGCAAAGATCTGCGCCCCTCACTCTCGAACTTCGCGAGGATAGTGTCGCCATTGCAACAGATCTTTCCGAAGCAAAGGCAGCAGCCGAGCATCTTGCACGCGTTGCAGGCGAGGACTTTGAATTGCCCGAGGTCATGGAAGGTATCGCCGCTGCGAAACTGACCGTGCACGGTCCAGAATATGTCTCAGTCGCCCTTTCCATTCGAGAGAGCCTGAACATTGTGGCCAGCCTGCCCGGCACGGGCGCCCTGAGCTTCTCCAGCGAAACGGCCGACCCACTCGTCGATGTTCGCATCAATGGCACCCAGCAAGAACTCAGCGCCCTTCTCGCTCTAGGACGCACCCGGTTTTCGATGCCGATGTCGGCCTTTGATGAAGAGTCCACTCTCAATGGCCTGCTCGCTATCGACTGGCAAGGTCTCTCGGCGGCCATGCTTCTCACAGAGGGTAGTGAGGGCGGAATCACGATCGACAATGTTGGACTTGGCGGCGGGCAATCCGCGATCAAGCTCGACGATACAACTCTCTTCTCCGTGGATCTAAATGCGGATGCAGGCCGTCACTTCAGCCTCACCATTGCCCCCGGTATAGATGCTGCACTACCGAGCTTCCACTTCGGTCCGGGGTTCTCCCTCGAGCTAGGCGTCGACCTCACACCACTCGCCGATGCGGGTGAAGACGTCCCAGGCTACTTCCTGGGCGAGACCTACTCCTTCGAAGTCGAAAGCGGCGCGCAGCTCGTGGAAGGCCTCGATGAAGGCGGCATCATGGCGCAGGGTGGCTCAATTCGCCTCAGCTCCGGGGCGGGTACCGACGACATCGCAGTGCTCGAAGGACAGTGTCTCTTGGGCTCCGAGGTCGAAGACGGTGAGCATGAACTGCTCGGCGCTCTCACCTCTGGCGCCTGCCCGCAGTAGCGCTCTCGCTGCCAAAGCCGCCGCCGCTGTCTTCCCACAGCGACGCGGTATAGGAGGCGTCTGGTGGTGCCAGTGGTAGGAGGGGACCTAGCAAGTGCTAGGCTGGTCCTATGTCCACGCTTAGCAGAAAGACCCTATTCGTCTCGGGAGCCAGTCGCGGAATTGGCAAAGCCATCGCATTGCGTGCCGCCCGAGATGGCGCGAATGTGGTGATTGCGGCCAAGACCGCAGAGCCTCATCCCAAACTGCCAGGCGCGGTTTACAGCGCAGCCGAGGAAGTCGAAGCGGCGGGTGGCAAGGCCCTTCCCTGCATTGTCGACATTCGATTCGAGGATCAAGTTAAGGCGGGGGTCGAAAAGGCCGCCCAAACATTTGGCGGCATCGACATCTTGGTGAATAACGCTAGTGCAATTTCGCTCACCAGCACGCTGCACACACCCATGAAGCGCTTCGACCTCATGCACGAGGTTAATACCCGCGGCACCTTTATGTGCTCACAAGTCTGCTATGCCTCATCTACCAAAGGCAGACAATCCGCACATCCTGAATCTCTCGCCTCCTCTCAATATGGAGACCCGATGGTTCGCACCACACGTCGCCTACACCATGGCAAAATTCGGAATGAGCATGTGCGTGTTGGGAATGGCAGGTGAGTTCAAGGACAAGGGCGTGGCGGTAAATGCACTCTGGCCAAAGACTGCGATCGATACCGCAGCAATTCGTATGATTCTCGGTCCTCAGAGTTCCAAGGGCGCGCGCAAACCCGAAATCATGGCGGACGCAGCGCATTGGATCTTCAGCCAATATCGATGCAGCCAAGGGCGCGAAGGAGATCTGTGATCGGATCATCACAAAACTCCGAAGTGTCTGGCCGAATACGCACATCATCGTCCGTGCAGACAGCGGCTTTTACAGAGACGAGCTGCTTTGCTGGTGTGAGGGCACCAATGGCGTGGATTATGTAATCGGCCTGGCGAAGAATCCGCGACTCAAATCCATGCTTGCAAAGCCCGCCGAGCGGGCTCGCCGTGAGCATTTGCGAGCCGGCGATGCGTCACGAGCATTCAAAGAGATTCGTCATCGGACACAAAAGACATGGAGTTGCACGCGCCGAGTGATCAGCAAAGCCGAGCATCTATCGAAAGGAGCGAACCCTCGTTTTGTCGTGACCTCACTCTCATCCCAGGGAATTTGAGAAACGCTACGTCTACGAAGAGTTCTACTGTACTCGCGGAGAGATGGATAATCGCATCAAGCATGTACAGCTCGATCTATTTGGAGACCGAGCGAGCTGTCACACATTTCGCTGCAATGCTCTTAGGCTCTGGTTTTCGATGGCGGCTCAAGTCTTGACGGCCACCATTCGCAACGTCGGCCTAGTAGAGACTAAAGTGGCTCGCACCCCGGACGGCACATTGCGCAACAATCTCTTCAAAGTCGGGGCGATCGTTTCGATGGAACGACGTTTCCTCGTTCCTATCCGTTGCCGGTGGTGGCGATACCGAGAGAGCACATATCTCCCGGTATAACTCTGAGTCATACTCCAGTTCTATCTCTAGAGAAGAGAGAGCGATTTCGAGGTGGGAAACTGATCGGGTTCCCACAACGGGTGCGGTCACCGACGGATGTGCCGCCACCCAGGCTATTGCCAACGCTGACGGTTCATGACCGTGACTAGCCGCCAACTCGCTGAAGTCTCCTGCGAGTTTGAAGTAGTGAGGGGCGGAGTAGCGAAATCCGTACATCCTATTGTCGAGAAGGCGCCGATTGTCGGGGCGCACCCTTGGATTCGCATAGCGCTGCGGCCTTCATGCCCTGCCACGCAGAGAAGTTGCTAATAGCCGGATAGAGAATCTTGCCCGCACGCACCAAATCATCGACGGCTCGCCAAGCCTCCTCCACCGACGCCACATCATCGTGGCGGTGCATGTATATAGGCGTCGATGTACTCAGTCCCCAATCTCTTTAGACTTGCCTCTACTGCGCGAACGATGTGATAGCGGGAGAGACCCCGGGCATTGCTATCGTCACTCGTCGGGAAGTAGCACTTGCTGGCCACCACCACCTCATCGCGGCAGTCTGCGATAAGCCCCCCGAGAATCTCCTCCGACGCGCCATCGCTATAGACATCCGCGGTATCGAAGACATTGATCCCGCCCTCACGTGCCTTGTGAAAGAGCTTGGCGCTCGTCTCCGCATCGGCCTATTTGCCAAAAGAGATGGTGCCTAGGCACAGCGGTGAAACGCGAACTCCAGTGCGACCGAGAAAGCAGCTCTTCATGTGGCAACTGTATCTCCTACTCGGCACTCGCACGCTCGAGAGCGCGGCGAAATGCGCGCCCCAAGAGCACCACTATGGCCATCAGTATCAAGATTAGTCCTGCGGAGATCCAATACTTGCTGCTCGGATTGTTTTGCACGGACTTAAGACTCAGGAGCGCATTCGCAGAGTTGTCGGCGAGCGCCGCCATCAGCAGTCCACCGACAAGGCCTCCCGCGCTAACCGTCGCCATGACGACGCGACGTTCCATTCCCAACAGTGCACCTATGACCGATGCTCCCAAGGCTCCGGTACCTGATACGGGGAATAGGACGAAGAGGAAGACGCCGACCACCGAAGCACGCTTCATCGAAGGATAGACTTTTAGGACCAGGCTCATGTTTGTGTAGAGCTTGTCGAGTGCCTTTCGTAACGGCCTCAGTTTGTAGAATGCCTCAAAGGAGTACACAAAGACCACCACGGTTAGTGTGTCGAGCCCCCAGATTACCAGCCCAAGTTCGTAGGGGCCGAGGCTGCTCTGGCCACTCACTCCCCAGAGCGGCAAGAACTTGCCTACCGCGACAAAGGTAACCGGCAAGAGGCCAAGGACCTCGAGAGTCTCTCGCGGGGCAATTTCCTTCCCAAGCAGGAAACCGAAGACAAGCAACGCGCCCACGCCGCCGAGCACCGCAACGCGCTCGCGCCAAGTCACTTCGAAGGGGTGCACCTTCGAAGCTTCGTGCTCCTGGGATCGGACTTTGGTTGTTGCTGTCAATGGGGGGGCATCGTGAACCTTCATCGGTCGTCGATTCAAGTTGGACGGCCGTGCAATCCGGAGTCAGCTGACCACGAATCCTCACACACTGGTTCACATGCTCCGCCCAGCTTGGCCACCAAGGGCGGAAAGCTCAACAGATTTGTCGGGGTAGGCCCGGACCGAGGCGAGGCGATCTGTATACTTAAGCGCCTTTGGCCACTCGTTCCCGACTGGCCCAAGGCTCCCCGGACCGCCGGCGGCTACGCCGCCACAATCGTCGTCAACACACACTCAGGACTGAGGCTGGAATGTCAGAACAGCAGAGCGATCTCGAAGAGGCAATTGCAAACGTAACCACAGACCCCAAGCAGGAAGCACTTTGGGATCAGATTGAAGACCTAGCCGGACAACTCGACGATCCCGAGAGTGTCGTTGCCGCGTATCGCACAACCCTTGGGCAAGCGATGAGCGGTGACGAAGCTGTCACGCTTGGCGAGCGAGCAGTGAACTTTCATAGAGAGTGGTTTGGCGACGATCTAACAGGCCTGGCAATGCTGCTCACGCGGGTTCTCGAGCTAAACCCGAAGAGCGAGTGGGCTTTCCAAGAACTCACTGTCGCGCTTACCGTCGCCGAGCGTTGGGATGATGTCATCAAGCTCTATCAAGACGTCATCGCGAACACGACTGCGAAGCCTCGCCTCATAAGACTTCTGGATGAGGCCTACCAAGTTTCCAAAGATCTCGCGAACCGCCCGGATCAAGCGATCGACTTCCTCAAAGCGAAGCTAGAACTCAAGCCGAGCGCCAAGCAGTTGGTGGCTCTCGAGCGGCTCCTCGAGCGGCATGAGCGCTGGACAGACCTCATCGAGCTTTGGAGCGATGCACTCGATTCTCAGAATGACGACGAGCGCATAGCGAATCTCACCCAGATCGCCGCCACCTACTTTGACAAGCTAGCCAACGGACAAGAAGCACTCGAGTCCCTTCGTGACGTCTTCTCGGATGATCAGAGGCATGAGGCAGCCCTAGATCTTCTTGAGCGTATTGCGACGTCCGAAGACAACGAGCTGGCACTGCGAGAAGCCGCTCTCACCACCGTGCGCGAAGTATACGAGGGCACCGACCGCCCCAGCGACATCGTCCGCGTTCTCGGCGAAGTACTACCTCTCTGTGATGATGCGCAACGAAGAGGACTGCACGCAGAGCTCGGCGAGCGACTCTCTGCTCTCGAAGAGCATGCCGCCGCACTCGACCACTACACCGCACTCCTCATTTTGGATCCGGCCTCCGTTGCGACCCAACGGGCTCTAAGGCGAGAAGCCCAGCTAACCGATAGACTCGACCGATACGCCTCGGCCCTGGCATCTGCAGCCGATGCCGCAGCCGATGCCGCCCGGCGCGTCGCGCTCCTAAGCGAAGCGGCCCTCACTCTCTTAGATCTCGCGGACGGCGAGAACGCCGCTATCGACCTACTCATGTCCACCCTCGCGACGGAGGGTATTCATCCCACCGATGTGCTCAATGTGGGCAAGCGTCTTAACTTGCTGCTCGACCGAGCGGAGCGTCATGGCGAGCGTCTCACGGTTCTCGAACGGCTCGCGGACGCGGAATCGGTTGAGTCCTCTCGTCGTGCACTAATAGGTGATGTGGCTGAGTTGGCCGAGACTCTCGGCGAAGTAGACAGAGCACTTGCGGCCTGGCGTCGTCGTATCGAATCGAACTCAGGTGACCTTCGTGCTCTCGAACACCTTATCGAGCTGCTTGGTTCCGAGGAGCGCTGGCCCGAGCTTATAGAAGCGCTCTCGGCTCGGCGCGAGCAAGCTATTCCCAACAACCAGAAACGCAGCGACCTCATTCGCATCGCGAACATCTACGAAAAGGACCTAGAGCAGAGCGACCAAGCCCTGGCAACCTGGTCGGCGGTGAAGGAGCAGTACGGCGAAGATCCAGAGACAGTCGCAGCGCTCTCGCGTCTCATGACTAGCCTCGAGCAATGGGGCGATCTAACAAGTCTTCTCGAAGGTTCGAACGCACAACAGGTCGCCTACCTAGCCGACCAATTCGCCCATCTTGGCAACGCCTACCAGCAATCGCTCGGTGACAACGCCAGAGCAATTGAGTGCTATCGCCGTGCACTTACTGTGGACGTTAGACACTCTGGGGCCCAGGAGGGGCTCAAACTCCTTCTTGAGATTCCCGAGTTGCGCAACGAAGTCGCCGAAGCTCTCGTACACTCGATGAAGTCCAGCGGCAACCTCGTTGGCCTACTCGACATTGTCGATGCCCGAATATCAGGTACGGAGGATGAACGCAAACATGCTGAAATCCTCCGAGAAGCCGCAGATATCGCCGAAGCCGAGGCAGAGGACAACAAGCTAGCGTTGGGATTTGTCACCCGTCTCTTTCCGATGACGGCACGGGACCGTGTACTCGAAGATCGCATGTTGCGCCTTGCTCGCGGCTGCGAGGAATGGGAGAGCGCACTGGAAGCCTATGGAAAGGCCCAGGACATCATTTCCGAAGACAGCTTCGCACTTGCGGCGATGCGATTTAGGCAGGCTTCTGTTCGCGAGAACGAGATCGAAGACGTAAATGGCGCACTGCAGTGTGTTCTCCTTGTCGTCGGGGCCCAGCCTGACAATCACGAAGCAGTAGGTGCGACGATTCGTCTCGCCGGCCCGCAAGGAGAGATGTCGCACATGGTCGGCGCCATGCTCGGCTACGCTAGTGCGCGCCAAGTGATCCCAGAGGATCTGCTTTCCTCGATTACCGGCTTCGCAGACCATAGCGACGGAGGCTACGAGAAACTCTGTAGTGTGCTGAGCGAGAGTCTCGCTGAGAGCGGATTGGAGTCCGCACTGCAAGCAGAAATGCACTGGCGTATAGCCGGCTGGCAAGAGTCCAAGCTCGAAAACCAAGCATCAGCTCTGCAGTCAATGCTCGCCTCGACCGAGCTAGATCGGGGCCGCGTCGATACCTTTTCCAAACTCGCCCAATTCCAGAGTGAAGACCGTAATGCTGCCCTCTACGCGACCATGCGTCGCTTGTGTGAAATTGACGCAGCTGAGCTTTCTCACTTCCAAGATGCCGCAGAAATCGCACTCGATGCCCTCGGGAGCGAGCAACAAGAAGAGAGCCTTACAGCTCTGCAAGGACGGGCCATCGGCGCATGGCGTGGCTCAGCACCTGCACAGAGTGAAACCGCCCCACAAGAGATCGTCGCATGGACGATCGAGAAGCTGGTTGCTCACTACGTAGAGAGCGAGCAAGCGCAGCGGGCCCTCGACCTATTAATCGATGCTTCTCGGCTTCCCTTCGACGAAGCCACGTGTCTGGATATGCGCAAGCGGGCCGCAACGCTCGCCTCAGATGTACTGCAGGATCCGGCAAGCGCCATCGACATGTATCGTGCGGTTCTCGCACAGGCCCCCGACGACGGTGGGGCACTCGATGCCCTAGGCTCACTCTACGAGCAGCAAAATCGTTTGCCCGAGCTTCTCGGTCTCAAGCGACAGGGTCTGGGCTATGAAGAAGACGCCGAGCGAAGCATCGCCATGCGCCTGGAGATTTCCGGGCTCATCGACGAGATCGACCGCAAAGGCGGACGACTCCAGCTTCTGCGCGAGAATCTCAGTGCGGCCCCAGGGCACGACGCTTCCATCGAAGCGGTGGCGACACTACTCAGTAGCATGGGCAAGTTCTCCGAGCTGTGCTCGCTACTAGGCGAACAAGCAGAAACCTTGGAGAGCAAGACGGAGATCCCCAAGGCAGCGCAGCTTTGGGGTCGTGTCGCTTACATTGCCGAAATAGAACTCGGCGATATCGAACAAGCCCTCGAAGCGTTCCGCAAGGTGGCCAATCTCGCTCCGAATCTTCAAGCCCTCGACTCATTGGCTCGTCTCTATATCAGCCGTTCGCAGAGTGGTGCGGCCGTGCCTTGGCTCGAGCAGGCCATGGGTTTGGCGGAAGAAGCCGAGAGGCCGTCGCTGGTCAAGCGCCTGGCCGAAGCACACCTGGCAGCGGAGCACCCAGCGGAGGCCATCGCTTGTCTCGATGCCGCTACCGCCGACGGCGAGGCAAGTCTGTTGGAGCTCCGCACGATGCTGGCGGACCTGCATCGCGAGGCACGCCACTGGCAGCCTCTGGCCGACGCGCTCACCGCCTCTCTTCCACACATCACCAACGACGAGGCCGTCGCAGAGGCAGCAAGAGAGGCAGCCGACATCTATCACGAGAAACTCCTAACTCCAGAGGCTGCGGTGCCTGCGCTGGCTCGAGCTTTGGAAATCGTGCCCGACGATCGCGGCCTGCGTCTGATGATGGCCCGCAGTCAGCGTGTCGCAGGGGAAGTACCAGCTGCTCGGCAGATGCTTGAAGCACTCGTCGCCGAATTTGGCCGTCGACGTTCGAAGGAGCGCGCCGCTGTACACGTCGAACTCGCGCAGGTAGCACGAGCGGAGGCAGACCTCGAGTCCGCCATGGCCGAGCTCGAACTCGCTTCCAAGATGGACGGCAGCAATGCTCACATTCTCAAGGCACTCGCAGATCTAGCGCGCGAACAAGGAGATTTTGACCAGGCTGAGCGCTCGCTCCGCGGTCTCCTGCTCATCGTTCGTCGATACCCACCAGGAGAAGATGAGAATGCGGTTGGCATAGGTGAAGTTCTATTCGAGCTTCACCACATCGCAGCCGTTCGCGACGATGAGGACAAAGCAGAAGAACTCCTAGACTCGGTCATCGAGGCAGCATCGTCAAGCGATGCAGAAGTCAGGCGACTCCGACGCACTCTGCTTGAGCACAAGGAGTTTGACTTACTCGCGCAGGTTCTTCGCTCACGTATCAAACTCAGTGAAGACACGACATCCAAGGCGGGGTTATTGGGCTTGGTCGCGGATCTACTTGAAGAGCCGCTCCAGGATGCCGAAGGAGCACTCGACGCGCGCCTTCAGTGTGTGGCGCTCTTGCCCCAAGAGGACTCGTTGCACGACTCCGCCAAGGAACTGGCAACCAAGCTCTCCTCTCTTCCCAAGTACCTCAAGAGTCTTGAGGAGATGGTCGCCCGGCAAAGGCGGACGGAAGAAGCCGAGCTCACCAATCGCTTGCTGATGCGTGCCGGCGGCCTCGCCGAGGACGAATTGGGCGATCTGGACAAGGCTCGCGAGCACTATGCTGCTGCGGAGGAGTGCAGTAGCGCTCCAGCAGATGCCCTATTTGCCTTGGCTCGCGTTTGTGCGGCACAAGGAGATAGCGAAGAACAGACTCGAGCGCTCGACAAGCTAACAACGTTGGCCATGGTCGATGGACCGGTTGCCGCGCAAGCGGATGCTCTGTACCGACTTGCCGAGCTGCAAGTCGTGCAGCCGGATCTTCTGGAGCGAGGGCTTGAAGTTCTCACCAAGGCGCTCGAAGTCGAACCACGATACCGGCAAGCAGCCCTCACTCTCAAGGCTGCCGCCGAGAGCTCGAACAACGACCCAGGAGTGCTCGCACACTACGAATCTGTGGCACGACATAGTGGCGACAAGCCCATCTTGCTCGACTTCTTAGAGCGCCAATCTGCCGGCAGCGAAGCCACGGTCTCACAGATTCGCGAAGCCGTGAATCTCGCCTCCGAGCTCGAGAAGAGCGACCGAGCCGTGGTTCTTCTCGAGCGAGCTGTGCAGACGGCCCGCGTGTCTGACGATGGCCTATCGCAAGCTATCTGGGCCGCAAGCGACCTCGCCCGTCACTACGGAGCGAATGAGCGTATTTCGGATGCCAAAGAGCTGCTATTCGAAATCGCCTACCTCGCGACCCAGGAGGACATTATGGAGCTTGGCCTCGAGTTGGCCGAACAGAGCAAGGCCGGCGAGGAACTCAGCTTGACTGCCGAGATTCTCGAGTTCTTGCGAGGGCGCGATCCCAATGCCAGGGCAATCTGGGAGCCACTTCTCGCACTCTATCGGGACGCTGGCAATGGCGAAGAGCTAAGTGCACTCGTCGACGCGACCCTCCCTAGCCTCGTAGATCCTAGCGAGCGAACCCAGCTTCGTCTGCACAAAGCTCACTATCTAATCGACACCGAGCGAGATGACGATGCCATCAACGTTCTTCGCGACGCGTGCCTCGATGATCCAGATAGCATCGACGCAGCGGAGCTTCTTGAAACGGTTCTGCGCAAAGAAGGCAACGAAGAGGCGCTCAGCGATTTCCTTTGGCAGCGCTTCAACGACGCCAAGGATCGAGGAAACCCAGAAACTGTCACCGACGTAGCAGTTCGTCTCGGTGCGCTGCTCGACCAAATTGATGGCGGCTCGATGCAGGTCTATCAGCAGGCACTTGCGGTCGCGCCACAGAGCGCAGCGCTGTTGCGAGGAATTCTCGATAGGCTGGGCGAAAACACGGATCTCGGGGAGCGAGCGGAGCTTTCCGAGCGTCTGCTCCAAGTTGAAGAACCCGAGAGAGCCGCGGATCTCGCCCTTGCCCTTGTGGAACTCAGAGAAGTGCTAGAAGACAATGAAGGGGTGCAACGGGCTCTAGTGCTTGGTCAGCAAGCCTGCCCAACCCACGAGGGCATTCGAGTTCGGCTCGAAGGTTGGTACCGAGAGACGGCCCAGTGGCGGCCCTTGGCTCAAATGAAAGTCAATCAAGCCGAAGCTGAAGAGAGTGTCGAAGACCAGGTCCGGCTCTTCCGCGAAGCGGGTACGCTCTATCGAGACTCACTCGAGGATCTCGAATCATGCTCGGGCATTCTCGCCCGCGCATTGGAGTTGGCCCCGGCCGACGAAGCTCTCGTAGCTGAGCAAGCTTCCACCCATGCAGCTGCTGGTCGCATGGACGAGGGCATCGCGACCGTCGCCACCGGGCTCGAGCACATCGAAGGGCCTAGCGCCCTACCGTTGTTGCTGCTTCGCGCAGACCTATATCGCAATGCCGGCAGAAACGCGGACGCGATTGCAGACCTCGAGAGTGGCCTCGCCATGGATCGAGAAATGGTGGAGCCCGTGCTCATGCAAACCCTCGAGCACAGCCGAGTGTCCGCGAGTAGCTCAGGGGAGTTCGAATTGGAGCGTGCGACGACGATGCGTCTAATTGAACTCTACGATGCTCAGGGCAATGAGGAAGGCGCTCGAGCCATGCTCTTGGCATGGATTGAGCGGGATACACAGGATCTTGCCGCGCTTCAGCGACTTCGAGACACGGACAGAGCTGCTGAACGTTGGGACGGAGTTGTTAGCGCGTGCACGCACCTTGTTGGTCTCGAAACCGGCGAGCAGCAGGTCAGCAGTGCGCTTCTCCTTGCAGACGCCGCGGACAAGATTGAAGCGAGCGAGCACGGACGCGCAGGCCTGGAACGAACCCATCAGGATCAGCCGGAGAACCCGGAGGTGCGCATGCGTTTGAGAGGAATGTATGAAGCCTCAGGATCCAGGCGCGAACTCGCAAACCTCTTGCTCATCGACGCGACGTACAGCAACGATGATGACGAGCGCTACGAGATCCTTCGTTCGGCTGCCTCGATCTTCGTGAACGAACTCGCCGATGCGGAAGCCGCAATAGCCCCTGCACAGGCTGCCAAGGAATTGCGGCCAGATGACCACGCCACGGTAGTGCTACTGGCCGACGTGCTTATCACTTCGGGGCAGATTGACGAAGCCATAGCGATGCTGGAACCAGCCATTGCGGCCCACAAACGGCGTTCGCCGGAGCTTGCGGCATTGCAGTATCGGATGTCAAAAATCGGTGCAACACAGGGCAACCAAGAGGAACAATTGGCTTGGCTCAAGAAGGCATTTGACGTCGATCGCAAGGATGGACTCATCGCCTCGGAGCTAGCTCACTTGGCTACCGAAGTCGGCGACTACGACCTGGCTCTTAAGCCACTTCGCGCTATCACGTTGATGGAAGATCCTGAGCCGCTCAGCCGGGTCATGGCCCTTCTCTGGGAAGCCAAGATCGAACACGCGCGGGGCAATCGCGCTAAGGCAGAACTCTGGGCAAAGAAGGCATTGCGCGAAGACCCAGCGTACTCCGAGGCACAGGACTTCCTCGCCCAGATTGCCGAGTAGCCCATGCAACCCGCAGCAACGTTCGAAAACCGAGAGGGTGTTGGCATCATCACTCTCAATCGCCCCGACAATCGCAATAGCATGACACCGGAGCTCCTGGGTGCTTTCTCGGAAGCTTCGGCCCGGGCTCGAGGCGATCGCGAATTGCGAGCTGTCGTCATCACGGGAAGCGGACGTTGTTTCAGTGCGGGTGCCGATTTCAAATCCAACATACAAGTTGGTGACGATGCGCTGCTCGACCATGAGCGCTCGTTTCAAATGTACGGGCCTTTCTTGAGTGTTCTCGACATCGAAGTCCCCGTCATTGGAGCGCTAAACGGACACGCCGTAGGAGGTGGTTTCGGCCTCTCCCTTCTTTGCGATATCCGAATTTCCCACCGTGGCTCGAAGTATGGTGCGAACTTCACCAAGCTCGGCATAGGGCCAGGCATGGGCATAAGCTACCTGCTCCCAAGGCTAGTTGGACTCTCACGAGCCTACGAGCTTCTCTTCTCCGGACGTCTTGTTCTCGGTGACGAAGCCGAGCGTATAGGCCTAGTCTCGAGTTCCCACGAGACTCCAGAACAAGTCTTAAACCAAGCAATGCGCATGGCGAATGAAATCGCGCAGTGCGCACCAGTAGCTGTGCGGCTGACCAAGCAAGGCATACGAGAGCAGATGGGCTGGGATGTTCGCGGAGGTGCTCACCGAGAGTCATTCGCTCAGGCGGCAACTCTCAAAATGCAAGATGCGAAAGAGGGCATGAGTGCCCTACTCGAGAAACGAAAACCGGTTTTCGCCGGCAAGTAGCCTTTGCTCAGACTGGATAGAGCTGTTCCCACCATGGGCGCTATCGCGTAATCTTTTGCGCAGTGCGTCGCCCTGCCCCCGATCCCGCATGTAGTAAGTCCAGCTAGTTAGATCAATTGTAGAGATGGACCGACAATTGCTGCGAGTGGCCGTGAAGGAGCCTGCACTATGCAAATCGGCGTCATCACAAACCCCCATTCCCGCAAGAACAAGACACGGCCCTACAGGACTGAGCAACTCCAGGCCATCGTCGGGCCTCACGGCAGAGTGCACGCAACGCAGAGTGTGGAATCGATCAAACCGATCCTTAGAGACTTCCTACGTAAGCGTGCACGATACTGGGTTGCCGATGGTGGGGATGGTGCCCTGCACTGGGTGGTTCGCAATGGTCTTGAGCTTCTCCAGGAACCCGAGTTCCAAGGCGGCGACTATCGGCTGCCCACGACGATTCCAACGAACGGTGGGACCATCGATTTCGTCGCCAATAACGTCGGCATTACAGGACAAGCCGAGGGCATCCTTCACAACCTTCGCGAGTCCATCGAGCTTGGGACGCACATCGAAGAAGCGCTCGTCGACTCGATGCTCATCGAGGGTGTGCAAGTCGATGAGGACGGCAACGAAGAGGCTTTCCGCACATATGGCTTTGCCTCGGCAGTTGGTGGCTTGGGGCAGAGATTCTTCAGCAAGTACTACGCTGAGAAGGATCCCAATCCTGCTGCGATCGTCAAGGTCGTCGGCACTACCATAGCGTCTCTTCCCGTCGCCTACTCCCCACTTCGAAAGCTACCTCTACCGATGGTTCCCAAGCATCTGCGGACCTACGCGACCGAGATGTTTAAGCCGGCCAATGTCCGCGTTACTCTCGATGGGCAGCCTCTTGATCAGACGCACTTCACCGGAGTGCACATCGCCTCTATGTCGCTCGACCTGGGGGGCGTCTTCAAGCTCTTCACACGGGCGGATGTCCCAGGGCAGATGCACGCCATAGTCGGCTCTCCAAACCCACTGCAGATCCTCCGCAACCTCGGCAACATGCACAGGGGAACGCAGCTTCAGAGCCGCAACATCATCGATAAGGCATGCCAAGGTATGACCGTGGAGGTCTTGGGTGACGAGCTGCTCGCCCCCATCATCGACGGTGAGTACTACAAGAGGGTCAAGCGCCTTACGTTCACAAATGGCCCTCGTGTGAGAATTCCAAAACTGACAGGGGAATAGAGAGCCGTTAGGAAAACGCTTTGTATTCCGCTTCCTTCGGAGGCTGACTCGGATTCTGAAAGCGGGCGTTGTGAAGAAGAGGCACCAGTCTCCTAGTCGTCTTGGCGACACTTGATCTTGGATGGAACCCCGCGCTTCTCAAGGCAGGCACTGCCGCCACATCCAGCCGCCTCACATGCAGCGGTCTTCTCCTTGAAGCACTGGTTATCGTGGACGTAGACGCAGTTGTCGCGCTCGCCCTTCCAGCGCCACCCCCCCCACTTCTTGCCCTTCTCGGAGACGTCGTCTTTGCCTTTGACGCGCCCCCGTTCGGGCCTCTCTGAGGCGTAGTCGCTTGCCTCGTCTTCCGGGGCGTTCACGTCGCTGGCTGCAGCTCCAGGTGATCCACAGCCAGTCAATGCTATGGCAACGAGAGGGGCTAGAAGCATTGCGTGAGCGAGCATGAGTAGGCAGAGTATACTTAGCTAGGGTTAGGTATCCTGTGGATCACGCCGAATTTGAGTCAAAAGTATTGGAGTTGTGGGTCAAGTCTCGCATTCCGCTCACCCAGGCAAACCTTCAGTATTTTGCGGGGGTCTCGAGGGATAAACTCACCTCCTGGATCGACGGCATGCTGGATGACGGCGTGCTCGACATTCAGATCGATGACGACGACGATTTGACCTACTTTGTGCCGGGCGCCAGCCGCTCTACCGATGGGCCATCAACGTGTGAGGCGTACGAGCGCAAGCGTGAATTGGTTGAAGAGGCAAAGCGACGAATTCTCGCGAAGCGCGCTGGCGTCCCCGCCGATGCGACAATCCGCCCCAAAGAAGACGACAAACCGATCGAACGACGCTCTCGAGCCTCCGATGGCGATGACGATGGCGATGACGATGACGATGACGATGACGGGCCCGGCATCGCGGGCATGGTTGGCAAGGCTGCTCTACTCGCGAGCACCACTGCGCTCGTCACGTTGGACAAGCCTCTGAGCATGCTCGACAAGCCCCGAGGCGAGGGAGAAAAATCCCTACTAGGTTCGGCAGCGATATCGCTCCTAGGACCGGTGGGTTGGCTCTACGCAGGCTCCTTCAGAGAAGCAGTTCCGGCAACCCTGGGATTCGCTGCAGCCTATTACATTCTTCCCAGCTTCTTGCTGGCTCCCTTCGCCTTGGTTGGAGCCCTTGCATCGTCGGCAATCGGTCTTGGCTACGCGTGGCAGTACAATCGCAAGAAGGGGCGGACGCCTCTCTTTCTGCGCGGCAAGAACGACAAGAAGAAGAACGAATAGCCCGTGCGAATCGGACAGCGCATTGCAGAACGGTATCAGATTCACTCTCTCGCTGGCTCGGGCGGGATGGGCAAGGTCTACTGCGCCCTGGACGAGAGATCCGGCAACCAAGTTGCCATAAAAGTTCTTAGCCTAGACGCAAGCAAGTACTCGCGCCGGTTTCTGCGAGAAGCGAAAGTCATGGCCGAGCTGCGCCATGAGAACATCGTTGGCTACGTCGACTACGGGCAGACCGATGGCGGTGCGCCCTTTATCGTCATGGAATGGGTCAAAGGAGAAGACCTAAGGCAGCGCATGAATCGCAGAAGATTCGCCCTGCAAGAGGCAGTAGACATACTAGCCAGCGTTGGTGGTGCGCTGCACTTTGCTCATCAACACGGAATCATCCACCGCGACCTCAAACCCAGCAACCTCATGCTGAAGGACGACAAAATCGAGCAAATTAAGCTGCTCGATTTTGGTATTGCGCGCTGGCGGGGCCCAACGGTCGAGAAGATGACCTGCACCGGCATTAGCATCGGCACACCAGGATACATGGCTCCAGAGCAATCTAGAGGCGACGCCGATATCGATGGACGCGCTGACCTCTACGCGCTCGGCTGTGTCATCTACGAGTGCCTCGTCGGCCACAGGCCGTTTCACGGAGAAGATGTCGTAGCAGTCCTTGCACGCACAGCCTTTGATGAGCCGCCGCGGGTTAGCGAAAGACGAGACGACATCAGCATGGAGTTCGACGACCTACTCGCCGACATGATGGCGAGCAACGTCGAACGCCGCCCACTAAACGGCACCGTTCTTAGTCAGCGAGCAAAGAAGATCCGTTCTGCGACCAGGAGTAACCAGGGGAACTCGGGACAAACGGGGATCACGACATCGGAGAAAGAACTACTAAGCATTATTCTCATAGACGGTGGCGGCGCACTGGAAGACTCCGAACATGGTCTTCTCGCCGATGTTCTGCGGCGAGCTGGCGGTCACGCACAGCTACTCGAGAATGGCACAAACGTCGTTACATTTCGCAGCGAAGACGGTGCTGCCACGGACTTGGTTATGCGAGCCACGAAGTGTGCACTCCACCTGCGCTCCGTGCGTCCGGAAGCGAAGATGTCACTGGCTACCGGCCAGGGAGAGATATCCGGTCGTCGCTCATTGGCCAAGACAATCCAAAGCGCCGCGACGCTCTTGCGGAGCGCCGAATTCACAACCGAAGGCGCGCCTCGCGCCCTGAGCATTCGCCTAGATCAGACAACCTCAAGACTGCTCGACTATCGCTTTGAGGTTCGCCGACGACCAAACGACTTGCCCGGTGACGGCATGGATCTGTTCAGGGAATGCAACGATCCAAAGCAGACGATACGCGTATCGCAAACCGTCGGTCGATCCTCGGAACTCGCGACAATCACGGGCGTCTTTCACGAGTGCGTTCGCGAAAGACGCCCACGAGCCATGCTGATAACCGGTGAGCCCGGTATAGGGAAGTCACATCTCTGCACCCATGCCCTGGCATCGCTGCAACAAGAGTTCCCGGACGTCCAGGTGTGGAGCGCGCGTGCAGAGGCACTCGCGAAAGGATCAGCGCTTCGACTACTGCGAGAGTTGCTCCATCAGGCGGCAGGCATTGCTGCAGATGACGCCCTCTCCACGAAGCGAGACAAGCTTGCGCAGACCGTTTCCCGGTACATCGAACAAACGGAGGCTCTCCGCACTACGGAGTTCTTGGGCGAGCTCTGCGAAGTCCCATTCGACGCCACTGATGCGCGAGTCCAATTGCGGGCGGCACGTGGAAATGCGGTTCTGATGGGCGACCAGGGACGACTCGCTTGGGAGGAATTCTTGGCCGCGGTTTCCAAACGCTCCCCCGTCATTTTGGTGCTAGAGAACTTGCACTGGGGCGACCTGCCGACCATCCGCCTCATGGACGGTGCACTTCGCCGCGTCGATACGGGGCCATGGATGCTCATCGGCATCGCAAGCCCTGAAGTTCAACAGGTCTTCCCCTCACTGTGGCAGGAGCATGGCTGCACTGTACTACCGCTGCAGGCTCTGGACGACGATGCTTGCCGACGGCTCATTCATGGCATTCTGGGGCACGCGGCCAAAGAAGCGCATCTCCAGCGAATGATCCAACTATCCGGCGGCAACGCCTTCTATTTGGAGGAGCTAACTCGCGCCTACAAGTTCTCTCAAGGAGACGAAGTGCCAGGTACCGTCTTGGCCCTCACACAATCCCGCTTGCGCACACTACCGGCCCTACCGAGACAACTATTGCGCGCCGGCAGTATATTCAGCGGTAGCTTCTCCCTCGCGGGGCTTCGACGACTCCTCGGGGATGAAGGCAACGTCGATGAGCTCAGAAGACAATTGCAAGAGCTCGCCGAAAACGAATTTCTCGCAGACTGTCAGGAGCAAGGGCTAGGCTACCTAGGAACACCACAGCAATACAGCTTTCGCAACGCCCTCATGCGAGAAGCGGCGTACAGCACTCTTACCGATACCGACAGAGAGCTGGGGCACCGGTTGGCGGCGCTGTGGTTACACGAGACAGGCTGCAGAGAGCCTCTGCTTCTCGCGAAACACTTCGAACTCGGCAAGGAAGACAAGAAGGCTAGCAAGTGGTACGCACTGGCCGCGCGCCAAGCCCTCGAAAGCAATGACCTCTCAGCGGCAATTTCGCTGTCAGAGAAGGGCATTTCGATTGGCGCGCAAGACCGTGTGCTTGGCCTGTTGCACGGCAGTATCGCTCGAGCTCTCCTCTGGACCGGAGAAAATGGGCGCTCGAGCGAGCACAGTACGCTTGCCTTGGAAAACCTAAGGGCCGGATCATCCGATTGGGCACGCGCGGCTGGAGACGGTGTTACTGCCCTCGGCCGATGTGGAGCATTTGCGGACATCGTACTGCTAGGCACGGAAATGGTTCGCGCGAGCCGCACTCGTGGAATGAGCGGAGCTCTCGCATCCGCCATCGCACGCTCAGCATCGCGTCTCTTTGTCGCTGGGCGCTACCGTGAAGCGAAGAAGCTATTTCGAGAGCTGCCAACGGATGTGAAGGGCCTAGAGGATTCCGACCCAGTCGTCGAAGGGCACCTCCTATCCGCCCGCGCGAACCATTTCTTGTGTGAGGGCGATCCGGGAAACTACCTCAAACTCAGTGAACAAAGCGCTGCCGCTTTCGACGCTTGTGGTGACCGACGCAGCGCTGCCATCACGCGAGTCAATGTCGGCTTCGCCTACGCAGAGCTCGGCGACTATCGTAGCGCCGAGAGGATACTCCGGTCCGTGCTCAACGTTGCCATTGAAATGGAGCTCGACGCCATCGGTTCACTAGCCCGCAACAATCTCGGCCGTGTCTTGCTGGCAGAGGGCGAGCTAGATGAAGCGTGGGATCTAGAGCTCATCGCCATCGAATCATTCGTGATGCAGGGTGACGACCGAATGGCGAATAGCTCTCGAGTGTATCTCAGCAGGATTCATCAGAAGAAGGGCTCACTTGAATCCGCCCGCAATGCCGCCAAGGAAGCCCTCCAAGGAACGAGCACTGTTGCCACCGTTCGCATGCAGGCCCATTCCCAACTCGCCTCTGTCCTGCTCGAAATGGGACTCCCAGAAGAAGCCCTAGAGTCGGCGCTAGCAGGAATAAAGATCCTCGACGCCCTCGCCCAAGTTGAGGAGGGAGAGTCTTTCGTGAGGCTCATGCTCGTCGAAGCAGAGCTTCAGTGTATGCATCTAGACGAAGCCCGAGCGGCACTCAAGAACGCCTACAAGGGTCTTATTCATCGTTTCGAGCAAATCGATGACGCCAATTGGCGACTGAGCTTCATCGAGCAAATCGAAGAGAATGCCCGAATTGTGCAGCTGTCGAGCGAATTGGGGCTTGTTGGTGACGACGCCTGATCCCGTGAGCAATGAACCTCACGCTACGTCGCGTTCCTTCTACACCCATCGCATCCTTTGCCGACTATTGCGGCTAGCAACACGCATCTTCTTTCGCAATATCGAAGTCGTTGGGCGAGAGAGTCTCCCCAATCCTCAACATAGCGCCGTTATCTTCTGTGGCAATCACCCCAATTCGCTGCTTGACCCGGTTCTTATAACCGCCTGGAGCGGGCGTATCGTGCACTTCGCCGCCAAGGCGCCGTTGTTCTCTGTTCCAATACTGGGCAGGCTCTTGCGAATGATGGGCGCGGTAGCAATTCGCCGACGACAAGATCATGGAGGAGGCCAGCAAAGCAACGACGACGCATTCCGCGATCTAGAACAGGTCCTACTGGAGGGACGGGCCATGGGCATCTTCCCCGAGGGCATTAGCCATAACGAATCCCAATTGATCCCCCTCAAGACCGGTGCCGCTCGAATTGCTCTCAGCACCCACGCACGCGGCAGGACCTTGCCACTATTTCTAGTCCCTGTTGGCCTCGTCTATTTCACGCGGCATCGATTTCGAAGTTCCGTTCTTGTGCAATTTGGCGAGCCCATAGAAATTGTCGCGCAGGACAATGTGGAGATAGAGAACAACTCCGCTGGGAGCGCCCTGCAGCAGAAGCGAGTCAAGAGGCTCACAGAATCCCTCGATGAGAGAATTCGTGACCTGACCATCAACGCAGAGACATGGGAACGAGTTTGGGTTCTCGATGGTGTGCGTCGCCTCTACCAGCCTGACGGCATCGACCTAAGCGAGCGAGCGCGCCTCGCGCGAGTCTTCAACTCCTCATATCCCAAGGTTGCGAATAATCCAGATGTTGCGGCACTCTACGATAGAGTACGCGACTACCTTCTGCGCCTGAGTGCCGACAGCCTCGACGATTCCCTCATCGCGAAGGGCATCTCCCCCCCGCAAATCGCCCTCCATATTGCGGCTCACTTGGCACTTCTTTTTGTCTCTCTCCCTCTCTTCCTGCTCGGTGCTCCAGTATTTCTACCGATCGGCATGCTGCTCAAAGTCGCGGGTATCGTTGTATCTCCTCGTAGCGATACCGTTGCGACCACCAAGTTCCTACTCGGGTTTCTGAGCGTTGGAGGGCTCTATATTGCGCTCTCCGTGTGGGCCTTTGTCGCCCACGGATTTTGGGTCGGGCTGCTCACAGCGGCGCTCGCCCCGGCCTCTGGTGGAGCCGTCATCCATGTGATTTCGAGGGTCAATGCCCTGCGGAATCTTGCAAAAAGTACGTATCGAATATTCTTCCTACGAAGCGAGATTCGCGCTCTACGAACCGAGCGTGAGCTGCTTGCTAACCAGGTCGCGGTGCTGGTCGACAAGTACCGTGACTCCGTTCTAAACTAGTCGGAGTGCCAGATCTCTGCTTCGCAATACCGCCTTCGCTGGGCGACAAGAATGCCAGAACACTGGCGAGGCAATTCGCCTCGATACTCTACGAAGCAGGCTTCGCAAGCGTGGTGCCCGTACGATCCTACGAGACGCTCGAGCACTGTCTTCTCAGCGGCGAAGTACACGCAGCCTGGGGCCCGCCCATGGTCTGTGCGCGCGTTCAAGATGCAGGAGGCAAGGTCATCCTGCGCGCGGTTCGCTATGGATGCAGCGTCTACCGCTCCGCTCTCTTGTGCCGCTCACAAGACGATCTCAAAATGAACGAGATCGGCAGCCCAGGCCTAAGGCGTCCGCGAGCCGTTTGGGTCGACTCACAGAGTATGGGAGGCTATCTAATGCCACGACATCACTTGCGAACTCACGGCATAGTTCTGCGAGAGGCATTCGAGCAAGAGACTGTGCTTGGCTCCTACGAGGCGTGTTTTGAAGCCCTCATCGCCTGTGAAGCTGACGTAACAGCCTCCTACGCCAGTGCTCGAAGCGTGGGCTACGTCGAACTCTGTGGCGAAGACGCGCATCACCTGCGAACGTTTGCCTATAGCGGCGAGTGTTCGAACGACGGTGTGATCGTGGGGCCGACGGCTGGGAACGATAGCGAGGTCACGGATAGGCTGGCCAAACTTGTCGCAAACCCGGCGCATCGACAGATATTCTGCGCGGCGCTCAGCGCGGATGACGTGGAGACACCTCCCGAAGATGCCTATCGACCACTGCTTGCTCTGTCGGAATAGTTTGTCACAAGTCAGTACGACATGGTCTTCACAGTGAACATGCGTAACGTCTCGCGAGCCGCCATTGTCGGCTTCCTATTTCTTGCGTCAAGTGCATCCTGGGCGCAGGGCGCCGATAGTGAAGCAGTCCTGCCTCCGGTCACGGGTGAGGCCGCTTGCGCAGAAGGCAGAGCCTTGGCACAAGGGGGGCACCACACTCTCGCGTACCTCTACCTACAACGCTGTCATAGAAGAACGCCAACGCCGGAGATTCGCGACCTCATGCAAAAGTCCCGGCGTGCACTGCGCAACAAAGTAGAATCAGCAGCTCCGATATCCCTTGTCTTCACACCGAGCCATGCAACTGCGCGACTCTTTGGCAAATCACTCCCCACTTCCTACAAGGGCGTCCCTTTGCTCAACGAAGACGAACTCTGGCTTGCCGAGGGGCACTACGAGATCGAGGTAGAGGCTGGCGGTTTTGAGGGAGGACGATTCGCAATCGACGTCGAATCAAATGACCGCATGCTGATTCCCATCAGGCTACGAAATATCCCCAAGGTCGGCACCACCGAGGTCGATATGAGCGCCGACCCTGGATCCGAACTGGGGCAGGTGGCGAGAACGGCAGACCCACGCCCGAGGAAGTTCAAATCCTTGCTAGCAAAGCGCTATCAGAGAGCGCCAACACCAACACCAATTCCTGTGGTCCCGCGCAAAGAAGGACGTGGCCCGCGGCCGTACATCACTACCTGCCTAGCCACCGTGGCAATAGGAACAGGCGTCGTCATGCACGCGCGCCACGAAGGCAAACTGGCATTGGCCGGCTACGGTTCCGGGGCCCTCCTCGCCGGCCTGGCGATTTTCCTATTTCAAAGCGGCCCACCTCGAGAGCCGAGTCCAATAGTGTTGAACGCAGGCCAAGGAGAGGCAACGCTCATGTGGCAAGGCGCCTGGTAGTCGGCCCTTGTCCAAGCTAGTTCTGCGACTTCACGTAGACTCCGCTACCGTCGCGCGCTACCAGGGCCCAGTAGCCATGCTCACTCAGATCCGGCACAGAGAGGAAGAACATCCAGTGGTCGCGCACAGACTCGTCGCCTGGAGAGGAAGGCAGTAGTCGATTCTCGGGTCTGGAATTCTCGTCCGCAACAATTCCCAGTAGTGACGAGGAGCGATTGAAGTAGCAATGGGCGTCGCAAGCCAAGGGGGAAGCCTCTGCCCCAATTCTGGCTAGGGCCTCCGGATCACGACTTCCAAGAATCGCCCCAACTGCGATGGACAGAGCTCGCTTTGGACAAACTGCACTGGGGTATCGATCAAGCTGGCCACTCACTTCTCCTGGCGGGAAATAGGTAGAAGTCTTAGGCACGCCATATTGCGACAAGAGTCTCGCGACTCCCTTGTCGAAACCATCGCCGCAACTCGGCTCCTCTATGTGCGGTGCCCCCCGCGCAACCATACACGAGGGTGGCATTCCTAGTATGAGGGCGAGACAGTAACACAAGCGCGCAATAAGATGTGGCATGTCCATCGAATGAGCAATCATCGGGCCACTGCAATCGGGCGAAATGACTCGTGCACCGGACAGCCAATGTCCGCCCCCTGGCCGGACGTCCGATCTACCGGACGCTAGCGCCTAGACCGCTGAGCGTAAACAATGATCGGTCTGATGGTCCTGCTTTCCCGATTGCAGCGTTGCTCATTTCGTCACTTGCCCCGGCAAAATCCTCATTCGCGCCTCGCACTCGAAACATCAGAACTCACCATCCTCGGTCATTCTTTTCGCTCGACGGTCTAGCCGCCATCGTGCACACGATGCCCATCCGCGCGGGCGACTATCGAGAGTCCTATGCCAGCGGAATTTCGAGAACGAATCGAGCACCACCCAAGGAAGACGCGTTCTCATCCAAGTAAAGTACGCCGTGATGATCGAGCGCCACCTTCTTGGCGATTGCAAGGCCAAGCCCTGTACCAGTCTCCTTGCTAGTAACATAGGGGTCGAAGATGACATCTCGTTTCGCTATTGGAACACCCGGCCCCGCATCTTCTATTGTGAACCTGGCCATCTCGCCCACGACCTCACATCGAAGGACAACTTTACCTCGACCGCCCACGGACGCCTGCACTCCGTTTTCCAAGAGATTTACCAAGGCGCGCCGGAGGAGAAGCCTGTCTGCTCGCACGGTCATGGGACTGGCCGATTTCTCAACTTCTAGAGAGGGCTCAAGCTCAGCGTTGGCTCGCAGATCGGAGATGATATCGTCAACGGCAAGCGGACTCGCCTCGACCTTGGGAAGGCGCCCCAAGTCTCGAAACGCATCGACCAAACGCCTTAGGCCTTGCACCTCTTCGCGAACGATTTCGTCGCAACTAGCAAGTAGTCTCTTGTATTGCTCGTCGTCGCCATCATAGGAAGAGACGGCCTGTTGCACGACAAGTTGGATAGGAGTTAGCGGGTTCTTAATTTCATGAGCGAGTTTCCGAGCGACGTCTTGCCAAGCTCCTATGCGCTGCAAATAGAGTGTCTTCTGGCGCTCTTCGTCGAGGTCACCGACCATGGTGTTGAAGGCTGTAGCAAGCTCTGCCAACTCGTCCTTCCCGGCCATATTGACGCGAGCGCCTAGATCCCCCTTGGCGACCTCTCGGGTACCGGCAACCAACGCAGCAATACGCCGGCCTATGCGCCTAGCGAAGAGCAGCGCGAGTAGCGTTACCACAATCACTACGCCACCAACCAGCAAGAGAAAAGCAATGCGGTACGAGCTCGGCAAGCTAGACTTCATCGAGTCTACGCGCCGTGAAGCAGCCAGGGCCTCACCCAAGTCTTGTAGGTCCAGGACTGGCTGCATGTCGGCGGCGAAGACAAGGTTCAGCTGGGCGCCAGTGTCCCCCACCGCGTTTTTCAGCTCGAGTTCGCGAACGCGCTCCGGAGGCAATTGAGACTTACGTGAAGCGCTTCCGAGAACCCCCATTTCACCTCTCACAAGCGACACCAAGATTAGCTGCGAGTGCTCTCTCAGCAGGTTTCTTGCAACTTCGTCCCAATCGGCCTCATGCTCAAGACCTGCGGGCTGTGCGAGCCTCAACGACAGCATTCTGCTTTCGGTGAGCCTTCTAGCAACTTCTTGAAACTCGGACTTCTTCGTAGAAATGACTTCCCGGTACGCCCCCTGAGCTCGCTCCAAGGGGGGGCGAAGCGCAGCTGCGTGGTGGCCAGCAAAGTTCTGAGCCACTTCGCCAATATTTCCCACCAAGAGGGCGCTAACAGCGAGGGGCAAGAGTGATAGCAAGAGAAGCGCCGTGACAAGTTTGACCTGGAGCCCCACTCGTCGGGGGGCTCTTTGGGGGCTCAGGTTGGCCTCCGATTGACTCATTGCTTGACCCGATAGAAAGGTTGAGACCGAAGTCGTACGACTCGCTCCGCCTTCGCCAGTTTTGGATTGGCAAATACGGATACGAATGAACCGAAGAATGAAGAACTCGAGTTCAGTTTTGATTCACTGCTGGATTTGGAGAGCCATCGACGCATCTCAGCCAGCTCTGCGTCTTCAA
Source organism: Myxococcales bacterium (assembly GCA_024222395.1). GTDB lineage: Bacteria > Myxococcota_A > Polyangia > Haliangiales > Haliangiaceae > NORP324. The sequence goes on from JAAEPE010000821.1 coordinate 41,374, forward strand.
CCGGGTTAAGCTGGGCAACGATAACCAGGAAGTAGTGGGGGCCAATTCCTACGTCTTCTAGTTTGGCAATTGGGTGTCGCCGCAGCTGCGTTAGCCTCCGCAAGAGCTGAACACGGCTACCAAAGCGAATCTCGCGCGTACCTCCTGGGCCAGTCTCCTCGAGCAAGTAGGTCTCGTCCCACAAATCGTAGACTACACGCTTGCGCATGCGCTGCACGGCGACGGGAGTATCGTAGCCATCCTGGTAGACCAAGAGATGAAGGACGATGCGCATCGGGAATCCGCTGGAGAGTGCTGTGAAATTCTCCGAATCGAGTAGCTCGGTAAAATTCGTATTCACAGTGAGCGAACGGCCTCGCTCGACGAATCGCATCTTCCTCGTCTTGGGCCCCTTGGCTTGGGCAGAACCGATTGCCCCGAGAAACACTGCAGTGGCGAAGGTCAGAGCAAGCATGAGTCGAGGCTTCACAGTGGAAGACGCCCTAGCGCGTTTGCCAAGCTAAGCTCAAAGATACCGATTTCCGTATCAAGTCGTAGACCGGCGTCGACTAGGAGATCTATGGGGGGTGACTCTCTCGGAGAGACATCGGCAGTGGTTGCCAGCGTCCATAGCCCCAAGCCTACGAAGAGCTCACCACCATATATCCAGTTGCTACTCCGAAATAGCTTGTAGCTGTATTGCGCCTCAGCTAGGCCGCCGACCTCTCCATAGACCAACTCATCAGTCGACAGGTCTAGCAAGTCCAGTGACGGGGTTGCGGACGTCACTAGCCCCAGGGCGCGCCCAGAGACCATTCGATTGAGGTCTCCAACGTGGATTCGCTCGAAGAGCGGTGCACCGCCTAGCACCAGCCCGCCGCTGAAGTGGGCAGACACGACATGTATGTTGCCTGAGACTTGCCACCATCGCTGGTACTTCGCTCGAATGCTCAAGTATTGATAGCTGCCGGCGATGATGTCGCTCGCGGCCTCACTGTGCAGCAAGAGCCTATCGCCGTCGAACGGTAGTACGGGGTCTATGCGCGTATCACGATCGTAAGCTGCCGAGACACTCACTAGGTGGCTAGTACCGTCCTCGAGCTGCAAATCAATGGGACCAAGGCTACCGTCGGGCAAGACTCGCATCGGATTTGCTGGCAAGTCCGCACGGATTCGCTCCAGCCGACCACCGAGATAGACTCGAGATAGAGCGCCGCCCCCAGAGCTCAGCGTCCCTCGAGCACCAACCCGCTCGTAGTCGAAAGCAGAGAAGTTCTCAATGCTGCCGTCGTCTGGCTCGCCCCCATGGCGATATGGCTCGCTAGCCTCGAGCGCATAGCCTGCCAGTTGCCAGCCAAAGCGTGAGGAAAGAAGCGCCTGATCCAAGACCCGCACTTCGATGCTGCGCTGAGATCGACTGCCACCAGCGTCGCCCTCTTCCGCCACAACGAATGCCCCGCCTACCCCAATTCCCGTTCCTAGGAAATTTCGTTCGGTCAAATCCAATCCAGCCCACCAGGGCGTCACAATGGAGTTTCCGAAGAAGAGGCGATTGAGCACAATCGTTCCGCGCTCCTCGACATCGATCAACAGGATGACCTTGCCGCGCTCGCTGCCCTTGGCCATGGATAGTTCCACCTTGCGAAAAAAACCTAGGGACAGGACGCTGTACCGCGCGGCCTCCAGTTTCGCGCTACCGGCTCTCATGCTGTCGCCGGCCTTCAGCGACAACACATTCAGAATCACTTCGGAATCGGTCGAAGAGTTGCCGGTGATCTCGACCGCCTCGATGACGATACGGGGGCCGAAGTCGTCAACCTGGTCAGCCGTCGGCAAGACGTCTGCTTTGGGTGCCGTCCAGGCCTGCTCAAGGGAGGCAAAGAACACCAAGACGGCGGCTACGACGCCAATGCCAAACGCGTTGGTTAGAGACATGGGTTTCAGACATCGCTGTTGGAGCGACATGAGATAGCAGCCTAGCACGGCGTGAGGTACCAGCAGATGGTATACTCGTCACGCTTTGGCTCCCATGAATGCGGAGCCAGAGTGAATGCGGAGTCAGGATTCCTGGCAGCGCCCCCGACGGATCACCGAGCTCTCTGTTGTGGAAACTGTGACGACGCGCTGACGTCCACGTTCAGGACGCCCCGTGCGGCCTATTTGCGAGTCGCGACGAAAACGCTTCGGCGATTTAGCGAGTCTTCCGAGCCAGCGGGTCGCTCTTCACCATAGGTAATGATCTGCACGCGGGCGGCATCGACCCCAAGACGCACTAGGTAGTCCCGAGTTATTCGTGCGCGTCGCTCGCCGAGAGCGAGATTGTAGTCGGTAGTGCCGGCTTCATCGGTGTGACCTTCGATGGTCAGAACGCGATCTCCGTCTTCCTTCATCCAATCAGCGTTCTTCTGAAGCCGATCTCGCCCCTCAGCATCCAGGTCACTTGAATCAAATGCGAAATAGAGGACATCCTGCAGACTCGCCGCGGGCGCCTCGCTTGTGCCTACGTCCAGCGGTGCTGGCTCAGACGCGGCCTCAGGCCCCGGTGTCTCCGTGGCAAGAGACGAGCTTGCAACCGTCTTCTTCTTCGGCTTGTCACCGCAGCCAGCGGCAACGAGAAGTGAGAGTAGAAACATGGGAATCGTGGATAAGCGCATGATATTTCTCTTTCGAGGCCAGTGAATTGCCACCGCCCTTCTATTCAGTCAATAGCATGGGCTTCACTGCATTTCAAAAACAACCAGGAATCCGCCACTTTATCAAGTTTTTAGCATGTACGCGCGCTTACGCGGTCTTGACGTCCAAGAGTTCACCATGCTACTTGGTGCCTCGCTCTAGCCAGAGTTGGAGCATTTCTGAGAGGACCGAGACCTATGGCTCAAACGCCCAAAGACGCACAAGAGCTCTTCAACGAGCAAGTTCCAGTTGCACTCAACAAATTCCCCGACAAGGCTCGGGAAGTTAATGCGATTTACTGCTTTAAGATCAGCGGCGAAGGCGGAGGAACCTGGAGCGTAGATCTCACCGCCGACCCACCCAGCTGCAACGTCGACGAATCGGACAATGCCCAGTGCACGGTAGAGGTGGCCCACGACGACTTCAAGACTATGCTTAGCGACCCACAAGCCGGTATGCAGCTCTACTTTCAGGGCAAGCTCAAGGTTAGCGGTGACCCAATGTTGGCCACCAAGCTCCAGCAGTTCTTTGACCTAGCGGCGCAAGGCTAGTCTGAGCACTAGTTCGGCGACTTCTAGTTACAGTGCGAGCAAGGCCGGGTTCTCCCGGCCTTTTCTTTTGCAGAGCGCGGCCTATCATGGGAACAAACCATGAGCACCGCAAACCTACCCGCCCCCTGCCTCGAGGGAATTCGCGTCCTAGACCTCTCCCGCCTCTTACCGGGCCCATTCCTAACAATGGTGCTCGCAGACATGGGCGCAGACGTGATCAAGATCGAGGACCCGAACGTAGGAGATTACCTACGACAAATACCGCCGGCGAAAGGGGGCATGTCGGGGCGTTTTCTTGCAGTCAATCGCGACAAGCGCTCTCTTGTCCTGGACCTCAAGACCGAGGCCGGAAAGAACGCTCTTCTCAAGATGGCTGAGACGGCCGACGTTGTCATCGAGTCATTTCGACCGGGAGTCATAAAACGGCTGGGCGTCGACTTCGAAGCACTCAAGGCCCACAACAAGGACATCATTCTCTGCTCGATCTCGGGCTACGGTCAGGATGGGGCTCTAGCAAAGCGAGCTGGGCACGACCTCAACTACATCGCACTCGCTGGCGTCTTGGCCATGGGCGGTGAAGCTGGTGGTGCCCCGACGATGCCCGGCGTTCAGGTAGCCGACATCGCAGGTGGCGCACTTTGGGGGGCCACCGCAGTTCTTGGCGCTCTCCTCGGCCGCAGCAAGAATGGAGGCCAACACCTCGACATCTCCATGACGGAGGGAGCGCTCGCGCTTCTCGCGGCCGAACTCGGCAATCTAGACTGCGGAGATGGAACTCCAACGCGAGGGCAAGAGAGTCTCAATGGAGGCCTTGCATGTTACGGCGTCTACCGTACCAAGGACGACCGCTACCTCGCCGTGGGGGCACTGGAGCCGAAGTTTTGGATGGCGTTCAACACGGCGATTGGTCGCACATGCGACATGTCCGAAGTGATTGCGCCTCCAGAGAAGCAGACGGAACTGAGGGCCGAACTCGCGGAAATTCTCCGCTCCAAGACTCGCGATGAGTGGGCAGAGATTCTTGCAAACTACGACTGCTGCACCGAGGCGGTACTCGAGCTCGACGAGTTGCAAGAGCACCCCCTTCACAAGAGCCGAGATGTATTTTTTGCCGTTCCGTGCGAAGGTGGCGAGGTCCTGCAAGTGCGAACGCCTGTTGGGCGCCCTGGCGCCAAGCATCTGGCGCCGACTCTTGGCCAGCACAGCGAGGAGGTGCTGGCGGAGTTTGGGTTCTCAGAGGATGAAATCAGCGCCCTCGTCGAGTAGCGAGACTGGCAGACATGGCAAGAACGGGGCACTTGCAAGCAAGCGCCCTACATGGCTGGGGGGCGCTCGCTCTAGCAAGCACCTTATCTAGCGCTTGCGCTTCTCGTTGGCTTCGCGGAATCGGTCCGCCCAGCCTTCGACATTTACCTGCTTGGAGCGGGACAGCGCGAGAGACGAGCGTGGAACGTCCTTCGTCACCGTTGTGCCCGATCCGACGAAGGCATCACGCCCGATCGTCACAGGTGCAACGAGTTGAGAGTCGGAGCCGATGAAGGCGCCGGCTTCGATCGTTGTCTTGTGCTTGCGAAACCCATCGTAGTTGCAGGTGATGGTGCCGGCTCCGATATTTGCCTTGGCACCGATAGAGGCATCGCCGAGGTAGGAGAGATGACTAGCCTTGGCTCCGGCCATGACGTGGGTCTTCTTGATTTCGACAAAGTTGCCAACCTTGGACTCTTCATCCAAAACGGTATTCGGCCGACAGTGCGTAAACGGACCAACCTGCACTCTCTGCCCGATCTTGCTCTCTGCAATGACGCTATAGGGTCTTATCCACGTTCCATCATCGATCGAGACGTCGGTTACTACGCACCCAGCATCGATGAATACGCCTTCGCCAACCGTAGTCTTGCCACGCAAATGCACACCTGCACCGAGTATAGAATCGCGACCGATCGATTCGACGTCTGCCCCAACATACGTCGAAGATGAGTCTTCAAAAGTCACTCCTTCGCGCATCCACCCCTCGTTGATACGTTCGCGAGCACTCGCGGATACACGTGAGAGGTCGCGACGATCGTTGATCCCTGCGATTTCATCGAATGGCGCGTCCATGACGGCAGCACCACCTCGTTCAGCTGCCTGCTCGGCGAGATCGGTCAAGTAGAGCTCGCCTTGCGCGTTGTCCGAAGTAAGGTTGGAGACTTGTGCACGAAGAACACCTAGGTTAATAGCGTAGAATCCGGCATTCATCTCTAGGAGAGCCTTCTGCTCATCGCTGGCATCCGCGTCTTCTACAATCCGAAGCAGCTTGCCTGACTCATCTCGCAGCAAGCGCCCATAGGCCACAGCCTCTGGAGGGACGGTTGACAATAGCGCCATCTTGGACTCGGACGCTTCACACGCCGTAGCAAGGTCAGCGACTCGCTCTGCTCGCAAGAGCGGCGCATCACCGGTGAGAATCACAACAGTCCTGCTGTCTGGCTCGCCTTCGAGAGCTGGCAGAGCACTCAACACAGCATGCCCCGTGCCCTTCTGCTCTTTCTGATGCGCGATTAGGATCTTGCCTTCGCCATAGCGATCGTCGAGCAGCCCCTTCACGTCCTCGAGTTGGTGGCCGAGTATCGCGACGATGGTGTCGGAACCTGCGGCCTTTGCCGTTTCCACCGCCCAGGCAATGAGCGGTCGACCAGCAACCTCGTGAAGAACCTTCGCCTTGGCACTCTTCATTCGAGTTCCCAAGCCAGCAGCAAGAATCAAAACAATCGGTGCGGACATCCGCTTGGAATGTACAAGAGCCTTGCCGATAGCGCCTGATTCGTGGCCAAGCTTCTGGCTAGTGCTTCTCCCAATTCAAGGCACCACACAGGTGATGAGCTAGACGGAAGGCCACCTGGGCCCTATGGTTGCCGCACGATGCTACGAGGTCTAGCTCTCCTAGTTGCCGCCAATCTGCTGTATGGCCTCCCCCTGCTCGCCTTTGGCTGCAAAGACAAGAATCAGGAAGCGACGCCAGCACCCCCACCGCTCGCCCTGAAGCTAGTCGCCTTCGACTCAGCCCTTGGGCCCAGGGGCGCGCGCCCCTTTGTCGCGGGCGAAACCGTGCACCTGGCCCTGACGGTTCGAGGGGGCCGAGCTCCCTACGAAATCCAAGTGGCGACTCGCGCAGGCGATCCCCGACTTGCGGCAGCCTCGGCTACCATACAGGCGGGCTCTGAACGAGAGATATCGGCGGGACTTGAGCTCACCTTGGGCTCGGAGGTACCAAGCGGAACCTACGCCCTGCAAATTCGTATCACCGACGAAGACGGCAAGAACTCGAGCATCGCACCAGCGGCATTCGAGGTTGTTGGCAGTGATGAGCTGCTACAGCCCCCTGCCGAACCACCCTTGCATTTGCGAGTTGTGGATGTGGCCGGGCGAGCTAGGCGCACATTCTATCAAGGTGAGGCCATTGCCATTCGGGCGACGCTAGCCTCGCCCGAGGATCTGGCAATCGCAATCGTGGCTTCGGACGAGCACCCCTTCATGCCCAAACAGCGTTATCCAGCTGGCCCTGTCAACATCGACCTTCCCTTGCGCGTTCCCAGGCTTGCCCGACCTCGCCTCCTGAATCATCGGATATTTGCTCGGGCCCTTTGACGAGACATCGATTGAGGTAGTTTGTCACCGTCTCTTGCTTAAGAGATCGAGATGCAGGTTTCCGCTGCGGCGACGAAGTTCTCAGCGAGGTCGCTTCCATTCTGAAGAGGCACGCGGATTCCGCTCGACAGAGCGACATCTCTTGTCGTTTTGGAGGGCAAGAGTTCGTAGTGCTCTTGCCCGAAACCGACAAGGCCGGCGCTTCGATCGAAGCGGAGCGGCTGCGGGATACCATCTCATCCACCCAATTTCCAGGGGGCGTATCAATCACCATCAGCGTGGGGGTCGCAACATTTCCCGAAGACGGTCAGCACGCAACCGAAGTGCTAGCTCGAGCCGAAGATGCCGTAAAGCGGGCCAAGATCAGCGGGAGAAATTGCATCGCCATGAGCGGCGAGCTCCAGGCACCGACTGATATCGCCAACACCCACGGCAAGAAGTTCCCTACCCTCCACGGTGCGAATCGCTACGGCCATCGATGCAGTCACCGTTGGTGAAGGAATCGAGGATTTGGAAGACCTCATGCCCCTTCGCGAGCTAGACGTTCGCTTTGGGCAGGGCTATTACCTCGCTCGTCCAGACTTCTGCTTCCCCAAAGTGAGCGATACAGCGACCTCGGCTATCCGATCGAAACCCCAGAGACCACGGCTGCGTCCCTTTTGCACCGATACGAGCAATTTGCTATCCGTCAGTGGGGCCGCATTCGGGTCAGATTTCGACACCGACGATCCCACCGGTCCGGTGCTCTTACAGCGCTATTTGCAGTAGAAACAGAAGACCAGAGCCCCGAGCGAGGGAGGCACCTCGGACGACAGCTTTTGAAGACGATCCCACGAGAACTCGCGGCGGCATAAATTGAGCGCTACACTTACGAACTCTTCAGGGAGTCATCTGGAACTTATGGACAAGAATAGCTTTCACAAGCTTCTCGCCTTTGGCGTTGAGCGAGGCGTATCCGACATTCACTTTGAAGTGGGCTACCCGCCTCACTACCGCCTAAACGGCGAGCTCCTCGGGGCCATTCGTGTTCCTCCGCTGTCGTCCAAGGACACGGAGATCATTGCAGGCCTGATCCTGGGCGATCGAAAGATCGACTTCTACAAACCCTTTGGTGAAGTAGATGTCTCGTATTCGCTTTCGGGCATGGGACGTTTCCGCGCTTCCATCTTCCGACAGCGTGGCTCCGTTGGCATCGTCATGCGTCTTATCCCGTTCGACGTGAAGAGCTTCGACGACCTCAATTTGCCCCCGGTAGTTGCAGAGATTGCCGACGCACGACGAGGGCTAATCCTTATTACGGGCGCGACGGGTAATGGCAAGACAACCACCATTGCCTCTCTCATCCGCTACATCAACGAAACGCGTCACGCGCACATCATCACCATCGAAGATCCTATCGAGTACCTCTTCGATCCGGGTAAATGCATGATCATCCAGCGCGAGCTGGGCTCGGATACAGAGAGTTTTAAAGATGCTCTCACCGCTGCACTCCGGCAAGACCCTGACGTCATCATGGTCGGTGAGATTCGTGATGCGGATACGGCTGCAACCTGTCTAAAGGCTGCAGAAACCGGTCACCTCGTCATTTCGGCAATTCACACACCGGATTCGGTTGCGACCGTGCAGCGGTTTGTCGGCATGTTCCCGACGGAGGCACAGGACGTGACTCGCGACCGATTGGGCGATGCGCTTCAAGCCGTCATCTCGCTGCGTCTACTAGTAGGCAAGGACAGCCAAGCTCGCATCCCGGCTCTCGAAATCATGCGAGTGACTCGGACCATTCGCGAGTGCATTCGCACCGGGCGCTTGAACGATATTGGCGACCTTATCTCCAAGGGTCGTGACCTCTACTCGATGCAGCTCTTCGATCAGCACCTGGTTGAACTCACCAACGCGGGCCTCATCTCTGTTGAGGCAGCAACCTACGCGAGTTCTAATCCAGACGAGTTCGAGCGCGCACTTAACTTCGGCGAGTAGCCGAGAGACCATCTCGGCCACTGCTCTCGGTCAAACGACAAAGGCGCCGCGAATATGCGGCGCCTTTGTTCGTTCTGATGAACTCTCGCGACTAGACCGTCGGGCGAAAAAAATGACCGAGGATGGTGAGTTCTGATTTTTCGAGTGCAAGGCGCGAATGAGGATTTTGCCGCGGCAAATGACGAAATGAGCAACGCTGCAATCGGGAAAGCAGGACCATTAGACCGATCATTGTTTACGCTCGGCGGTCTAGCGCGAAGAGTCTGGACGATGTCGAACTCGATCTGGGTCAGGCTTGGCTAGGCCGGGTTTCGGTGCTGTTGGCCGACGATCTGGTCGCCCTGCCTTTGGCGGAGTTGGCTTTGCGCGGCCTGGTGCAGGCGCGACTGGCCTGGAACCACCGCGGCCCGGAGGCGTAGCGCGGGGAGGCTTGGGTTTCGCTCCACGTGGGAGCGGTGCTACCGGGCGACCACCACCGCGACCAGGAGGTGTGGTGCGAGGAGGTTTGGGATGAGCACCACGCGTAGGCGGTGCTACCGGACGACCACCACCGCGGCCTGGAGGCGTAGCGCGGGGAGGAGTAGGACGAACGCCGCGTGGAGGCGGTGCTACTGGACGACCATGCCCAGGAGGCGTAGCGCGAGGAGGGGTCGGTCGTGGAGGCACTGGACGGGCCCCACGAGGGGGTGGAGCCACGGGACGAACACCATGGCGCGGCGGTGGTGTTGTGCGAGGAGGCGTCGTTGACCGCGGAGGAGGCCTGTGGCCGGGACGCGGCGTTGGGCGACGGTGATCAATTACAGAGGGCCGGCGCGGTTGGCGGTAGATCGCCGGGCGGCCAGCAGTGCGGGCCGAGCCTTTGTAGTGGTTGGGCACTCGGCTGCGATGTTCCCAGTAGCCACGCATGTAGATGTGGCCCGAGCCGTTGTAGTCGTAGTACGGAGCAATGTAGACGTATTGGGCTCGATCGCGGACCCAGTGCCCTCGACTCCACTGCCAATCGTTGCCGCTCCAGTGCCAGGATCCGTCGATCCAGACTTGCCCATAACCAGGTGACGTGGTCTGCTGTTCGTAGAGCGGCTGCGGCGGCAACCTCTGCACATTGTAGGTTTGTCCCGCACCTACGGCTACATAGCCAGCGGGCTGGACTCGGGCACGCTGCGCTTGAACGGTGCAACCCGCGGCAAGGACGAGAGCTACCCCCAAAGCCAGCGATAACGAGGGGAGAGTGAATCTATTATTTGTCATAGGGTGCCTTCTCCATTTCATACTGGGATTGGACGGACGAAGCCTCCAGAGATTCACAGCATAGTTGACGCTCGTCCCCTTCGCAAGTACACAGAATGTCCAATGAAGACCGTATTCTCAGGCATTCAACCCTCAGGCGAATTGCACCTCGGAAACTATCTTGGCGCAATTCGAAACTGGACGGCGCTCCAAGAAGAGTTCTTCTGCTACTTCTGTGTGGTCGATTATCACGCGATCACGCAGGACTGCGAGCCAAAACAAATGAAGACTCGGGTCTTCGATATGGTGAGCGACCTCCTCGCATGCGGAATAGATCCGGTGAGATCGGTTCTCTTTGTTCAGAGCCAGGTTCCCGAACACACCGAGCTCTGCTGGATTCTCAATTCAGTCGCGCAATTCGGTGATCTAAGTCGCATGACGCAATTCAAAGACAAGAGCCAGCGACAAGCAGACAACATCAACGTCGGCCTCTTTGACTACCCTGTCCTACAGTCCGCCGACATTCTTCTCTACAACGCGGAGGCCGTGCCGGTTGGACAAGACCAGGTTCAGCACATCGAGTTTGCTAGGCGCCTTGCCCGCGGTTTCAACAATCGCTGGGGCAAGGTATTCAAAGAGCCAGAGGCCAAGCTCACCTCCACACCGAAGATCATCGGCCTCGACGGCAAGGCAAAGATGTCAAAGTCGATGGGCAATACGATTCCCCTCGGTGCAACAGAGAAAGAGATTCGCAAGCGCATCAATCGCGCGGTCACCGATCCACAGCGTGAGAAGCGCGAGGACAAAGGCGAGCCTGATAACTGCAATGTGTACTCCCTACACGGGTGCTTCTCGACCGACGACGACAGGCGTTGGGTTGCCGAGGGTTGCCGAACTGCAGGGATTGGTTGCGTCGATTGCAAAAGAAGACTTGCCGACAATCTGATTGAGCACCTCGACCCGATTCGCACTCGCAAAGCGGAGCTTGTTGCCAACCCAGATGAGGTGCACGAAGCCTTGAACAAGGGCGCTGAGAAGGCACGTCAAACCGCCGCCAAGACGATCGGCAAAGTTCGCAAGAAGCTCGGCTTGTGGCAAGGCTAGCCGTATGGCGGTTCAGCGACATGGCCTAGCGGCGGCGATCACGATGCTCATCGCAATGGCCCTCGCTGCAGCGGTGGCAGGGCGCGGATGCAATAGAGACTCGGATGGCCCGACAGAGGCCGTACGGGCGTTCATGCAAGCGTCCAAGTCGGGAAACCGCGACGCTGCGCTCAAGATGCTCGGCCCCAAGACTCGCGCCCAACTCGAGCGAGCCGCTCTCCGCGCGACAAAACTCGTCGGTGGCGAAGGGCGTTACCAGGCGCGGGACGTCTTGCAATTGCACACCACCGGCCCCGACGCTGACTCTATCGTAAACATGGGACGCGACGGCGACCAGGCCAGCATTTCAATTACCGATTCTCATGGCAAGAAGTCGACCATCATAACTGTTCTGGTAGATGGGAACTGGCTTCTGGAACTGGCGGATAGCCGTTCGCCCTAGTCTACGCCGCTGCTAGTGGCAGTGATCATGGCCATCGTGGCAGTGGTCGCCGCCCTCGCCTTGAAACGGCGAGTGCACTTGAGCCATGAATCCGCGGGGGCCTTGTCGCAAGACAGAGAGAACATAGAGGAGCCCCAGGGCGAGCAAACAGCCTATGGCCAGCATGCTTGTATCGTCGCTATGCAGCTTCGGTAGTGTCAGGCCTCCTAGCTCGCCAATAATGAGATTGACAAACATGCCCAGTCCTATCGCAAGCATGGCAATGGTTCCGCCAAAGAGCAGCGCTAGGCGCCTGCCATGCAGCTGGCTGAGTATGCCAAACGTTGTGACATTGGTAGCGGGGCCCGCCATTAGGAATGCCAAAGCGGCTCCGGGCGATCCGCCTTGCAAGAGCAAGACAGCAACTAGCGGCGTCGCCCCCGAGGCACAGACGTAGGCAGGCATGCCGAGAAGCGTGAAGATGATGACATCACCCCCCCACGGCAAGTTGAGCAGCCAGGGGCTATCAAAGAGTGGTCCAACCAGAGCGGCAACCACGATTCCAAGGATTATCCAGGGCCCGGTGTGATCGACTACCTCGACGAAACCATAGCGGAGGCCAGCCACGAGCCTCTGTGAGAAACTCTCATCTCTACCGAGAGCTTCGTGGGGGGCTTCATCTTGTCCTGCGTGCCGATCTGCGACTCGGCCGACGATGACACCGACGACCAGCGCTATGACGACAGCAGCCACGACGCGCATCACGGTCATCTCTGGCCCCAACAAGGGCAGTGAAATGAGCACCGCATCGACGCCGAGTTCTGGAGTCGCAACTAGGAAGGCCATCGCCGCTGTCGCTGGCACAGTCTGCGTAATGAGGCTCTGATACAGGGGAATCACGCCGCAGCTACAAATTGGCAGGGGGAGGCCAAAGGCAACGCCACGAAGCGCCTGGGAACCCGAGCTGCCTCGTTTCATCCACGAGAGCCCCATACCTGGCAAGACAGCCTGCACGACACCGGCAAGCGCAAAGGCCACGAGCAGTGCGGGGGCCGACTCTAGCGATAGAGCGATGAAGAGCCGACCGAAGTTGCTTTCGATATGGGCGACCTCACCAATGTGCTCGCTCGAAACCAACCCAACTGCGACGAGCCCGATGATGGCACCCACACCTGAGGCGAAGCGCCCCTTGCCGACGGACGAGGGCATCACAGTCGGCGGAGGCCTGTGGACAACGACATGCAAGACCGAGCCTGCAATAAGCGCCTGCACAAAGGCGAGCCACTTTGACGCCAGCATAGGCGCCAGCGCATCTGCCGTCACAAAACCACCTACGGTCATGATGGCCAAGCCCACGAGCACGACTGTCGCAAGTCGCCAATCGCGGGGACGGAGAAGCCACCACAGGGTGATAGCCACGGGAAGCCTATGCAGGACCACGGCGATGCCGAGTTTGGATTCGTGCTCGAGTGGTCCAGCCAAACCGACTCCATCGAAGAAGCCGTGCAGGAGGAGACCGAGAACAGCCAGCACCATGGTGAAGCCGTGAACCCTGTCTGCCGACTTATGCAGAGCATGCTCTGCCCAACCGGGGCCAAGAAAGCCTATGGTCGCAACCAAGATTACGAGGGGACCGCTAACCTCGACTGCGTGAGGGATGATGTGAACTGCCGCCAGTCCGGCGATGGAGACCATGACAAAGCCATCGAGGGTTGCCAGTGTCGTGGCGGCCCGATCGGCAACCCGGTAGATGATAGGCGCCGCAGCCAGGGCCACGAGGCTTAGAACAAGCAAGGTCATGAAACGGCCCGATGCTTAGCACAAAGGCTCATCCGAGACAGAAGTCATCCTGTCTTTTCAATAGGTCAGCTGGCCTTGACGGCATTTCCCGAGTCATTCCCGGCCGCGCCCATGCGTCCGTACGTCACGAGTCGACGTGCAATACGCACTTGGACGAGGTCGGTGAATCCCGCACAGAGCAGTCGGCGGCTCACCTCTGAGGCTGCCCCGCGGTCGACGGATAGCAGCAGCCCCCCCGGCACCAAGCTCTCGCGCCAAGCCTCGGCGCGAGCCTCCCAATTCGCTCCCTGGGCGAAGCCTCCAACGACCATCGCATCAAGCTCTTTGCGGCCCGTGCTCCACCTTACGAGATTTGGACGAGCTCTGCGAAGCGCTTTGTGAATACGCGGCGCATCGGCAATAGCGACATCGCCTTCGCCACACGAGGCGATGCCGTTTGCAATAGCGGCGAGCAGGTTCTTTGAGAGCCAGAGGGACACCGCCCGACCCTAACGGCTTCTGTGCGCCGAGCAAAGGTCCAGGCCACATCGCTGCATACCCCCATTGTATTTCTCGTATTGCCCATGACTCACCCTGCGAGATTTACCGAGACCACGGGGGCATTATGCCGTGCCCTAGCTACATCCAAACTTTTGACGAGACAAACTGGATCCCACCCCAGGGATTGGGGATAAGGTAGGTGTATGAGGGCATGGAGACTCGCAATCAATGGCGATATGCACCCAATTGGCGCTGGCCGCGACATGGGAGCTAACGAGGCATAGTGATTCCGGTTTCGTGCCTCCAACTCTCACCTCTTCTTATCAAGTCTGGCAACTTGCCACCCTTTCCACCGATACACCTGGCGTCCTCCCTATGATAACCATGATTCGCAGCTCTACCCTTCTCTTCGGCCTCTGGCTTTGGCTCTGCGTCACAGGAATTACCGCCGCTACGGCGGCCCCACGGGTTACCTCGGTTCTGATCCTTCCCGATGGCCCGCAGGGGGCAGATCTACTGCTTTCCAATGCAGAGGATTCGCTGCGCGAGCAGAATATCGGCGTTACCGAATTCGACGACGCGACCCTCGCCGGCTTCGACCTGAAAGCGGCCAGGGATTGCTTGGGTGACGAAGCGGCGGAAGATTGCAGCGACGTGCTCAATATGGTTCCAGCCGAATGGGTCCTGGTGCTCGGCATTCGTCGCGAGAGTGACAATCCCGATTCGGATCAGAGCTTGGTCGCCAAACTCTACTCGGCCAAGACTGCAGACTTGCTGCAGATTGAGCGGAGGGTGTGCCAGCGATGCTCTTCATCTGAGAGAATGGCGACAATGATCCGCGAACTCGTTACCGAAATGACAATGGGGCAACTCGCCGAGAAGGCGCGCGACACATTCCTGGACGTGCAATCCAGTCCAGCAGGTGTCGTCCTAAGCATCGATGGCACTGTCGTGGGGCCCACCGGGCAATCCTACCGAGTGGCCCCCGGTGAGCACAGCATCAAGCTCCAATACAAAGGCTACCGCACTGCCACGCAAACAGTGACTGTGTCAGCCAACGAGCACAAAGCCATGACCGTCACCCTCGATGCCAAGCCCAAGCCCGACGGCACACGTCGCATGCTCGGCTGGCTCTCGATTGGGGCAGGTAGTCTTGCCGCCGTCGGCGGAACCGTGCAGGTCCTGCGACACGAAGAAGAGGCGCCAGCTGGCGCGCGTCCCCACGAGGGGCAGCTCGATACGAAGAATCAAGGCATAGCGGGTTTGGCCATCGGCGCAGCCCTCATAGGCGTAGGCACCGCTCTCATTCTCACTGCGGAATCGGGCGAAGAGGAGGATTCCTCAGCACTCACCGTCTCCGCCACTCCAACCCCTCACGGCCTTGCCTTTGGCTTGGCTGGCTCGTTCTAGTAGCTATCCGAACCCCTC
>JAAEPE010000822.1 GCA_024222395.1 Myxococcales bacterium
ATCTGGATGTTGTCGCCAGGCATTACCATTTCTACGCCCTCGGGCAGCTCACAGGCGCCAGTAACGTCAGTAGTACGGAAGTAGAACTGGGGACGGTAGCCCTTGAAGAAAGGCGTATGACGACCACCTTCATCTTTGCCCAATACGTAGACTTCGGCTTCGAACTTGGTGTGCGGAGTGATTGAACCGGGCTTGGCCAGTACCTGACCACGCTCAACTTCTTCACGCTTGGTACCACGCAGCAGCGCACCAATGTTCTCACCGGCACGGCCTTCGTCCAGCAGCTTGCGGAACATCTCAACACCGGTACAGGTGGTGGTCTGCGTCTCGCGAATACCAACGATCTCAACGTCGTCACCGGTGTTGATGATACCGCGCTCAACACGACCGGTAACAACCGTACCACGACCAGAGATAGAGAAGACGTCTTCGATCGGCATGATGAAATCACCGTCGATAGCGCGCTCGGGCTCAGGAATGTATGAGTCCAGGGCTAACAGCAGCTTCTTAACAGCAGTAGTACCCAGCTCGTTATCGTCTTTACCTTCCAGTGCCATCAAGGCAGAGCCTGGAATGATCGGCGTGTCATCGCCAGGGAACTCGTAAGTTTCGAGCAGCTCGCGCAGCTCCATCTCTACCAGCTCCAGCATCTCGTTGTACTCTTCTGAACCGGCGCCGCCGCAATCTTCAGCCAGCAGGTCCGCTTTGTTCAGGAATACCACAACGTAAGGGACACCGACCTGACGCGACAGCAGGATGTGCTCGCGAGTCTGCGGCATGGGGCCGTCGGTGGCACCACAAACCAGGATCGCGCCGTCCATCTGGGCAGCACCGGTGATCATGTTCTTCACATAATCGGCGTGTCCGGGGCAGTCTACGTGGGCATAGTGACGCGCAGGCGTATCGTACTCAACGTGTGACGTCGCGATGGTAATACCGCGCTCACGCTCTTCAGGGGCGTTGTCGATACCATCAAAGGCTACCGCTTCACCGCCGAACTCTTCGGCCGCTACGCGCGTCAGCGCCGCTGTTAATGTCGTTTTACCATGGTCAACGTGTCCGATAGTACCAACGTTGACGTGTGGTTTGGTGCGTTCAAATTTTTCCTTAGCCACAG
>JAAEPE010000823.1 GCA_024222395.1 Myxococcales bacterium
CCGGTGGAGGGAAGGGAGTGTCGGATTCGGAAACTGTTGAAAGGAAAGACCATCGATATGTCAGGCTCGAAATCAGTCTCAACGAAAGAACAACGGATAGCAGAACTAGCGAAGAACGCTCCCGATATGGCGATGGACGTGGCCAATCACCTGGATCTGGAGTGGTTTGTCGAGGCCTTCAGACGAACTCGCAAAGATGGCGCGGTGGGTGTGGGTGCTGATCTGGACTTACTCGCCGCAGATACGCGGGTTATTCGAAATAGAACGAAGCTCGCCGCGGTACGCGACAATGCTCGCTTCGTCTTCGAGGTGGGCCGGGTCGCCCCGGGTCGTTGCCTCCCCGGGGCTCCCACAGATTCCGGACGTGCGGAACTACCGCATACGGCTCCTCGGATCAGGAGTTCGCTACATGATGAGGACGGAGTGGGCCGGAGTGGGCTTTGGGAGTGCAAAGCGCAAAAGCATCGTCCATTGCCGCCACACGAGGCACGTCGAAATTGTGAAAGGCCTCCTCAAATGATGGCCACTTCGCGTCGACAATCTTCCAAACAAAGCCGGCACGAAATATGTTCTTGGCCATCGTGGAGAGGCATCGATCGTCATCGAGCTGTTCAAGCTGCGACCGGGCCTTACAGTGGGGGAGCAGCGCCTCGACTTCGCCTGTGCCACCTTTCCGAACGACCGCCCGCTTATAGATCGACTCAAAGCCCACGGTCGATCCTCTCTTTGGCTTAGAGACCACACTCTCGCCAACTCGCACCTTCATCCCCATGGTCCTAGCCTGCCCCGGGAATGCCAGCCCCACCCTGCCGGTAGCGCGGAACACAGGTGCCGGTGCCACCGCTTCGCTGAGCCTCAGAGCTCTAGATCGGAAGGATGCGTTCCCACTCGTCTTCAGTGAGAATCGCCTCGCTTCGCAACAATAGAACCATCACCCCGTTCACATCGGCGATCGAGGCAACGGCCTGGCTTGCACCAACGCTAGTATCTAGCGGCGCTGCACGCATATCACCCTCTTCAAGCCATTGGACTTCGCCTACGCTGTCGACCAAGAACGCTAGTTCTCTCCGCAAGCAGGAGAGCACGAGTACTCTCCCCTCAAGAACAGGGGAATTCGCGCCAAACCGCTTCCGCAGGTCAACGAGTGGAACGTATTCGCCGCGCATCTCCACAAGCCCCTCCAGGAAGTCGGGCTGCCCAGGAACAGGCTGCGAGACGCGAGGCAGCACAACTTCTTTCACAGCCATGACATCCAGAGCATAGTGCTGCTGCCCGACCTCGAATCGCACGACTTGCACCCTGCTCACATTGCCCCCTTCACGCCCTGCTCCATCAAGAGGTCACCCATCTCTTTGTGCGCCCCCGCGGAGTCGAGCAGTGTCACATGCTCCTCCTCCGAGTCTCCGAGATCGAGCCATAGCTGTGCGGCCCTCTTGGCGGCGATGAGCCCCGTTGCGCGCCCTGGCGGTTGAACCGCGTATCGCGAGGAGCCGGCGCGCCGCAACGTAGCTCGAATCTTGCGGGCATAGCCTGCGTACTCTGAGTCGCTCATCCGCTCGCCTTGGCCCAGGCCAAATAGAAATATGCGCTCAAAAGGCAAGCGCGGTCCCGCGGGCATCATCAGGCTCTCGCCAGAACATCCGGAACAGTGCCCAGATATGATGAGACGCGACAATTGCCCGTAGAGCCGCCAATCCACCAGCCCGGCAGCTCCGAGCAGCGGCCGCTCCTTGGCGAAGAAGCTCAAGACTAGATCGCCAGGGCCCTCGCCAGAAGACTTCGTAGTCTCCAATTCATCCCAATGCGACAAAGTCGCTGGCATGAAGTGAAGCTCCACGCTACTTCTGCTCCCGAACCTTAGCGGCCACCCTGTCGAGAATTCCGTTCACGAACGCAGGAGATTCCGTCGTACCAAAACGTTTGGCGAGCTCGATGGCCTCGTTGATCACTACCTTGGTTGGCACGCTCTCGTCGTACATGAGCTCAGCGGCCGCTAGCCTGAGGATATTGCGGTCCACAGTACTCATACGCTCGAGACGCCAGTTCTTTGAGGCCGACTGCACCTCCTCGTCTATCTCAGCCATGTGTTCACGAGCATTGTCGACGATGCCCTCAGCGAACGAATCGCCCTCGGCCTCAACCCGCAGGTCAAAGCTCTCGCGAGTATCGGCGAGTGACGGCTCTGGCTCCGCGCCTCCGCTCAGGTCCATAGCGTATAGCATTTGCAGGGCTTGCCCGCGAGCACGTGCACGTATTCCAGCCACCTAGGGCCCCCTAGCCGTCGATCTGGCGAAAGAGATCGAGCATTTCGATAGCTGCCATGGCGGCTTCAAAGCCCTTGTTGCCCGCCTTGGTGCCAGAGCGCTCAATAGCCTGCTCTATGGTATCGGTGGTGAGCACGCCAAAGGCAACCGGGGTATTCGAGTCACAGGCGATATCGGCCATGCCCCGAGCTACCGTGGATGCGACGTAGTCGAAGTGCGGCGTGGCTCCGCGAATCACCGCACCTAGGGAAATGACTGCATCATACTTGCCGGCCGAGAGAACTTTCCTCGTGAGCTGAGGTATTTCGAAAGCACCTGGCGCCCAGAAAACCGTCACATCATCGGAAGAGCCACCTAGGCGAGAGATTGCGTCCTGCGCACCGCCTACGAGGGAATCAACCACGAAGTGATTAAAGCGACCGGCGACAATTGCAAATTTGCCGTTCTTGGCAGTGAGCTGCCCATTCATTGCGTTTGTCATGATGACCTACCTCTACTCATAGCTGGGAACTGGCAGGCGCTCGACGATATCGAGCCCGTACCCTTCAATACCGACAATCTTTCGATCGCTCTTACTAATCAAGCGAATCTTCTGGCAGCCGACTTCAGCGAGCACTTGAGCGCCAAGGCCGAAGTCGCGGAAGACCTCCGAGAGGGCTGCCCCTGCAGTCTGCTTCGGCACCTCGCCGAGAACTGAACGTTCGAAATCGCGCCCCAGATCTAGACGTTCCTTGTTGCAGACGTACATGAATACGCCAGCACCCGCCTCGTCCATTGCCCTGAGACAA
Source organism: Myxococcales bacterium (assembly GCA_024222395.1). Taxonomy (GTDB): domain Bacteria; phylum Myxococcota_A; class Polyangia; order Haliangiales; family Haliangiaceae; genus NORP324. Next base: position 3,053 of record JAAEPE010000823.1, read on the forward strand.
GAGCGAAGGTCGGGGCGAAGACCAAGAGCATCCGACATCGGGCTCATGCTCTGCACACGCACCATGACGGGCTCGCCAGCCTCGGAGAGCGCCTTGATATCGCCACGAGTCACCACTAGGTACTCGGTCTCTTCGACCGCAGTACGGTAGAGCGTCACGTCGAAGTCTGGGCCATCGCCCAAGAAGTCTGGGCGAATCTGCCCCTGCTTCTCGCACGTTACAATCCTCTCATTCCGAAGGCGGTACGCGATGAGGTCGGCAACCGTAATGATGCGGAGGCTGTGCTCGCGGCCAAAGACTTCGAGGTCACCCATACGAGCCATCTCGCCATCATCTTTCATGATCTCACAGATGACACCGGCGGGCTTGAGACCGGCGAGTTTTGCCAAGTCCACTGAGCCCTCGGTTTGCCCAGTGCGCACCAGCACGCCACCTGGGCGTGCGCGGAGTGGGAAGACATGTCCAGGCGAGACAAGGTCGCTTGGCCCTGCACCGTCGGCCACTGCGGCAGCGATGGTGACGGCACGATCCGCGGCAGAGATGCCGGTCGTGACGCCGTACTTGGCCTCGATGCTAACGGTGAAGGCTGTACCAAGAGATGCGGTATTATCTCGCACCATCATTGGCAGCTGTAGTTTGTCGATTGCCTCGCCGGTGAGGGTAAGGCAGATTAGGCCGCGACCATATGCCGCCATGAAGTTGACCGCCTCAGGCGTCACCTTCTCCGCAGCCATGACGAGGTCGCCTTCGTTCTCCCGATCTTCGTCGTCGACAAGAATGACCATCTTGCCTTCCCGGACATCGGCGAGGGCAGCTTCTACGTTTTCACTGGTACCAAGCTCACTCATTTGGGACTCACTAGCGTTGGACTCGAGTATTGCTGAAGTTGTCATCGCGAACTGCTACTGCAGGGAATCAATCTCGTGCAAGGTGACCTCCGAGGAGGCTCTCGACGTACTTGCCTATCATGTCGACTTCGATATTGACTGTTTGGCCTACGCTCTTTGCACCGAGACTAGTCTTGGCGACCGTGTAAGGGATGAGCGCTACGCCGAAGGAAGTACCTTCCAAGCGATTCACGGTCAAGCTGATCCCGTCGATTGCAATGGAGCCTTTCGCGATGATGTATCGCAGAAGCTCAGGCGGAGGTTGGAAGGTGAATCCTACGTTTGCGCCCATGTCGCGCTTGGAGAGCATGGTGGCAACGCCATCGACATGGCCTTGCATGATATGCCCACCGAGCCTTGAGCCCACGCGCACGGCTCGCTCGAGGTTAACCTTGCCTCCGGGGTGCAGGCCACCGAGGGTGGTGAGCCGGAGAGTCTCGGCGCCGGCCAAGAGCTGAAGATGCCCCTTGCGAAACTCCGTCACGGTCAGGCAGACCCCATCGACGGCGACCGAATCACCGAGGCCTAGGTCTTCATCGCCAACAACTTCTGAGGCAATCGAAAACACCACTGCATCGCTGCGGCGATCGCAGCGCTCGAGCCGTCCAACATCTTCGACCAAGCCAGTAAACATGGGAGGCCGTTGTAACATCCAGCACGGGCTATCGGGGCCGGGCAATGAGGAGAATGTCGTCTCCTAGGCGCTCCGGCTCCCCGTGCCATCTGAGGCGAAATGCTTCTTCGAGGGCGCCAATGCCTTGTCCGCCGAGCCATCCATGCCCTGGTCCACCGAGAGCCTTTGGGGCCAAGTAGAGCCGCAGCTCGTCACAGAGCCCGGCTTCGAGAAATGAGCCGTGTACCTGGGCGCCTCCCTCGACCAGAGCCGAGACGATGCCCCTGGTCGCCAGAGCCTCAGACAAGGCGAGCAGGCAGGGGCGCCGCCCCTCTTGGGGCAACCTGAGCACCTCTGCGCCCGCCTCCACCAGCCGGCGCTCTCGGGTCCTGGGTGCCTCCTCGGTGGTCGCGATAATGACCTTGGCTCGCGACCGAGAATTCACCGGCAGCAGCTTCGCGCTCGGCGGCGTACGCAATCGGCTATCCAGGACGATCCGCACAGGATCCCGCATCCCCTTGCCTCGCGACGTGAGCCGAGGGTTGTCGATAATCGCAGTTTCCACTCCGACAATAATGGCGTCGAGCCTGGCGCGAAGTGCCCTCCCACTCGCCCGAGCCTTCGGCCCTGTGATCCACTTCGACTCCCCGGTACGAGTCGCTGTCTTTCCATCTAGTGAGGCGGCAACCTTGAGCACGTAGAGTGGGCGCCCCTTGCGCGCCCAAGTAGTGAACGCTCGATTTGCCTCTTTGCACTCGGCCTCGAGCACACCGCGCACAACCTCCACGCCTCGGTTCGCCAGCCAAATGGCCCCGCCTCCATGTGCGCGTATTGGGTCTGCCTGCCCGATCACCACGCGGGCGATTCCCGCGTCTAGGACGACCGGAGCGCAGGGCGAGGTCCGTCGATTCTTGACGTGCTTGCAGGGCTCAAGATTCGTGTAGAGGGTGCCGCCGACTGCGCGTCTACCTGCCACCTCCAACGCGATCTTTTCCGCGTGCGCTAGGCCGGAGCGCGCGTGAAAGCCCTCTCCGACAAGCTTGCCTTCTCGATCGAGCACGATGGCTCCAACCATAGGATTGGGCGAGGTCTTGCCCGCAGCCTGTAGCGCCAGTTCCAGGCAGTGCCGCATCCAGCGCTCGTCGCTCACCTCGTTCGTGCCTTGATGACATCCGATAGTTCGGAGACGAATTCATCGATATCTCGAAAGTCACGATAGATCGACGCGAAGCGGACGTAGCTAACCTCGTCGAGTTCGCGGAGCTTGGGGAGGATGAGCTCACCGATATCCTTTGTGCGCAGTTCTTTCACCCCAGACTCGACCAGTTCTCGCTCCACGGCCTCCGCCAACTCAGCAATTTTCAGAATAGGCACAGGACGCTTACCGATAGCTCGCTGCAGCCCCTTGGCGATCTTGTTCCGGTCAAATGGCTCGCGGCGCTCGTCCGCCTTCACCACCACCGGCAGCGCTTCTTCGATGCGCTCGTACGTTGTGAAGCGACGCACGCATTCAGTGCACTCGCGGCGCCTCCGAATCTCCGAGCCGTCCTTCGAAGTTCGAGAGTCGATGACTTTGTCTTCGGCAGCAGCGCAGAATGGGCAACGCATGAGGAGCCTCTACTCCTCGATCGCCATGAGCTTGTCGACGCGGCGCTGATGCCGTCCGCCCTCAAACTTCGCATCCGCGAATGCGACGAGCGCGCTACTCGCCACTCCAGCACCAACGACCCGCGCACCGAATACCAGAATATTGGCGTCGTTATGCATTCTGGCCATACGCGCTGTGAAGCTCTCGGTGGCGAGCGCCGCCCTGGCGCCGCGAACCTTGTTGGCGGACATCGCTATGCCGTTGCCGGTTCCGCAGACCAAGAGCCCCAGGCCCCCTTCTGTGACCACCTTCTTGGCTACAGCTTGGCCGAAATCTGGATAGTCGACGGACTCCTCGCTAGCGGGGCCTAAATCCTCGACCTCGTCGCCGCGCTCTCGCAAGAGTGCCACCAACTCCTTCTTCAAATCCAGACCAGCGTGGTCGGAGCCCGCAAACCATTTCATGAGAATGCTCAGTCTCCCTTGTAGCGCTTCATGATGAGAGCAGCATTCGTTCCACCGAAGCCAAAGGAGTTGCTCATGACCGCATCCACCTTGGCCTCTCGCGCCACGTTGGGCACGTAGTCCAGATCGCACTCAGGGTCCGGGGTTTCCTGATTGATCGTTGGGGGCAATACACCCTTCTCGATTGCGAGGCATGAGAAGGCGGCCTCTACAGCTCCAGCAGCGCCGAGCATGTGCCCCGTCATAGACTTGGTCGAAGACACTGCCGTCTTGTAGGCGTGATCTCCAAACGTCGCCTTGATGGCGGCTGTCTCATTTTTATCGTTGAAGTGCGTCGAAGTACCGTGCGCATTGATGTAACCGATATCGGCCGCATCCAACTTGGCGTCCTTAAGAACTTTACGGATGCAGCGCTGGGCCCCCTCGCCTTCTGGCGCTGGTTGAGTGACGTGAAATGCATCGGAGTTAGCAGCGTATCCCGCCAGCTCACAGTAGATGCGAGCGCCACGATTCTTGGCGTGCTCAAGTTCCTCCAGGATGACAACGCAAGCACCTTCGGACATAACGAAGCCGTCGCGATCCTTGTCAAATGGACGAGAGGCAGCTGCCGGATCATCATTGCGAGTGGAGAGTGCGCGCATTGCGCTAAAACCGCCGACGCCGAGGATGGAGAGCGTAGCTTCTGTGCCGCCTGCGATCATGACGCTGGCGTCCCCCCAGCGAATGGCGCGAGCAGCCTCGCCAATAGAATGAGTACCGGTGGCGCAGGCACTCACGTGGGCAAAGTTCGGGCCCTGGGCGCCAGTCTTTATCGAGAGCAGCCCTGGCGCCATATTGATGATAATGTCGGTAACGAAGTAGGGAGAGAAGCCGTGACGCGGCCCTTTCTCTGCGGTCTTTGCGTAGGTGCGCTCGATGGTGTGAACACCTCCGAGACCAGACCCAACATACACGCCCCAATCCTCTTCCTCACCCTCGGGGACGCGGCGATCTTCGTAGCCTGCATCGTCCATCGCCTGCATGCCTGCAGCAACAGAGAATTGCAGTACTCGGTCTAGGTGCTTGGCCTCTCGTTTGTCGAGGTAGGACTCCCAGTCGAAGCCCTTAACTTCACACGCAAAGCGAGTTTTGAAAGCTTCACAGTCAAACTGCGTCAGAGGGCCTGCACCGCTCCTGCCCTCGAGGAGATTCGACCAAGTGCTCTCTGTGGTCAGCCCGAGAGGAGTAACCATTCCAATGCCTGTAACAACGACGCGACGCATGTGAAGACCTTATTCCGTGAGTAGCAAACGCCCTGAGTCTCTCTGTGAGAGCACCCATGGCAGGAGAAGTATGCCCCGAACGATGCGCTTGGATAGGAGGCAGCGTTCCTCCGGCGGGCTTGCGATGTGCGATAGACCTGGTGTTCTTCGTCCGAAGAACACCAAACAGCTTCCAACGGAAGCGAATAGAGAGCGCCTGGCTGCGCCAGGCGCGTTGAAAGCCAGTGCCAACCCAGCTGGCATTGCCTTTCTAAACGTGCGACTTGATGTAGTCGACAGCGTTCTTAACTGTCTTGATCTGCTCGGTATCCTCGTCGGGAATCTCAAGGTCAAATTCCTGCTCGAGAGCGAGCACGAGCTCCACCACGGCCAGGGAATCAGCTTTCAGGTCGTCGACAAAAGACGACTCTGGCTTGAGCTGGTCTTCGGATACTTCGAGCTGCTGGCAGGTGAGCTCTTTGACTTTGCTTTCAATCTCTTCAGGAGTCATACGTTCTTTCTTTCTTGTTCTACTAATGCCTGACACACAGGCTTCGCGACCCGGGGCTCAGAAGCCCGGATTGGTAATCGGGGAGCGCAATGCCGACTGGCAGCCGGCGGAGCGGACCTTACATCAAGAGACCGCCGTTGACGCGCAATACCTCGCCTGTGATGTACGAAGCTTCGGGACCCGCGAGGAATGCCGCGGCGTCTGCCACTGCCGAAGGCTCTCCCATCCTTCCAAGCGGAATGGACTTCAGTAGTGCTTCGCGCTGGTCCTCGGGGAGATGTTCATCCGTCATGTCTGTCGCGATGAAACCAGGCGTAATCGCATTCACGGTGACACCTCGGCCAGCGAACTCCTTGGCCATGCTCTTGGTCATACCCAAGATCCCAGCCTTAGCCGCAGAGTAGGCCGCCTGCCCTGGGTTGCCACTCTCACCGACAACGGAGCTGAGGTTGATTATGCGCCCCTTCTCCTTGGCCTTGAGAAGGTAGCGGACAGCGGCTTTGCTGCAGGTGAATGAACCGGTGAGATTAACACCGATGACCTGCTCCCAATCCGCGGGTTTGAACCGCATTACCAGGCCATTGATCGCGATCCCTGCATTGTTGACCAGGACGTGCAGGCCGTGCTCCTTGCCAATAGCACCAACGCCCTCCGTGGCAGCTTCGCTATCGCCTATATCAAAGCCCGCGAGTACAGCCGAGCCGCCCGCCTTTTCGACAAGCTCTGCTGTTTCGAGCGCCGCATCTTCGCGAGAGCGGAAATTGATCGCGACCTTCGCACCGCGGGCGGCGAGAGCGACACAGACCGCGCGTCCGATCCCCCTCGAGCCTCCGGTTACTAGAGCGGTACAACCGTCGAGTGCTTTGTCTTGAAATGCCATCTTCTATAGCTCCATTGTCTTAGTGTCGTCGGGTGCGCCAAGAGTCTGCACAACCAGCTCTCTTGCGATGAGCCTCACAGGCCCTTGAATAACGGTGCGGCCGAGTGCCGGTGAGCCCTGCCCGCGAAAGAGAAATGCTGTTTTGCCTGCTGTCATGCGATTTCCTCAGCTTTGGTGCTCTTCCAGAGCCCCTGATGGCGATCGATAGCCTGGCTAAGCTGCTCGCGCAAGCGCTTCTCCGCAAAGCCTTCCGTCATCAAGATTGCGTTGCAGATCGCCCTACTATCGGAGCGACCATGGCAAATTGTCGCGAGCCCGTTTACCCCGAGCAGCATAGCGCCCCCATACTCGGAGTAGTGGATCGCCTTCTTCAGTTCAAGCAGTGCAGGTTTGGCCAGGAGCGCGCCCAATTTGGCCCTGGGAGAGCTAGTCATTGCGGTCTTAATCATTCGCATCAGGGCTTCCGAGACACCCTCCGCGGTCTTGAGCACCACGTTGCCGGTGAAGCCGTCTGTCGCGACCACATCCACATGCCCGTCAAAAAGCCCTGAGCCCTCGACGTAGCCAACGAACTCGAATTCAGCTTCGCTAGAAGCCGCGGCGCGACTCAAGATGTCACAGGCGGCCCGGGTCAACTCGGTTCCCTTGCTGTCCTCTGTGCCATTGGATAGCACTCCTAGCCTAGGCCGTGTCGTCCCGTTTAGGAGTCGCTCATACGCCGCACCGAAGACACCGAACTGGGCCAGCATGATCGGACTAGCCTCGACATTCGCGCCAAGGTCGCACATTGCCACGGTACCGGTGGGCGTCGGGAACACCTGCACAATACCGGGCCTCTCGACGCCAGGTATACGCTTCATGAGGAAGAGGCAGTGCCCCAGGACCGCGCCCGAATTGCCAGCGGAGACCATGCCGGCACACTCCTCGTCCACGGCCAACTCGGTGGCGATACGCATCGAAGAGTCAGGCTTCTTTCGAAAAACCTTCGATGGATTGTCCTTCATGGAGACAACCTCGGACGCGTGTCTAATCGAGAGCCTCTTGTTGGCAGCCTCGCCGCAAGCTTCCAGCTCGGCTCGCAAGCGTTCTTGGTCACCCACGAGCACAACCTGCAAGCTCAGGGACTCGCGCAGGGCAGCGATCGCGCCAGCCACTTCAATGGCCGGTGCGTTGTCACCGCCCATGGCATCTACTGCGATAGCAACCATCTAAGAACCTGGCACCAATCTGGTCGGCACCAGCTTTCGACGCAATCGGGATAGCCGGCTGCGCGTATACAGCTTCCTCGGGAACTCGTCGGCGACTTCACTAGACAAGGCGCCGACATCTGGGGACCTCCATGCCGCTAATGCACCTGGAGGAATGAGATAACTACTCTTGAGCGTCGCTGGCAGCAGCAACAACCTGACGACCATTGTACTGGCCACAACTCATACACAAGCGATGTGGGGCCTTAGGCTCCTCGCAGTTTGGGCACTTTTGAATAGTGGGGTGGTTCGCGGCATCGCGCATCCATGAGGAGCGGCGGTGATGGATGCGGGTTCTACCCATTCGTCGTTTTTGAAGTGCCATTAGATTATCCTGTGGAGCTGTTGAGAAAGCGCCGTTAAAGACGCGCTGCCGAAGAAGTATTGGTCCCCGAGCTGCGGGCTTATACCTTAATGTCTTTGAGAGAGGCTAGTCTTGGATCGACAACTTTGCGATCACATCCGCAGTCGGATTCGTTTCGATTCGCGCCGCACTTGCTGCAGAGCCCGAGGCAATCGCTCTTGCAGAGCGGCGCATAGGGCACCGCGAGCAGCAGACGTTCCCGAAGAAGAGGTTCTACGTTGATCACTTCGTCTTCGTAACCGTACGTATCCTCGGCGTCGCCCTCGTCCGCATCCTCGCCATCGGCCTCGAGCCCCTGTTCATTGGGGATTTGGCCGCCTGGCAAATAGGTCACCATCATCTGTTCTTTGATGGGAATTCGCACATTTACGAGGCAACGACTGCAAGCCAGTTCGACCCAAGCCTTGAGGGTGCCTCGGGCAAAGACGTTGTCCCCCTCTATGTAGAAGTCGAGTTCGGCAGTGCCCTCACCCGGCACCCCGGCATCTTTGCCGAGCGCAGTGCGCATGGGCAAGCCAGCGACCAATCCACCAACATAGTGAGCGGAGAGCGCAAAATCCCGCTTCAGCGGGAGTTCTCGGAGGGGGATCTTCATGGGAGCAGCGGACTATAGGGAGCGAGAGTCCCTTGTCAAGAGAAGTCTGCGAGACTCCGTGCCCACTAGACCGCCGAGCGAAAAGAATGACCGAGGATGGTGAGTTTTGATTCTTCGAGTGCAAGGCGCGAACGAGGATTTTGCCGGGGCAAATGACGAAATGAGCAACGCTGCAATCGGGAAAGCAGGACCATCAGGCCGATCATTGTTTACGCTCGGCGGTCTAGTCAGCAGCGCCGGCCAAAGCCGATCCACCCACCGTCATTAGCGCCGCGAGATCCGCATCGTTGAATCGGAGCATCGCGCCGAAGAAATAATCGAGTCCGATAGGAATAGTATCGAAAAGCTCCGGTGTCGTCGGATCTGCGAATGCCCCCGGAACGATCACATCACCAGGATTGAGTGCGTCGTCAATCCCAGCGAGCACGTAGAGCCCGCCAAAGAACTCGTAGGCCGCAGCCAACTTGAGGCGGGGGGCGTCTGCGAAGCCAAAGCTAAAGAGATCCGCGCTGAGCTTGAGCCGGTTGTCGAACCAAGCGGCGTCAAGCCCAACGCCGCCAGAGGAGTCTTTGAGGCCATAGCGGACCGTCAACCAGTCGTAGCGCTTAGCGAACTGGAATGTGAAACGCACTGTATCTTCAATGCGCACGGTTCGCTGCCAGGAATCGGTAGTCGAATCGTAATTCACGGCGATGACCGGGTAGTTGCCACGCGGCCCCTTGGAGAGCTCGATGGAATAGAACTTATCCGGCCTCGTCTGCAGGTCAATGCTGATGTAGTGGCGGCTCAGCCCCGAGAGGGCACTGATCTCAGAGCGCAGCCCAACGTACGTCTGCATACCAAAGAGAGTACCGAGAAAGCCCTTCGCATCATCGGTGATGTCTTCGACATTGTCGGCGATGGTAGAGTCATTCACCAGTCGCCCCAGAGTGCCGTCTTCCTCATCAATCTTGCGCATCACCGAGGCTGTGGGTTCGACAACCTCGTCAAACGACTCGATCCGGCTGCGAAGGGAGTCTCCCGTCTGTTCAACCTCGGCCTTGGCGACTTCGAGTAGCCCTCTCGCCTCAAGCGATGCCTTGTCGAGGTTGTCGAGGATGGTCTTGACGCGGACATTGGCGTCAGACGTAACCCCTCGTATGTCGCGGGTTATGTCCTCGATACGAGCCAGCGTGCGATCAGTGCGCTCTAGGATGTTCGACACGGTGGCGCTCTCGTCCTGCACCAAGTTGTCAACGCGACTCATGACAGATGCCAGTGGCCCATTGACCACGCCGCGCACGTCTTCACTCAAGTCTCTGACGCTGAGCAAGACCGCATCCACCTTGGGCATACTCTCATCGAGGCGACGCAGGAGCATGTCCACAGACGTTGCTTCGACAACCCTCACAATCTCACTCCCAGATGGGAGCTGCCTACTCGGGGTCACCTGACCTAGGGCACTAATCGACTCAGGGCTTCCCGGATCGATTTCCAAATAGAAGTTCCCGAGCAAGCTAGAACTCTTCTTAAAGAGCACGGCATTGCCCCAGATAGTCACATCGTCACGCATGCGCACAGTGACCCTCGCGAAACGACCATCAATTCGCAGCTCACTCACTTGGCCAACCGGCAGCCCCGCAACAACGACCTGTGAGCCCGCTGGCAAGCCCGCAGCATCGTCAAGACGCGCCCATACCTCGAATTCCGACTCTCCGCTTGGCTGCTCACTCACGGTCTTGAAGACGCCATACGAGCCCACTACCATCACGATGAAGAGAATGCCGACCTTGACTACAGCTGTAACGCCCTTCATCGCGGCGCCACTCCAGCATCAGAGTCAATCCGCAAATCTCCACGCAAACACGAGAAGTGGTGCCGAGAAGCTAGCGGTAACTGTGGGTTCAACAAAACTATCTAGGTCCCGACTGGAAAGATAACTAGCAAAATCTCGGTGGCAAAATAATCGAGCACGAGAACCGACACGGAGCTCGCCACGACAGCCTTGGTCGTAGCGATCCCGACACCGCGACCGCCACCTGAGGCGGCGAAGCCGTAGTAGCAGCCGATTAGGGTAAGAGTGAATCCAAAAATGAGCCCCTTGAGAAGGCCCTTGGCGACTTCCTCAAAACTCACCATGCGTTCGAAATTCAGTTGGAAGTGCCCCGCATCACCTCCGAGCTGCACAACGGCGACGACATAGGCACCGAGCATTGCAACAATAAAAAAGAGCAGGACCAAGATGGGCGTCATAAGTGCACCGGCCACGATACGCGGAAGGACCAAGAATTGGATGGGATTTACCGCCATCGATTCCAGTGCGTCGATCTGCTCGGTGATGCGCATTGTCCCAAGCTCGGTGGCGATGCCAGCGCCAACCCGGCCCGAGAGCATGAGTGACGTGAGCACGGGGCCAAGCTCAGCTGCGATGGACACACCTGTCGTCCCGCCAACAATGTACTCGACACCGAAGATTCGAAACACGTGGACACTCTGCAGAGCTGTGACCATGCCAGTGAAGAGGCCAACGAGCAGCACGATTGGCAGAGACCCAAAGCCTATGTACTCCATCGCATCTATGTAGTTGCGAGGCCGCACGGGCCGCCTTGGCAACCAGGAAAATGCGCGCGCAGCGAGCATCAGGTGGCCGCCCACCGTTTCGAGCAAGCCTACTGCAGGCGCAAAGGCATCTCGGACGCCCTCTCCTATCGCCTGTCCCAGCCCAATGTCTGGCTTTGCTTTGCTATCCATCGTCGTTCACGTATCGCCGGGGCACCCGCTTCGAAATGCCGCAACTCACCTCATACTCGCTGATGCCGCACAGTGCAGCAACTTCAGCAATGCGGATAGTTGTATCACCCTGCCCTCCGATCGCCACGACCTCGTGCCCGATCGTCAGCTCGGGTCGGTCCGTGATATCGACCACGATCATATCCATCGATACGGTACCGATTATGGGGCAGCGCGCCCCCCCGACAAGTGCGGAACCTTGTCCCGCCGCATTGAGGTTCCGGGGCAGACCGTCGGCGTAGCCAAGTGGAACGATCGCCACGGTCGAGTCACGCTCCGCCGTCCAGCGGGCTCCATACGAGACGCTCTGTCCCGCCGCAACATGGCGGGTTTGACTTACCTCGGAGACCAAGCGCATGGCTTGCGACAGCCCCTCCGCTGCTGAGGCTCCGTTCCCGTACAACGCCAACCCCGGGCGCGCCAGGTCGTAGCGCGCCTTCGGGAAGCGCAGAATCGCAGCGCTATTGGCAACGTGATACTGAACTGCCGTTGGGACGTTTGCTCGGCAATCCCGCACGAGCCGGTCGAATCGAGCGAGCTGTTTCGCGCTCAGGCTTTCGAGATCGCTAGGCTCATCGACATCGGCGCATGCCAAGTGCGACGCGACCCCCTCAAGTCTCAAGGCGGACTGCGACTGCACTGCGCCTATCGTAGCCTCGAGCTCTGCAGGTTGAATCCCGAGTCGCCCCATCCCAGTATCCACTTTCAAATGAATCCCGAGTTGCTTACCCAGAGCGCGAGCAGCATTTGCCAAAGGCGTGAGATGGCGCGAGTCGGACACCATCGGCGTGAGTCTTTGCTCAACGAGGAGGGCGTGTGCATCCATAAGAGACGGCCCCATGACGAGAATCGGCAGTTCGATTCCAGCCTCTCGCAGCTCTACCCCTTCCTCGACCAGGCTGACAGCTAGGCCGCGCAAGAACCCAGGCGTTTTCACGGCTTCGCGCTCGAGTGCTGCGGCCACTGCTTGGGCCCCGTGACCGTAGGCATCCGCCTTGACCACTGCAAAGAGCTCGCACCCTGCCTTCTCCGACAACAACCGTGCGTTGCCAACCACGGCTCCAAGATCGACTACCGCTTGTGTTGGACGTATGTGCGGGCCCCATTCCACTGTAACGATTAACCTCCAGCATGCAAAGCTGTGTCAATGAGAAGCACTCCAGGTTGTGTAACGAATTGTGTCTGACAACCCCAACTGCCCCCGTAACGAGAAGAAGCCCGCCACAAGAGAGGCGAGCTTCTATGCCGTGGTCAGCGCCTGTTCTCAGAAACTAGGCTGCGGCTTTCCCAGCCTGTGCCATCAGGGCATCGGTCACGATGAGGCTGCGGCCTTGCACAATAATGAGTCCATCCCGCGCCAGCTGGTTGAACGCTCTTGAAATCGTCTCACGGCAAGAGCCGATCATGTTTGCCAGCTCCTGCTGCGTCGGTCGCCTGCGCACCAAGATGCCCTCATCAGCCTCTGTGCCCTCTTCCTCTGCCAAATGGACGAGCCTGTGAATGAGCCGCTCGTTCACGTCGCAGAGTGCGAGTTGGGCGATACTCTCGTCGGCCCTTCGAAGCCTTCCCGCCATATCCCCAAGCAGGTTGAGCGCGGTCGCAGGATACCGAGCGATGTGCTGAAGCAGATCCTGACGATGCAGAACCGCCAGTGTCGTCGGATCGGTAGCGATGCAATTGGCAGATCGAGACTTGCCATCAAAGAGCGACATCTCGCCAAAGCACTGGCCTTGGCGAAGGACGGATAATGTGACCTCTCGGCCGTTCTCCCCAAAGATGCCAACCTTTACTCGGCCGGAGATAATGAGGAACATCGACTCACCAGGCTCATCCTGACTCACGATTGTATTTCGAGCAGCAACGCGCTTGATCGAAGATCGTCTCGCTAGGTCGTCGACGGCCTCTGGAGTGAGTGTATTGAAGAGGGACGCTTGAGCTATCGAGGCTCCGATACGAGCCTTTTCTTCTTCTGCGGCGGTGGTGAAGGTAGGGCGGGCAAAGCTAAATGACATATGAGCACTCCTGTTGTTGAAAGGGCCTGGTGACCAATCTCATAAGCAAGTGCTATTCCGACTCGAGTTCGCGCCCTCCGATCCTTTGCCTTCAGACACTTGCCGCCTGTTCTACCAATCTTGAGTGTGATGTAGCGTTCACAAACCTCAAGAACCTGTGACTTGTGTGTCGCAGTAGTCACAGATTCTGCATTGCTGTCCGAGTACTGCCGTATTCCCGTGTGAGATCACTATCTTGGCGGGTTCCCCCTCAAGCACTTGCGAAATGCTCTCGATTGCCACAGTATCGCGCGCTTCGGGTAGGCCACTCGAACAAGCCGATATAGCTCAGCTGGTAGAGCAACGCATTCGTAATGCGTAGGTCAGCGGTTCAAGTCCGCTTATCGGCTCCCTGGGGAGCCCGCTAGAAGAAGAGCTCCTGGTCCAGGGCAAAGAGCAGCCCCAAGAGTCCCGAGGTCATGGCTACGACTCCGATGCTTACTTCGTATGGCATCAGCTTGCGCTGGAGCGCCTCTGCCCTCTCTTCGGGCTCGCTCTCGCCAGGAATCCACTTCGCTAATTGGCCGAAGCCCATCGTGAAACCAAGGACTAGCTGGCTCCCGAGGTTCGTCAGCACCATTGCACCGAAGAGAAACGAGAGGTCAAAGCCCTTGAGGGGGTTGAACCGCATCTCCTGCCAGTTGACGAAGAATCCCCCCAAGAGCGCAACGCCGACCATAGCTTTGTAGGGCAGCAGCAGATTGAGCAGCCGACGGGCAGCGGGTGCGTTTCTTACGACGGCCGCCGCACAGGCAAGTAGCCCGCCGAGCACGGGCAAGACTACGTAGAGTGCATACCATCGTCCCATACTTTTACTTTTACTTTCCCTTGCGCCTATCCGCCCCGAGGCGAGGCGCCATCCACGACTAGCGAGCCTAGACCCCGAACATGAGACGCTGGGGGTTCTCCATGCGCTCTTTGACTGCAACGAGGAATCCTACTGCCTCCTTGCCGTCGACCACTCTGTGATCGTAGGTGAGAGCCAAGTACATCACAGGCCGCACTTCAACAGAGTCCCCAATCACCATGGCGCGCTTGACGATGTTGTGCAGACCGAGAATGCCGGTCTGAGGGAAGTTGAGCAGCGGAGTCGACATCATGGAGCCGTAAATTCCTCCATTCGTGATCGTGAACGTGCCTCCAATCAGATCGTCGAGAATCAGCTTGTTGGTGCGGGCCTTGACTGCCATGTCGATGATGCCCTCCTCGACATCGGCAAAGCTCCGCGTATCGCAGTCGCGCAGAACCGGGACCACCAAGCCCTTCTCAGTCCCAACAGCAATCCCAAGGTCATACTTCTTCTTATAAACAATCGCGGAGTCTCGCACCTCCGCATTAAGGCCAGGCGACGCCTTAAGCGCTTCGACGGCCGCTTTCACGGCAAAAGACATGAAGCCGAGCTTCACGTTGTGAGTTTCGAGGAATTCATCTTTGTAGAGCTTGCGCAACCCGATGATCGCGCTCATGTCGACTTCGTTGAATGTCGTGAGAGACGCAGAACCCTGCTGTGCCATGACAAGGCGTTCAGCAATACGACGACGCAGCGGCGACATGGGCACGACCTCTTCGGCCTTTTCCTTGCCGGGCGGACGCACCGGCGCAAGCGTTGAAGTGCTTGCCAATGCGGGGATCTTGGCCTTGCCTTCACGGATGGCCTTTCGCTGCGAAGGAGACAAGAGCCGCCCCATTGCGTCGCGCTCTACCCCGCCCTGCCCCTGACTCGCCGATGGCAGTGCGGGTTCTGTAGCAACAGCAGGAGTCGGCGCAGTGCCCGAAGCTGGCGCAGCAACATCTGTTGTGCCGGCGGCTTTGACTCCCTCGGCTGTCTCATCGACCTGGCCGATGATATCTCCAACCCGGACAGTGTCTCCAACCGCGTACTTCTGCTCGGTCAGGGCGCCGGAGACCGGCGATGGCATCTGGACGGTAATCTTATCCGTCTCAAGGTCAACCACCGGCTCATCGGCCTCTACATGGCCGCCCACGTCTACGAGCCACTTACCAATTACAGCCTCTGTGATGGATTCCCCAAGCGATGGGACAACGAGATCTTTCATCGCTAGGAATCGTAATACAGGCCCGACAGGCTAGCTTCCTTTTGCCCCAATTTCTGCAGCTGGTTTCTGCCGCCACTCGACTCGCTCGGGTGCCAAGACCTCTCGGAGGCTCGGGCCACTCACGGTTCCCATTGGTCCAGCCGCTTCGAGACGACTCAAATCAATCCGCTCGAGGTTCCGATTTGCCGAGACCTCCAAGGCGCCAAAGGTATGCAGGTTCGGCAAGACAAGAGCCACAAGACCAATATTGTGGATGACCCGAATTCTGCCGCCCACGCTTTGCAACTTGCCAAAGAACGCACCGCGCAGTCGCCAGTTCCCTTCGACTCGCAGGTCTCCTGCAATCCTCACCATATCCCCGAGCGCGGAGAGGTTGTCCAGCTGGTAACTGGGCCCAATTACCAAATCGCCTTCGATCACAGTGAGCCCTTCGAAGCTGACTGCCGTATTAAGGGCACCTCCGAGATAGACGTCTCCTCGAATTCGCTCGCACCCCTCGAAACGCTTGGCATCGTCAGCGTGTGAGATGCTCCCACCAGTGCAATCCCGGCGCTCCTTCGCAACAGTCCCCCGCGCTCCACACGCCAGGCTAGCAGCTAGCGCCAACGCGGCTAGCAGGTCTTGGGGGCTGGGGAGGCTTGGCCTGAGCATACTTTGAGGTACCGAGAAATCGTTTCACCAAGGCCGAGGTAGAGAGCGTCCGCTAGCAAAGCATGACCAATGCTAACCTCCAGCATCTCTGGAATGCCTTGGCCGATCCTTGGCATGTTGTGCAAATCTAGGTCATGGCCGGCGTTGACGCCTAGGCCGTGAGCAACCGCTTCCACGCAGCACGCTTTGAGCCTCTCGTATTCCTTGTCCTCATCTGGGGTGCCAAAGGCGTCGGCGTATGGCTCGGTGTAGATCTCAACTCGCTGGGTGCCAGTCGCAGCGGCGTGCGTCATGTTCTCGGCATCAGCATCCATGAAGATTGCACTGCGAATACCGGCAGCGTTGATGCGTTCCATGATCGGCGCGACCACGTCTTGCTGGCTAGGCAAATCCCAGCCGTGATCGCTGGTGACTTCACCTGGCGTCACAGGTACCAAGGTAAATTGTGTGGGCCGGATTTCGAGCGCGAGTGCGGTAAGCTCTTCCCTCTGATCGCCCTCCAGATTAAATTCAACGCCACTGTCCTTCGCGAGCTGGCACAGATCATGGACATCCTCGACACGTGTGTGGCGATTATCCTCACGCCAGTGCAGGGTCAGGCCCTGCACGCCCGCTGCGATGCACGCCTCGGCGGCGACCCGCGGTGAAGGATTGGTCGCCCCGCGAGAGTTTCGCAAGAGAGCTACCTTGTTTAGATTGATCGAGAGATTGATCGCCATAGGCACAGGCATACCGCCGCGATTGCCACGGGAGCAAGAGCGGCCCTTTCCCGCCTATAACTCAGTGGCGATGTTGCGGCGCAGATAGGCGACCGTATCCACCAAGGTGAGGGCCGGATCGCGCTGCTCGAAGCCCAATTCGCGCTCGGCCTTGCTAGAGTCGATCCACCAAAAATGCTGCCCCATCTCGACAGAGATTTTGTCGACTGGCGGCTCCTTGCCCGCGGCTCGGTAGACTTCCTCCATAAGGCCAGCCCCCCAGCGCAGCCACTTCGCTGGCAACTTGAGCCGTGGCGCGTTGACCTTGGCGGCACGTTCGAGGCGTCCAAAGAACTCCTGGAAGGTCCAATTGGGACCACCGAGCAAATAGCGCTCACCGGGCGTGCCCTTGGCTAGCGCGGCAATCGTGGCAGCAGCTGCATCTCGCGCATCGACGAAGTTCATTCCGCCCTGGGGAACCACGGGGATTTCCTTTCGGAGGAACTTGAGCACATCCTCCGTGGACGATAGTCGCCTATCCCCTGGTCCCAGCAGCAGGCTTGGATTCACAACCACGACTTCGATGCCGAGCTCGCTGCCCAGCTGCAATGCGAGCTTCTCTTGATAGATTTTGGATGCGTAGTACGGCCATCCCGCTGCGACTTCGGTGGAGTATCCACTTCGCTCATCGTGGATGCGTTCAGACTCGGAGACTGCGATCGTGCCAGAACTAGAGGCAACGACCACGCGCTTAACTCCCGCACGCGCGGCCGCTTCCAAAAGCCTTCGCGTGCCATCCACATGCGTCCGCATCATGCGTTGGCCGTCTTTGGGATCGCGAGAGACAATTCCCGCGAGGTGAAAGACATCTTGGCAGCTAGCAAGACAGTCTTCGAGCTCCGCCCCCTCAGAAACACTGCCTCGCACTTGGGTGACCCCAAGCTTGGCGAGCACTGGGGACGTCGAACGCGCAAGCACCACAGGCTCGTGCTCTCCGCCTTCCAAGAGCTGTCGAACGAGATGCTCGCCGAGAAATCCGGTACCACCTGTAACTAAGACCCTCATGCGCCTGCCTCATTCCGTGCGGCCGCCACTGCCTCTGCAGCCGGGACGCGGCCGGCCTCACCAAGCGTCCACTCGTAGCGAGTTGGGGCCATGTCGCGAACCATGCCCTCCATACGATAGGCGATGTGCCGATACGACTCGGAGCGTTTAAGACCTTTGGACATCTCCGAAAGCGCCTCGTAGCTCTGGAATGGGCCAACGTTTGAAACCACCTCCTGCCTCTTTGGCAAGTAGGCTCCCTTTGGCATCGCGTCGTGGGTGCCGCCCAAGTACATGGGCAAAATGCCACAGCCCGCCGTCATGGCGAGGTAGCCAATGGACGGCTTAAAATCCGTCATGATGCCGGTGGTGCTTCGAGTCCCCTCAGGGAAGATAAGTAGGATGTAACCTTCTCGCAGCACCTCGCCCGCCAACCGAAGCGACTCTCGCAAGGAGCCATGACGCTCCATCGGCAGAAGGTTGGTGAAATTCTCAAAGTACGCCTTGCGAACCGGCTCCTCGAAGAAGTAGTCCTTCGCAGCCAAGGCTACGAGCCTATCGCCATGCTCCCCGAGCGTGTGTTTGACCAGCCCCATGTCTAAGTGGGAGCTGTGATTTGCGGCCACAATGAAGCCGCCAAAGGGTGGGATGAATGACTTGCCGCGCACCTTGGTGTCCAGGTAGCGGCTATAGAGCATGCCCTGCCCCGTCCCCAGAGCTGCCCGTCCTGCATTGGCGAGAGGACTCGGAATCTTGATGTCATCGTCCTCGGCGTGCTCGCTGGCGGCGACAATGGCCTTTGCCGCCTTGTCCCGTGCCACCTTGAGACCTTGGCTTGCCGCCAGAGTCTCAAGATCGCCAACGCTCTCGAGCTCGTTGATAACGTTTGGATCGGGCAAGCGGAGACCGGCAGCCTCGAGGGCAACGGCAAGTTCGGTGAGCATCAGCGAGTCGAAGCCGAGAGATTCCATCCGGCTATCGGGACGCACATCCCCTGGTTTGCGTTGAGAGACCTGGGCGACGACATCTCGAACCCAGCGAGTATCTCCTGCATCTCCGTCCGACGCTTCCTCGGCCGCCTTGCGTGCGCTGGAGGCACTGGACGCCACCTTCTCGAGCTTTTCGAGTTCACCGACGATATCTCTTCGCTTCACCTTGCGAGTCGAAGTCCTTGGCAGGTCGTGGTCCCAAAGATGCCAGAGCTTTACGCGTTTGTAGAGGGGAAGCTTCTTGGAGACTTCCTTCATGTGCTCGCGCACCAGGTCGCGAACCTCCGCACGCCCCAGAGCCTCATCGTGCTCGTAGTCTGGAACCACGAGCGCGGCAACAGTCTCGCCTGTGCCATCCGAAGGTAGGCCTACAATAGACAACTCTTTGACGAAGTCGATCTCACCGTAGAGTTCTTCGAGCTCGTCCGGGTAGACGTTCTCGCCGGAAGCACCAAGGATCATTTCCTTCTTGCGCCCCACGATGAAAACGTTGCCAGCCTCATCAATTCGCCCCAGGTCACCAGTGTGAAGCCAGCCATCTCGAATGACTTCATCTGTGGCGTCCTCGTTGCCGTAGTAGCCCTTCATGACGTTCGGCCCTTTGCCGATCAGTTCACCAATGCCGTCCTCGTTGGGTTCGAAGACTTTCACCGATATGCCTGGCAGTGCTCGCCCCACGCTGCCCGCGACCGCAGGGTCTCCGGGGCGTTGAACTGCGAGAACAGGTGAAGCCTCGGTCATGCCATAGCCCTCGAATAGTCGGAAGCCCATGCCGCGAAATGACTTCATGACCTCTGGTGAGAGGGCCGAGCCACCGCTAATCATGAGGCGAATCCGTCCACCGAGTTCCCGGTGCACAGGAAAGAAGACGAGCCGGCCAAGATCCACTTCCAGTGGAGTCTTCTCGCGAATCGCGCGGTTCACATCGACGATTGCATCGAAGGCGCGTTCGACCAGTGGCCCTCGCTCGCTGATGCGCTTGCGGACATTTCGGTGCAGCAGTTGCCAAAGAGCGGGCACGCCGACCATGCCGGTGATGTGACCGCACTTGAAGCCAGCGCTCAGCGCATCTGCATTGAGCTCATCGAGGTAGGTAATAGACGAGCCGTGGGTGAGCGGCATTAGCAGCCCGGCCGAGAACTCGAAGGTGTGGTGCATCGGCAGGACAGAAAGCAGCCCATCGTGTTTGTAGAGCCTAAACGTCGAGGACAGCTTGGCCGCCATCGAAGTGAGGTTCTTGTGGGTGAGCATGACGCCCTTTGGCTGCCCGGTAGTTCCCGACGTGAAGATGAGCGAGGCAACCCTATCCCCCTTGCGGGCGGGCAGTACCACTGGCGATGAATCTTCAGGCTCGGCTAAGAGGTCTTCGTAGCCAGCGAACTTCGTCGACTCGGGCGATAGTGCGCCGAGGGCTGTCTCGACCGCCACCCGCTCCTCGCCTTCTGCAAAGTCGAGTTCTTCCTCTTCCGCGAGTCGCTCGCAGACCTTGTCTGACGTGATGAAAACCCTCGCTTCCGAAGCCCTCAGCAGATTTGCAACCTCAGCAAGCGAGAGTTGAGAATCCATCGGCACTGCAGTGGCTCCGGCTTTCAGAATCCCGAAGTAGCCAATACTCCACTCAGGGCGTCCCTCGCCCATAATCGCGACGCGTTCATTGGGCACCACGCCCCAATCTCGTAGGTTTCCGCTCGACTGACGTGCCAGCTCGCCCATCCGCTCGTAGGTATAAACCACCGACGGTGCATCGGGCTCCTCGGTTTGCAGGAATCGCAGCGCAACCCTATGGCGATTGAGTTTGACCGCAGCGTCGAAGAGCTCCAGCATGTCTTTGTAGGTGTAGACGGAGCGCGGCTTGACGCCGAATTCATCGTCGAGGACTGGGAATACCCATTCGATGAGGCCAGGGAAGTGGCTATCAATCCAGTAGTGACGCCAATCGATTTCCGTCGGCGTCCACATCAAGCGATCCTTGTCCCGCTCGGGCATCCGGGCCCAAAGCGCGGTCAAGTTGTCAGAGCGAAACGCAATGGCATGGTCGTGAATGAAAGGTTCGAAGAGGTCCATCAGATCTACAATCTGATCACTCATCGTCGAGATCTTCCTGAGTTCTTCTTGAGTCCGCTCCGCAAAGGCAGCTAGCCGCGGCGCTCCCCACTTGGGCACGCGCTCATCGATCTCCTTGGAGACCCTGTCCACGAGCTTCTTAACTTGCGGCGTTCCGAATCGATAGAACGTCTCGCGACTCACCGGATGCGCCTCTCGACGCGAGCGCATTCGGTTCTTCCACGTATCGACTCCAGAGTCGGCCTTGTCCCGGTAGTAGCCCCGAACTGCCAGTCCGGATAGTTCGCACAGGCGCTCCGAGGAGACGGGATTCACGCCACTGCTGCCAGCTTGGTAGACCGCCTTGTGCTCGTTGCGAATGATTGCGGCAGTCGCCATAATCACGGCAGTGCAAACCATGTCCACGGGAATGATGTCGAGGTTGGTATTCTTGCCGGTGACTACAAGCCGCTGGCCCTTGAGCATTGCGTAGACCAGTGGCGCGGTGGTGTTGAAACCCTCACACCAACCGGGCTTGGGAAACGACACAGAGGACTCGACGATGGCTGGCCTTACGATGCAAGACCGCACCGTTTTGTCCTTGAGGACAACCTGCTCACCTAGGGACTTTGAGTATGTATAGGTGTTGCTCCAGCCCCAATGGTCGGCGCGCTTCATGCCCACCTCAGTGAGTTTCTCGTGCACCCAAAGCTTGCGTTCTCGGGCGACTGATAGCTTGAGAGTTGCCTTGTCATCAGGATCGCGGCGCTGGCTTCGCAGAGTCTTTTGAGCGCGCTCTCGGAACATAGAGATGTGGCGGCGGTCTTTGGCCAGGTCACGTACCTGCTCGATGACGCGATCGCAGTCGGCTATCTCTGCATCCGCATCAAAATCGTCGTCAACCAATTCATCGTGGCGCGGGAAGTACCCGACCACTTCCTCATCCTCCCAAACATCTCCATCACGGCGACCCGCGACGTAACACGTCGAGATGTGTACCAAGGAAGCATCGAGTTTGCGAGCAAGGTCCAGGCAGTTGCGTGCGCCTTTGGCGTTGATTCGAATCGCACTCTCTAGTGAAGGAGTGAACGAGACTAGACCAGCCGAGTTGATGATAGCGTCGACGCCTCCCATCTTCTCAAAGACCTCAAAATCCTCCTCACCAAAGTTGCAGAGTGGCCTGCCGATATCCCCCCCCACAGGCAGCACCTTGTCACGGAGATAGGCATCGAAGCCTTCGCCATAGCGATCGCGAACCGGATCAAACGCAGGCGATGTGGCGACCTTCTTGAAAAAGCGATCTTCGGCTGTATTGCCCATCCCGGGACGCACGAGCGCGACAATCTTGCCAATCTCCGGATAGCGGTCCAGGAGCATGCTGATAGCAACCTTGCCGACAAAGCCGGTGCTGCCAATCAGCATGATGTTCTTGCCTTGCAGGGTCTCTGCAATATCCAGTAAAGGCAACGCCGTCTCGGTGCTCATCAGAATTCTTCCTAGATTACGTCCGTCAAGAGGAATGGAGGCTGGTGCAACATGCTGATCTGCGCAGACTGCCCCATCGAAGAACGGCCCATCGCAATCGCCTCAGCCATGGACCCGGCGGTTTCCCAGCCGAGCATCTCCGGAACGGTCTCGTTATCAGCACCGACGACAATGACTCTGCCGCACTTTTCACGGCCGCGCTGCCCCCAGTAGTACATATAGAAGGGGTGTGCACCGTGATAAGCATGTCCGCGCCTGTACATCTCTACGTAGGTCGGGTTGTAGGCGAATTCGTCTTGGTACTTCTTCTCAAGCTCGTAGGCGTCCTTGGTTTCTGGCAAGAGGCGGTTGAAGAACTCGATGTAGGATGGGTGATGAACTGGGTCCCACTTATCGCTGCAAGGGTGCGTGATGATAAGAACGCCGCCTTCCTTGAGGAGCGATTTCTTGCGGTACATATGATAGAGGTAGCCGAGTGCGAGCACCTGTACCAAGAGCGGGTTGAGCGCCTTCGAATTCACGTTGTACGGCGATAGGTAGGGGATGCCGGTAATCATGATATCGGCCTGTCCCTCGACCTCTACGCAGTACTGCCCCCAGCTCTTCTCAAGAGTCTTTGCGTGGCACGGGTCGCAAGCCCCAGCGTAGACGCCGATAAGATCGAAGGCTGCGGGCATCCGTTGGAAGAGCTCTCGTCTGGCCGCAAATGGCATGCGGTCGAGAGCCCATTTCATGCCCTGGAATTTGAGCCTATCGCCCTCTGTGTAGTCGTCTTCCTTCTTCATGAGGAAGTCCATCGGGCCATCGAACATGCGGTTATTGAGAACCGTCTCGATGTGAAAGACCTTGATCTCTTTTTCGACAACTCGGCCGATGCGGCCGATCGACGATGCGATTGCCGAGTTATCCGGATCCATGTAGGAGTCCGAGTCCACAATCGCCTTTGGAGTATGGTGCGACTTGAGGCTCTCGTAGCCAGTGAGACCCACGCCCATCGACTTCTGCCCACCATTCATCGGCACCAAGTTGACGTTCACATAGATGCAGAGGTCCGAGTCTGCCGCCCTCTTATTGGTTTCGACAAGTTCACCGTGGCGAGTTCGGCCGAGAACCACCATTCCATCAGGATCGCATGCATCGTGGTTGTAGAGCCTATCTGGCCAGTAGTCGCGATAGACTTTGGGCCCCACCATGCGCTTGATCTCTTGCTCGGTCAGTCGCCTGTGCAGTGCCAGGGCGATGATGATTTCGACATCGTCGACGCCGTGGTCGACCAGCATCTCGCAGACAATCTCGAGTACGGTCTGTCGAACGTCTGGCGTTCGCATCATCGGCAGCGGCATCGAGATATCATCGACGGCAATCGTTACCTTCATGCCCGGCTTGAGCATGGAGTGCAGAGGATCCATGCCCTCGGGATGATTCAGTGCATATCGAACGGCCGCCACCCTGTTGTCGATGCCAGCGAGCGGTGCCTTCGGATAGATGCAGCGGGTGCCAACGGGAAGGTCTTCGACAACGAAGTTCTCGCCTGAGAACATGATCCGCGGGGCGGAGTCGGTATCGATGGTGACAATATGCTCGCGTGCTGCAGAGCGTGTACGTGGACGACTGGTTCGCATGAAACGGTCCTGGATTAGCGTAGTTCTACGACTGGCCAGTCATAGGATGTGGCCACAGCCTTTAGGCGGCGATCCGGGTTACAGGCAGTGGGCCGGCCAACAACGGCCAGCATGGGGAAGTCGGAATAACTATCGGAATAGGCGAAGGACTCGCTCAAATCCAGACCGTGTTCCTGGGCAAATTGACGCATCAGGACTGGCTTGGTAGCTCCCCCCACGAAGGGCTTCTTGAGCTTCCCTGTAGCAATGCCGTTTTTGAATTCGAGGCTGTTGGCAATAACGTGCTCGATACCAAGGTAGCGGGCCAAAGGGGCCATCGTAAAATCAAGTGCGCCCGT
Organism: Myxococcales bacterium; assembly: GCA_024222395.1. Lineage (GTDB taxonomy): Bacteria > Myxococcota_A > Polyangia > Haliangiales > Haliangiaceae > NORP324. The sequence goes on from JAAEPE010000823.1 coordinate 27,190, forward strand.
GACGATGACCTGGCGGCAGCCGGCACGTCGTGACTCTTCCACTAGACCGACAGTACGCGGATAGATCTTCGGCTTGATGACATCCTCGAAGAGCTCCTCCGCTAGGATCTCCAGGCGATCGAGAGAGAAGCCCTCGTAGTAGTTGTAGAAGAGTTCGTTGAACCACTTGCGCGAGACTTTGTCCGCCGCCACGAAGAGCGGAACACTCATCGCGGTCTGAACGGTCGTACGCACCGACTTGCGCCAGGAAGCTTGGCGAGCGGCGTAGAACGCAAACGTGTGCACGATATTGATCTGGATCAGCGTGCCATCAACATCGTAAAAAGCGGCGGAATTATTGTATTTAGGAGACGTCATCACCCTCTTCCGGGGCGCCACTGTTACGCCAGGTGGCTAGGGGGTGTCAACTCCGGGCCGTCCCGAGCCGATCCTCCGGAATGGAACACGCCACGCACGCGGCCGCTGCGCCGATCTTTGGCTCTAGACATGCGGAAAGATGGGATATTTTGCTCTGGTCAAGGTCCTAGATCTGTGCCCCCCTCGCACCACCGAACCGAGGTTGAATGATGGCTTCTCTTAAGGGATTTCCCAGAAACAAACAGGTCAGAAGAGTTGCCCACGGTGATCTGCTCGTGATCTTGAATAGGTATGTCCGAACACGACGAACGAAAGAACTTTCTTCAAGAGACTGCTGGAGGGCTCAAAGGCGACGTGAAACGGCTGTTTATGGCGCGTACGGTCAACGAGTCTTTCGAAGGGATACCCTATCGCGCCGAGCAGGAACTGGGCTGGAATCGTGCGACGCTCAAGAAAGGGCTGCATGAGCTTAGAAGTGGCTTTGAATGCGTTGACGGGCGTCGTGGCATGACGGAACGTAAGCTGGTGGAAGCACATCTTCCCGACCTGCTCGACGACATTCGGGCCCTGCTGGATAGTCAAAGTCAGACAGGCGCTCGTTTTCGCACCGACAGGTTGTATACGCGCATGAGTGTAGCCGAAGTGCGAAAGCAACTTCACGAGAAGAAGGGGGACCGCTTGGAAGAGC
>JAAEPE010000824.1 GCA_024222395.1 Myxococcales bacterium
TCGGTGACCTCGGGCTTTTGGATGGCGAGCAGCAAGCGCTCGTCGGCCGAGCCGCTATCTGCGAGGACGACATGCGAGACGCCGAGGACGGCGCGAGCGAGTGAGGCCGGGGGCGTTCCTCGGAGATTGAAGCACGGGCGTCGTTGCCCTCGCCGAGTGTCGACATTCGGGGAAAATACCAAGAGCGCCAACCCCGGCGAAGCTGACCGTCACCGCGCGTTTCAGCAGCCACATATGTGCTAGACAATCAATATAGAGCGGCACACGCGGCCGGACGTACCCTGGGAGCGGACAAGGCTCGTTAGGGAGGGTGAGGCGATCGCTGTGACGATCCCCGCACGGCGCACCGCGCGCTTGTTCGTGGCGGTAAACTTGAACATGACGTATACGTGAAACGTATCTGACGACAGACTTTGAAAGTGAAGGTTTAAGAAGTGCAGAAATTCAATTTGCTGCGTTCCTACGTTCCTACGTGTCCCGCCAACCAACTCGCGGACGAAGGGCCAAGTACGCCCGCCCCGACGTTCATGCGTGTGCTTGACATCA
>JAAEPE010000825.1 GCA_024222395.1 Myxococcales bacterium
CTCCGTCCACAGCTCCGCTTGCTGATTCATAATCGTAGTTGATACGACACGTGGTCGCTGTCATCAGGACGGCAAGAAGCAAAATCCAGGTGCGCACGATTTGACGATTGTATCATCTGAACACGTACACTGCACCAGCCTCCGTCACGCTGTTATCGGCCTGGTTGCCATCGACACCCACCGCGCTGCTAGCTTCATAGAGTGCCCCCACGGCGAGCATGCCCCCATCCAGCGACACGCTGTAGCCAAAAAGGTCACTCGCATCCGTGTTTGACGCCTTCAGATACGCCTCTTATGCCTCTCACGGCGGAAGTTCTCACGCTGCATGGGCTCGTTCGCTACCACGTTCTAATCGTCATAGACCTGGCCAGTCGTCGGGTCGAGATTATGCCTCAAGCTGGATGGGCGCATAGACGCGGCCTACTTCGACAAGAAGTCCAGCGAATGGCGAGCCGAGCAACAACGCTTGCGGGCCTCTATGGCCGCGCACGAGAGCGCCAATCAGACTTACCCTGAAGAAGGCGTCACCTTGCTCGAACTCGCTCATAGGGCGCACAAGCTATTCGCAAAGCAGGAACCGAAGGAAAAGCGCCGACTCCTCGACTTCGTACTATCGAACTCCTCTTGGGCCAACGGCGAACTGTCGGTGACCTATAGACAACCGTTCGACATCATTGCGCAAGCGACAGCCCGAAACGACGAAGAGGCCACCGTGATTGGCGACCCCTTGGTCAATACTGAGATTTGGCTCCCCCAAATATGCAAACTTGCGCGGCATCGAGCGCCAACTACGGCGTTTGCGAAGCAGAACGCTTGGTTTGGTGCACGACACCCAATGTTACGATCTCACCATAGACTGCCTGTGGCAAGCGTGACAGGCTAGTCACTCAGAATATGTCTACTTCAGCCACTCGCATCGTACTCGTTGAGGACGACGAAGAACTTGCAGAACTCGTCGCCGAATATCTACGGGATAGCGATTTCGATGTCGAGATCATTGCCGATGGTGGCCTAGCGGAGGAGGCTATCCGCAGCACCGATCCAGACCTTGTCATCTTGGATCTAATGCTTCCAAACAAAGATGGCCTTCAGATCTGCAGAGACCTGCGCACCTGGTTTCATAAACCGGTTCTCTTGCTGACCGCGCGCTCGGGCTGGGTCGACGAAATCGTCGGTCTCGAACTTGGTGCGGATGATTACCTCGGAAAGCCTGTGGAGCCTCGTCTTCTGCTAGCGAGAGTTCGAACGCTTCTGCGTCGAAGCGAGCTGCTGGCATCCAGGACGACGGCCGAGGGCGCATCGAAACTCCGCATCGACCCTGTGAGCCGAGTCGCTTCTCTGGGAGGCAAAGAGCTCGACCTAACCGATGCGGAGTTTGACCTCTTGGCATATCTCAAAGAGCACGCGGGCGAGCAGCTGAGCCGCGATACCTTGAGTCGCGAAGTGTGCCAGACCGACTACGATGGCTTGGGGCGGACCATCGATGTTCGCATCGGCCGCTTGCGCACCAAGCTTGGAGATTACGCAAAGAAGCCTAAGTGGATAAAGTCCGTCCGAGGCGTCGGCTACCTCTTCGTGGAGCACGAAGAGTGATCACTCTCTTCGCCCGACTGGCGATCATCATTGCAACCGCGATTCTTTTGACTCTGCTGATCACTCGGACCTTGCTCGATAGCTCGGCGGACGAGACTAGCCTCGCGCTCCTTCGCGGCCATGCTGAGGCCTATGCTCAGGTCATCGCAGAAACTCCGCCTGTGGAGAGGCGCGAGCATGCGCGCGAGCACGGTAAGACCCTCGGCTATGCGGTTGCACTCGAGGAGGCTGAGGGCACACCCAATACACGGGTAGAGAGCCGTTCGAGACGTCTCCATGTGGTCGCACGAGTTCCGAACAATCCGGGGCAAGTTGTCTTTGGGCCGCTGCCCTTCGGTTATGTGACTCGGCTACCAACAGTCCTCGGTCTGGCCATGTTCATTGCCTGCGCCTTCGCTCTGTTTGTAACTCTGGCTGTCTTCAGAAGGATACGAGGCCTCGAAGAGGTTGCTGCACGAATGCACAAGGGTGACTTTGGCGCCCGAGCCAAGAGGGATGAGTCCGACGCTCTAGACGGCATCGGCTCGTCGCTCAATCAACTTGCGGACAGGGTGGGACAGCTTCTCCAAGACGAACGAGACCTTCTGCGAACGGTTGCTCACGAAGTGCGGACGCCAATTTCTCGTATGCACTTTCGCGTCGAGAGCATTGAGCGCAAGGTCGCCGATGAGTTGCCAAAGGAGACCTCGGGGCTTGTGAGTGACCTCGAGCAAGTCGACAAGCTCTTCGAAGAACTGCTCACCTATGTCGGCTTCGATGAGTTTCATCAAGACCGGCCAGAGCTAACGAGTACGAGTATTGATGTTCTTGAGTCGGTGACGCGAGTTGCACATCAAGTAATCGATGTGAACGATGACGTGAAGGTCGAGATCGAAAGTGATGAGAGCGCAATCGTCATCGCGAACCAGAAGCTCTTCGACCGAGCCACTAGCAATGTCATTTTGAATGCGATGGCATATGGCGGCAGCACGGTTCACATCGACATTCGTGTATTCGAGCTAGAGTGCGTTGTCGATGTTCAAGATTCTGGCGATGGTATTCCCGAAGAGGATCGGCCAAAGGTCATCAAGCCTTTCGTCAGGCTATCTAAGAAAAAGACCAAAGGGACAGGGCTTGGCTTGGCAATCGTCTCGCGCATCATGCGCTTGCATGCAGGCTCGCTCCACATTGTCGACGCCCCCCGTGGAGGAGCTTCCGTGCAGCTCACTTGGAACAACGCGAGCCCTGTCACCCATTCGAGCCGGGGCCTTCGGGCGTCGCCCAAGAGTTGACAAACTGGCAAGGGGCAGCACTTCTATAAGCCTCTGCTCCCCGCCCTCGCACGAGCAGGGCAACTTGGTACGGAGCTTGTAGAGTAAGAAGGTGTGGTAGGAAGAATTACAGAAGAGCACCTTTCCGAGGCCGAGAAGGCGTTTCCCGGAATCATCGAAATCTACTGCGAGCTGGCTACTAAGCCCGCGACATTCTTACAGTTAGTGTGGATCTACGAGACAACTTTCAATGCGTAGGCTCTGGTCTGGCCGGGGGGCTAGGAGGCCGGCTAGTTTGTTCGCCAGCTCCTCCGGCGACCCCATCCGCGATGGCTATTCGGCTTGTCATGTCTTCGCTCGCCAGGGCTATTCGGCGATACGAAAAATCGTCTTGCAAAGAGCTGGGAGCTCGGGAACCCGCATTTCATTCGTGCTCTCAGAGTTTCCCGTGAGCCACATGCATTGGGCTTCGACCAACTGGTCCCGAAGTTGTGCTTGGCCACTTGTCAAGAATGCACTGTTGCCAGTTGTTGGCTGAGTGAATCGCCTGAGACTGCACTGCGACGTCACACCGTCCAATTGAGAGCAGCTTGGCTCTGTGTCGCGGGTGCGATAGTCATGGCAGGCGAGGGCGAGCATGCGGTCGGCTCCGGCTATCGTGGCAGATAGGAGAACGCAACCTGCTTGTTCCCCTTCCCAATATGCGAAATGCACATCGACTTCCACTGGGCTGGTGGCGGGATAGAGAAGGAAACAGGCCTTGGCTCTGATGGATTAAGGTCTTCGTTTGTGAGCGCCGCCGCCAGGGCGACGAGTACCTACCCTTGAATAAGCGCACCGTTGGTATCTAAGTTAGCGACGGTGAACCGAGAGTACTCGATTGCGATATCTTCGCCGCAGTTGAGAATCACCATGTTGGGGGCTGCTTCATGGTCGCAAGAGTCCCAGAATGCGTTGTCGACCGGTGGAGCTGCAGCCGCTGCCGGTAGCGGCTGCAGCTTAGGATGCGCCAATCCCTCTACGATGCTTGGGCCTGTCGTGGGCCATTCTCGCGATACGCCAGGTGCTCGGTAGACGCGCAGCGCCAACTCCAAATCGTCGACCGCGGTGATCCAGCTTTGCAACCTAGATTCGCCCATGCGGTGCGCCACCAAGACGAAGGGATAGTCGCCGACCTCGACGATGGTCACGGCTCTCTGGCGTATCGCATTGGGAGGGTTGCCTGTCTCAGCTGCGGTCTTTTGCGCTGCGATGGCAGTCTCGATATCCACCGAGGCGACTCTGCGCGAGAGGCGGTGGACCACGAGTTCCACGGCGACGGGGGAGCGCGCTAGTGTGCCAAAACTGTAGATGGTCAGAGCCCCGCGCTCCTCAACTTTGGGAGAGCTTGCGAGGATGGAAGGTAGAGGCAGCGTTAGTTCGCTGTTGGGAATTGTCGTGACAACCAATGAACCCGGGCTCGTTATTGCCCAGGGACGGCCAACGAGGAGAGCTGTGACAATGGAGAGGCCCATTAGAGCAACCATCGCAGTGCGCTTGACTTCGAGGAACTCTGGCTACAGGACGCCGACTACGCGAGGCTCCGCAATCTGGCGACCATCAATCAACTTGCAGAAAAGGTCCAGCCTGGCACTGGCACGCAACTACTCAAGCAGTATGCAGACCAAAAAAGCAAGTTTACAATGGACGAGGAGGAGTCGCCCTGGACGATGCTCCTTGCACACGATGATGCTCAAACGTTCGTGGTTCCGATGTATCTAGATCGCTACATGAACGTGACTGCGACCGTGAGTTTTCTAAATGCTCTTCTGGAGCACAAAGGAGCTAAGGAACGCTTACTCCATCTTTTCGATGGAGATGTCGTTGTTGGACCTGAGTCCGCCTTGGCCGATGCGGTGACAGACGAGCTGTTGATCGTCGATGCTCACCCAAGTGTGCAGCGGCTCATGGATCTCGAGCTAGCCGAACTGAGCGAAGAGATAGGCGTCGACCTACGGAACTAGCGCTGCTCCGAGCATTCTGCCGCGAAGTAGACGATGTTTGTTTCGCGAGCGCTGGAGTAATCTGAAGTCGAGAGGCTAGACCACAGACGCTCGGACGATAGCAATAGTCGCCTTCGTTCCAGATGAAGTCTAGCTCCTGTGCTTCAATCGATTGTACGCCACCCGCATCCACTAGCGCCTTGATCCCCTCCCGCACGACTACGCCGCTCACTTCTCCGGTGCTTGCATCCACAAGCGCTCCACCTGAGTTGCCGCCATAGGCATCTATGTCCATGTAGATGAGCCCATCGTTGCCGAGCTTCTCGTAGTACCACTGCCAATCTGCTCCCAAGAACACGCAGAGTGTTGGTTTTTGCCGTTCGAAATAGATAATTGCCTTGCCCAAGGGGCTCTTCTTGCGGACGAGCGAGCCAAGCCGAGCGACTTCGGACTCGAGCCTCTCCCAGATAGGCACCGACTCCTCCTGTCGCAATGCCAAGACCGCAGCCAAACCAAGCTCCTCTTCCCGCGTCCCGCGTTCGATGGAATAGAGGACTCGATACAAATCGATAACGTCTTTCGCCCGGCTATCACCTTGCTCTAGAGCTTTCACGAATTTGCGCCGGCTATGATCGTTACAGCCGACACGTGTCGGACCACCTTCTTCGCCAAAGAGCGAAGAGATGCCGCCATAGCCATCGCCTTGAATATCGCCCATGAAACCATCGAGAAC
>JAAEPE010000827.1 GCA_024222395.1 Myxococcales bacterium
GATGCAAAGCGGTTTGGCATTGGGTGTCATGCTCCTCTAACAGGCGGTATCACACCGAAATTCCCGAAAAGAGCTGTCACAGTCAGATCTACACCCAAACGAGGTATCCAAACGCGAGCTCGCAAAAACATAGACAAGGCAGCGGCCTATCTCCTCAAATACAAGATGCTCGTCCAGTACCAGATCTGCCTGGTCGACGGACTACCCATCGCTACCGGCGTCATCGAGGGGGCATGCCGGTATTGGGTCAAGGACCGAATGGACATCACCGGCGCTCGTTGGAGTCTGGACGGCGCCGAAGCTGTACTTCGACTCCGAGCACTACTGGGCAGCGGCGACTTTGATGCTTATTGGCAGTTTCACGAATCCCGTGAGCAATTGAGCAATCACGACATCCTCTAGGAGGACGACCATCCACCCGAAACTACACACAATTGTGGCACTGCTAAGCCCGCACTCAGACTTGTCTCATGATGTCCCCGTAAAGAGCCGCACCCGATTCCATTGGCGACATCCTTTGGGCGGCGACTGGTTTTGCCATCGATGGTGATGTGCGAATTCTTCTTGCCGAGTTTGAGCGCAACCCATGCACTCCACGCGAAACACTTCAGAGAATGCTGAGGGATTGAGAGAAGCAAACACCGACAAATACACATCTTGGCTTGGCACCCCATGGGGCAACTCCAGGATTTCACCCAACCATTCTTCGTTTAGCTCGCCCCACAGCTCCATCGATTCGGCGTTGTCGCAACTGCAAACCATCGACATCAGAGCAATCACAACCACGGAGCGAAGCGGGTAGCTCAATCCTTGTGGGCGCCTGGGATCCGTCAAGCCCGCCAGCATGCGCTCAAAGAACTGCAGCGCCGCCTGCTCGTTTTCGATTTCGAGTTTCTGTGCTTTGGTAGCTCGGGCCATCCCCTGTCAGATCAGATCGGGAGGCCCGTGTCGATCCTAGGAGACAACAACCGCAGCGCCGTAGGGACGCTACAGAGCTATGCCCTTGAAA
>JAAEPE010000828.1 GCA_024222395.1 Myxococcales bacterium
CGCTCACTCGCGTTCCCGATGGGTCCGGCACGTAGTGCTCGAACTCGACTTCCTTGATTTGCTTCTTCGTCACTCTTGTCTCCATGACTCGTAGAGGCGATAGGGGTTGTAGATCCAACCCTTGTGCTTGGGCGTCACCTTGTCGAACGCCTCGGTCTTGTGCGTGTAGATGATGTGCCGAGGGCGCTCGTGCTCGATCAGCGTGTCCATGAGCTTCGTAAACAGCCCGTGCCTTCGCAGGCTGTTCTTCACGTACGCATAGTGCAGCACCAGGCCGTCGTTGAACGTCTCCGCGTGAGCCCATCCGCAGATCATGTCGCGGTCCTCGGGGTTACAGAGCACCACCGCGAGACCCTTCGGGAGAATCACTTCGAGAATCGCGTGGTGCATCTGGTAGTACACGTCGTTGGGCACCAGCCTGTTGGCGATGCCGCCCGAGCGGTAGCTCTTGAGCCACGAGTTCGTAATGAACGGTACGTCTCCCGGCTCCGCTTTACGCATCTGAACTACGTCGCTCATGGCCTCAGGTCCCACGGGTCGTCATCTACTGCGCCGCGTTCGAGGATTCGCAGGGCTCTTCTTCCGACGAGCTCCGCGACTTGCGGGACGACCGCGTTTCCGAGAGCACGCAGTTGAGCCACGCGGCCGGGAATCCCATCAGCCACTGCAC
>JAAEPE010000829.1 GCA_024222395.1 Myxococcales bacterium
AAGCCTCTCTACGGCTCCACCCTCGTCTGCGGATGGGCCCATGTTCACGGCTACCCCGTCGGCATTCTAGCCAACAACGGCATTCTCTTTAGCGACTCTGCCAACAAAGGTGCGCACTTCATTCAGCTTTGCAACCAGAGCAACACCCCCCTTCTCTTCCTTCAGAACATCACCGGCTTCATGGTAGGCAAAGAGTACGAGCAGGGAGGAATTATTAGAAATGGAGCCAAGCTCATCAATGCGGTCTCGAACTCTACAGTCCCTGCCATTACTGTGATGACAGGTGCAAGTTACGGTGCTGGTAACTACGCCATGTGCGGGCGCTCGTACCAGCCCAGGTTCCTCTACACCTGGCCAAATCACCGCATTGCTGTCATGGGTGGGCAGCAACTAGGAGGGGTCCTGGAGATTATCCAGAGACAGAGCGCAGCCAAGAAGGGCATTGAAGTCGATGAGCAGCGCATCTCGGTGGGTAAGATCATGATCGAAGGCCAAATCGGCAAAGAGAGCGACCCATTCTTTGCTAGTGCCAGAGTTTGGGATGACGGCATCATCGACCCTCGGGACACCCGGAGCGTGGTCGCAATCTCCCTATCCGCGGCCTACAACGCGGATGTTTCTGGCACTCAATCATGGGGCGTATTCCGCCACTAGGCTCAAGAGACAGCAATGCAAGACTTCAGCAAGATACTTGTCGCCAATCGCGGGGAAATCGCCTCTCGCATCATTCGCACCTGCCACGACATGGGTATTGGAACCGTGGCCGTATTCTCCGATGCAGACTCCGATGCGCCCTTTGTTCGCGAGGCAGATGAGGCGACTCGCCTGGGTCCAGCGCCCAGTCCGGAATCGTACTTGAGAGGTGAGGCCATCATTAAGGCTGCCAGGCGCATCGGCGCCCAGGCAATTCACCCGGGATACGGATTCCTGGCGGAGAACGCGGATTTCGCGCGGGCCTGTGCAGATGCAGACATCACATTCATCGGCCCCTCGCCCGAAGCGATTTCGCTACTCGGATCGAAGAAGGCCTCCAAGGCTGTCGTCGCAGAGGCCGGAGTGCCGATCGTTCCGAGCTTCGATCTCGAATCACCGGACGAAATCGTCTATCCGGTCCTGCTCAAGGCCAGCGTTGGCGGGGGAGGCAAGGGCATGCACATCGTTCGCAACCAGGGCGAACTAGCTCCCGCTCTCGAATCAGCAAAGCGCATTGCTACGACGGCCTTCGGCGACGACACCATCCTCATGGAGAAATACGTCGAGTCACCGAGGCACATCGAGATTCAGATTCTCGGGGATTGTCACGGCACGCTACTCCACCTCTACGAGCGAGAGTGCTCCATTCAACGGCGCCACCAGAAGATCATCGAGGAATCCCCTGCCCCAAATCTTCCCTATGCGCTGCGAGACAAGATTGCCAGTGCAGCCGTAGCTGTTGGCAAGGCCGCCAACTATCACAACGCGGGCACTGTCGAGTTCATTCTGGCTCCAAACGGGGAGTTCTACTTTCTAGAGGTCAATACGCGGCTCCAAGTTGAGCATCCCATAACCGAATGCGTCACGGGCATTGATCTGGTGCGCGAGCAAATCCGCATTGCCCGTGGCGAAGCCCTTGGCTTCTCGCAAGGTGATGTTGTGCAGAGAGGAGCAGCGATTGAATGTCGTCTCTACGCTGAAGATTGCGACAACGACTTTTTGCCCTGCAGTGGCACAATTGGCGACTTCCACGTAGCGCAGAGCACCGGCCTACGCGTGGATAGCGGGGTAGAGAGCGGCAGTGAGATCAGCATCCACTACGACCCAATGCTCGCGAAAGTCATCACAAGTGGGGCAGGCAGGTCAGAGGCCTTGCGGCGCATGCAGCGCAGTCTCCGTCGCTTAAGTGCACTAGGGACGACTACGAATCGCGAATTCTTACTGCGCGTTCTAGCCCACCCCCAGTTTGCAAAGGGCACGATCAACACGAATTTTCTCACCGAGCACCGGAATTCTCTCGAGTTGCGCGCGCCACCAGAAGAACTCCGAAACGCCGCGCTCATGGCAGCAACAATTGCTCGCCTAGACCAGCGCCTCCTCGGGCGCCAGGTATTGCCGACATTGCGGTCTGGCTATCGCAATAGTCGTTGGCGTGAATCCACAGAGACGTTCGTCGAAGGGGAGACTGCGAATACGGTGCACTACATCCAAGAGGAAAGCGACAAGCTATCGATGCGCGTCGATGATGGTCGCCAAGTTGAAGTGCTGTGCATTGGCTCGTTCGAAAGTGTTTCACTCACTCTGCAGATCGGGGAGCATCGCTCTGCGTTTCGCGTTTGCTTGCAAGCCAATCGTGTCCTCGTGCAAGTTGATGGCAGGAGTTTTGACTTCGCTGTGGTGGCGCGCTTTCCGGATCGAGCGGCGGTGCGCGTTGAAGGCAGTTGTCTTGCGCCAATGCCAGGATGTGTAGTGCAGGTCCTGGTTGAAAATGGGGCAACAGTCGCAGAGGGCGATACGCTGCTGATTCTTGAAGCGATGAAGATGGAGCACCGAATTCGGGCTCACCGCAGCGGCGTAGTTGGCGAACTGGATGTGAAGGTTGGCGAGCAAGTTAGCGGCGACCAGGTGCTGGCAGTCGTGGAGACGGAGGCGGGCTAGTGCGCGATATCCACAGTTATTTGGGGCCTCTACTGCAGAGAACAGTCTTGTCGGAGGAGTTCCGCCGGCTCACCGATGCGTAGGATTCGGCGTTATGGCCGAGACGTCTAGTCCGCCAAGGTAGGTGAAACTCAGATTCGCGAGGGTAACCTTCTTGCCCTGTGCCAAGAGCGCTTCGTAGAGCGGGATTGCAGCGTAGATGTCGAAGCCACCTCCGGCGCCAGCTAGCAGAATGCTGTCGCAGTCGCTGAGCTCTCTGGGTGGTATTGGGGCTCCCATCTTAGTGTTGTCTGCACACTAAAAGCTGGAAGGCGCAAGGTGGTAATTGGGGGCGGCTGGGCCTTCCTCAATCGGGGCTTGGAGCGGAGGGGAGGCGACTTGGCTCTCTTGGTCGCGGCTTGGGAGGGAGGGGGTGTTTGCTAGAGCAAACTCCCTACCCGGCTGCCACGTGTTTGCACAGCAAACACTTAGTATGATCTCTCGCCGTTGAAGTTTCCCCCCGGCGAGTAGTCGCAGACCACGAAGTTCGAGTATTGAAGGTTGGGGCAATTGCCGATGGCACATCCGAGTTTGGTCGAGCTAGCCCAAACAACTTGCGTGTAGTGACCGCAGACGCTGCTGCACTGTTGCTATCGTAGTCATAGTCGGCTTCTTCAGAGGCCCAAGACTCAGTGACTTAAGCACCAGTTGGTACCCCGCTCGAGCCGTAGATGTTCTCACCGACGTAGCCTGGGTAGTTGGCGCGGCGGCCTTCGCTGTGCCCCCATTCGCAGTTGTTCACCCATTGCTGCGCGACTGAGGCGAGATCGTTGTCCCATACAATGTCGACTACGCCATGGGCGCTTCGGACCTGATTGTGGGCCGCGGTTATTCCAGCAAGAGCTGTTGGCTCGCCTTCGACTGGACCGCCACCGCCACCACCGTCCGCGCCACCACCGTCATCGGTCGACGAAATCGCTCCGCCGCCGCAACAGAAGATGAGCATGGCTACGATCGAGGCGGGGAACGCTAGGCTGCTACGCATCCGGCGGGTATAATCCAAGCAATGACCTCGCTCAGCATCGTCCTTCGGAGTACATGTCGGCGGATCGAAGCGCCCTCGTGTTTTTCTTTCAAAGTACCTGCCAGATTCCGAAGGAAGCGGAATACGGAGCGTTCGCGAAGCGAACCGCTCTAGGAATCTGGCGCCAACTACGGCGTCTGCGGCGCTGAACGCCGGGTTTGGCACCAGATTTCTAGAAGAGCGAACTTTGAAGCGCTTGTACCAGCACATCAACCTTCAGCTCACGACAGAAGAGAGTAACACGCAAGGGCGAGGTGCTCATGCCCAGCATCTCGACATCGGCCTCAGACGCGACACGGCGAATATCTCTGATGCGTGCCGCCTGCTGCCCAAGCCCCTCGGCCACCACGGAGACCGCGCCGACCTTCTCGTCGATCGAGAGGCCACCCTCCTCCTGCACTCGGCTGCGCACCGCGGCCCAGTCGGGTTGGTCCGCAAGCGATATCCACATCTCGCCAGCGTCTCCGACAGAGTCAATGTGCAGAACGCCAAGGCTCTCGCGAGTAGCCATCTCGAGCAACTCGTCGATGGTCTCGCCGCGCATGCGAACGAGGCCGCACATGCCAGTAACGCCGCTCGGTGCGCGTCGTTCTGGAGCTCCAATGGCATCAACCCGTGTACCTCCACCGGTCTTAGCGGTTGCCCTGGCGTAGAGCCGCACATCGGACCGTTTAGCTATCTCCACACAGCCGGGATGCAGCACTCTTGCGCCATGAGCAGCAAGCTCGAGCATTTCGTCGCAACGGATTGCCTCTAACAATTCAGCGTCATCTACGATTCTTGGGTCTGCGCTGTAGATTCCGTCGACATCAGAACATATCTCACAGTACTCAGCGCCCAAAGCCGCAGCCAGAGCGACCGCAGTAGTGTCCGATCCGCCGCGCCCCAGCGTGGTGATCTCTCGCTTGTAGGAGACACCTTGAAAGCCCGCGACAATAACGATCTTGTCTCGCGCGAGTTCGTCCTCGACCCGCAAGGGACGCACTTCGATGATGCGCGCCCCCGAGTGCCTATCGTTGGTCATGATGCCCGATTGCGACCCCGTGAGAGAAACCGCCTCATGGCCGAGTTCGTGTACAGCCATCGCCAAGAGAGCCATCGATGCGCGCTCACCGCAGCTGAGCAGCATGTCTAGCTCTCGCCTGGATGGCGCCTTTGCCACTTCTCTTGCACGGGCCAGAAGGTCGTCTGTGGCCCTGGCCATTGCAGAAACCACAACGACAACGTGTTTGCCCGACTCTCGGGTCTTTACGATTCGCTCGGCAACGCGCAGCAGGTGCGCACTATCGGCGACCGAAGAACCGCCGTATTTCTGAACCACGATGGGCTTGTCGGTGATGCTACTCAGACTCATTATCTTGGGCTCCTACCCTACTCGCTGAAACGGAGGACGTGCCGTGCTTATTTCACCGGTTCGGAGAATTCTTGCTGGGTCAGCGAGCACTGTGGCAATGCGGTAGGCTGCGCGAGATGAGCACACTACTGGTGGTACGCCACGGCCAGGCGTCGTATGGAGCGGCCGACTATGACCATCTATCTTCACTGGGCGAGGAGCAAAGTGAGCGCTTGGGCAAGTGGCTCGCTGGGCGCAGTTGCCAAATCGACGCCCTCTACGTCGGGCCCGCCAAGCGGCATAGGCAGACGGCAGACGGTATCTCCCGCGGCGCGCGGGCGGCCGGTCTTCTGCTTCCTGATGGCAAAGAAGACGAGCGGCTTGGTGAGTTCCCAGCCTTTGAGCTATTCACGATGCACACAGGCACCCAATTGCACGAGGCTGCCGCCGCGCCAGAGGGGCCTATCAACTCCTTTGAGTCGATCTGTGACGGTTGGATGCACGGCACCCTCGACTCCGGCGACCTTGAGACCGCAGCCGAATTCGAGGCCCGAGTCATCTCCAGCGTCGCCGACATTTGTGCTGCCGAATGCGCCGGAGGCACTCGTGGCAAGACAATCATGTTGGTCACCTCGGGCGGTCCCAAGATGATGGCCATGAAGTCGGTGCTCGGTTTGGCAGCCGGCAAGGCCTGCGAGCTTCTCTGGAGCATCGCCAATGCCTCGGTTTGTGAGTTTCGATTTCGTGACGACGCTCTAGCTCTCTCGGGCTTCAACCGTATCGCGCACCTTGAGCGCGAACAAGTCACCTATAGGTAGGAGACCACGCGATACAGACCGAAGCTGATCTAGATCACATTCTCCTTCATTACCTCTTCGGCCTCTCCAGGTCACCAATGATCGCCCAACAGATCTATTTCCGCTTCCATAAGGGCCTATCAAGAGATCTGCACCTCGATGAATTTGTGCATGCCGCTGGCATCCCAGGCACAAAGGCCATCACCAGCTGACATCTCTGAGGGCTCCCGCCGGGCAGACTCACCAATATGTTGTCAGTTCTTTTGCCCAGAAAGTGAGACATGGGATGCTTGGCGGACTCCTAGGAGAAAGCGATATGCCCATACGACATTTCATTCTATTCGCCGCAGTCCTACTCGGGCTCGCAACCTTTGCCGGCGCTTGTGGCGACCATCGTGCAGAAGAGTTCTGCACCAACCTCTGTGAGTGCACAGCGGGGCAATCAGAGCAAGAGCAGGCCGCCTGCGTCAGCGGTTGCACCGATGGCATCAATCAATCCGACGAAGAGAGTGGCGACCGCATCGTAAGCAACGAGTGCTTCTCCTGTGTGAGCCAAACAACCTGCGAGCGACTCGAGACGAGCTGCAGTGCAGATTGTGAATCCGCAATCGACTTTCGAGCAAACACAGAACAACCCATCCCTCGACCTGGAGACCAATAAATGACCAATCTAAGAAATCTATCGTATCAGGCCTGACACTGGGCGCTGCCCTGCTTGTTCCAAGCATCGGCATTGCTCAGCCCGACACCGGATTCGGTGAGCCAACGCCAGCACCGACTCCAGTAGCAGCACCAGCGCCTGCACCTGTCTACGCCCCCGCGCCAGCCGCCCCCATGGCGGCCCCAGTAGCAGCTCCAACGCCGGCAGTGCCAGATGCACCAACCACGGATCGCCCCAACGGCATGAGCGTCGGCCTCGGTCTCAACTATCTGCTCGGCGGAGCTGAATTCGATCGTCCCGACGGCGCGAGTGTCCGCTTCCGCTTGGCATCAGCGCTCACAATCGAGCCCTTTGTTCGCCTAGCCACTCACGGCCAGAACACGATGGATGACGATATTAAGAATGCTCAAAATGAGGTCCTTCTGG
Organism: Myxococcales bacterium; assembly: GCA_024222395.1. Classification (GTDB taxonomy): domain Bacteria; phylum Myxococcota_A; class Polyangia; order Haliangiales; family Haliangiaceae; genus NORP324. The sequence continues at coordinate 6,912 of JAAEPE010000829.1, forward strand.
GCAGCAATGTTCGTATCCCACTCAAGAGCCGCGGCAAAGTTGATCTGATTGCCTCCGCAGGCGGCGGCATAGGCATCGAGACCGACGACCCAGACGGTAATGACAACAACTCAACGACGACGAGCTTGAGCGTCGACTACGGACTCGGAGTTGAGTACTGGCACAGCAAGAACTGGTGTCTGAGCTTCACGGCCCGCAACCCATTCCTAAACTACTCCTCAACTTCTCTCGAAGGCAATAGTGACGCAACGACCAGCAACATCGACGTCGGTGTTATCTGGAATCCGATCACAGAGCTTGCCCTTCACCTCTTCTACTAGGAGTTCCTAGAGCGGACGTAGATGAGGCGCGTGTCGTCTTCGCTCAAAAAGGGCGCGTCAATCGACGCTCCCTTTCTTGTTGCTCCGAAGAGCAGTCTTGCGTAGGACTACTTGGCGCCAAATAGAAAGTCCGTACCTGTCGAGCGGCAATCGATGCACATTTCGATCTTGCCCTCTTTCATGGCTTTGCTGCCATCGACAGAGAGAACGCCGTAGTACCAGTTGCCATTATCTGGATCGTAGTCGCTCCCCATTTTCGCCATCACCGTGAGCATGCTGGCGTCTCCCTGCCCGAGGCTCTCCTGAGCAACGAAGTCAACGGCCACGAAGCCTTTGCCCACCCTGGCGCGAGCCAAGACAAGATAGGCCTCTTCTCCCGGGCTTGTGGGGGCACGCTCCTCCTTGAAGAGGTCGGGCAAATGTAACCACCAGCCAGGTTGCTCTGTTCCGAGCCATTCAAGAAGGCGAAATCTGGCCAATGGGCGCTAGCTAGCCTCGCAAGACAAATGTGCGAATCCTCGCAACGAGTAGCCGTGACCTTGGACAACTCACTCAAGAGGGCCGTTTCCGCACAGATCTGTTCTACCTCCTTGGGGTAGTGCACGTCGAAGTACCGCCGCTACGGCTCAGGGAGGAGGACATTCTTCCTCTCGCGCGTCAGTACCTGAGCCTGGCATCCGGGAGAAGCTCTGTCGTCGCAAAGCCCCTCTCGCCGAGGGTGGCAGAACGCCTCCTTGGCCACGCTTGGCCGGGCAACCTTGCCGAACTCAAGAATTCGATGGAGCGAGCTGCGATCCTTGCGGGGCCGAGGCCTAGAATCGAAGTCGAGCACCTCTCCGCCTCGCTTCGCAGCATCCGCGGTGACTTCGCGAACGTACAGCATCATCAAGTTCTCCCCATGGCGAAAATCGAGCGCCGCTACGTTCTGGAAGTACCGCGGCAATCGGACTCAAACTGCCAAGGCCCTGGGAATTGGAGCTAGCACCTTGTGGCGCAAGCTCAAGGGCTGGGGCGTGGCGCCCGCACGAGACGTGGAGCTTCAGGAGCCAATTGCCAATGGCCAATTTCAAGCGTGATTTGGCCACGCTATCGGCATTTGCAACGCGAAACGAGTATCGCCAGGGGGAATCCGCCGTGGTAGGTTCCGCCCCCTCATGATCCCCGCCAAGGTCTTTCACTTCCGCGAACCGGCAGCAGCCATCATCGGCTTCCAGGAGTTCTCCAAGCGTGGCATCACGCCTCGGAGCATTCTCTTCATATCCCTCGATACCCGCGGCGAATGTCATGTTGCGATTCCTCAAGCATCGGCAGAGGTCGGTCAGATCAGGGTCGGAGACAAGATGAGTTGCGAAACTCCGTGGGAAGGTCGCTACTACCATTTCGACGCAATCCACAGGCTGCCCGGTGACACGGTACTTTGGAATGGCGACAGACGTCTGGACGACACTGGTAGCGCCACGGAGATTGCCTATGGAGTCTCGCGCTGGCTCAAGCAACAGGGAACGAAAAACATGTTCCTGGGTTGCACTCCCCATCAACCGGGTTCTTGGTGGATCTCGGACGAGCGGTCACCGGTATCCGACTTGCACGCATCCGGCTTGGTAGACGCTGTTGTGACCACTTCGGGATTGCTCGCGCGTCGCATTGGAGAACCCGGTCTCTTCTATCTCGATTTTGCCTCGTTGCGCAGCCATGGCATCCGCGACAACTGGACGAAGATCTACACCAGCGACCTTGGTAATATTCTGATGTTGGAAAGGCGAGTCATCAACTACTCGTTGGTACTCAGCTGCGAACGAGGCCTCGTGGAGCTCGACATCTCGGGGCTTCCTGAGAGCATCACAGAGAAACAGCGCACAACTTCGGAATCTTCCGGCCTGGGCGTCGTTGGGAGAATTGACGGAGGAGCATTCGCCGTCTGCCGCGGCGATGTCGAACCATGGGGTCTGGCGCGGATTACACCAGCCCAACTCGTCGGTTCCAGCAATCAGAGACTCAGCGAATTGCCAGCGGCGATGGCACACGACTAGGGGGCAACTGCTCCTTGCTCGATAGCTTCGAGCCTGAGCACCACTTGCCCAGCTTCGAGATCGTCGCCATCCGACGGTGCGATTGCCAGCACCTTGGCTTTGGCAGGCTGCCCTGGGCCGCCATAGGTAACCCGGCTGAAGGTCTTCATCACCTCTAACAGGAAGACCGTCTGGCCTTCCTCGATGATGTCTCCCTCGGCGACAAACGCGGGTTCTTCAGGGGCTGGACGGAGATAGAAGCGACCGCTCGAGATACTGCAGAATACCAAGGCGCCATCTCTGTCTGCACCGGTTGTTGCTGCACCCGTTTCCAGGGCGGCTCCTAGTTCGCCACCAGCTTCACCAAGCACCATCAGTGCATCGCCGAAAGCGACCGCCTGGCCACCGCCGCCTGTAGGGGCTTCAATGATAACGCCGCGCACTCCGGTCGGAACAACCAGCTTCTGCTCGCGGCCCAAGGTGGAAAGTACGCCAGCAGGCTGCCCTGCTGAGAGTACGTGTCCGACAGCAGGCGCCCGGCGCCAGTAGCCGACTCCAGGGCTCTTGAGTGTCACTTGTCCCTCGTCGCCGTGGGCAACGATGAGTTCCAAACAGTTCATACCTGACCTCCGGACAAGATCTCCAAGTCGTGCAGGCTCCAGATTCGCGGATTCTTGATCCGACGATACCCAGACCCTTGGTACGACATTTCCACCAGACTAGAGAGCCACTCTCGAAGCTCCCCGAGCTGCACGATTTCATCGGTGTCCATTTGTCGCGCAGCGACGTAGGGATCCATATCTGCCTCGATGCGGTCTTCGACTGCCTTCATGCTCTTGGCGATCTTCTCCCGTTCCGCAGGATCCTCTGCCGTAATTTCGAAATCCTCGCCAAGCTTGGTATTGAAGGCGGCAATCGCCAGAGTACGTCCCTCCATAACGCTCTGCCTGGATAGGCAAGTCGAGAGCTGCACGACCGGGTCGTAGGGCAGGCCGGCCATAGCGTAGTAGCCAGCGCCTGAAGCCTTGCGCAAGAGCACGGTGAACATCGGTGTCGTATTGGTGCTATTGGAGTAAATGAGGCTAGAGCCGTAGCTCAGAAGCCCTAGTCGCTCGGCCTCTTTGCCAATGTCGAAGCCAGAAATATCCTGGAGCCAAATCAGCGGGATGCCGTCGTCATTGCAAGCTCTCGAGAAGGCCGCGATCTTGGCAATGCCTTCTCGATAGAGAATGCCTGCCGGGTGTTTCTGACCTGGCTTCTCCGCACTGTCGACGAGGCCTTGGCGGTTGATAACAAATCCCGCATAGAGGCCGCCGACTTTGCCAACGCCGCAAACCATCTCCTTGCCGAAGTTGGGCATGAGCTCCCAGAAGAGGCTCTGATCGACGAGCCGGGCGAGGATCTGCTCGGCGTCGTAGGATTCTCGGTGGTCGGTGGGCATGAGCCCTGTGAGCTCATGAGCGGGGAAATGCGGATCAACTGAGCCAGCCCCACCGCGATAGTAGTCGGCGCCCGAACTCGGAAGGCGCTGAATCTCGTCGCGCAGGCAAGAGATGAGTATCTCATCATCGGGCACGCGCACATCGGCGCAGCCGCTCTGATGCACGTGCACCTCTGGACCACCAATGTCAAGCGACGTCATCTTTTGGCTCTTGGCGCCTTTGATAAGCGCCGCGCCAGCGATAACCATGTAGGCCTGCTCGGTCATATAGACACGGTCGCTGATGATGGGCATGTAACCACCACCTGCGATGCAGTCGCCGAAGACGCCGGCGAGTTGCGGTACGCCGCTATCGCTGAGCAGGCTGTTCATCTTGAAAATGTGACCGGCGCCGCGAGCACCGGGAAAGGAGTTGCTCTGCTCAGGCAGGAAGAGGCCACTGCAGTCAACCAAGTAGACCGTTGGCAGCCTCAGGCGAAGTGCCATCTGCTGTGCTCGCTGAATCTTCTCTGGGGTGCGAGGCCACCAAGAACCGGAAGCCACGGTATTGTCATTGGCAATAACCATGCACCAGCGGCCCTCGACTTGGGCAAATGCCGTGACAACTCCCGCTGCCGGTGACTTGGCGCCGCGCTCGTACTCCAGTCCGTAGTTTACGAATGTTCCCACCTCGTGCGTGGTGGTTCCCTCGTCCTTGAGAAGCTCAACTCGCTCTCTCGCGGTGAGCTTGCCCTTCTTATGCACCCGATCGATGTACTTCTTACCCCACCCAGCCTGAACCTCACTGCGACGCTCGAGAAGCAGCAGCTCGCGCTCGCGATTGGACTCTAGATAGTCATCATAGGTACGAATGTCGATTGCAGCGGAGCGCTCGACACCAATGGGAACCAAGGGTACGTGGGACACGCCCGGAGGCTAGCAGATAGCAGATTCCGATGCGCGCGTGCAGATCGCGCCAGTCGCCCGGAGTAAGGGCAATCTACGCCAACGGCGCGCAGATCCGCAGGAACTTCAGGGGCTCGACCACCCCCTGCTCCTCGGCCCAGGCAATGGCTGCATCAAGCATTTCCCGCCCCGCATCGTTCTCCATGAGGCGACCAAGCACGGCCGAGCAAGCATGATAGAAGGACATCATCTCCTGTGCGCGGAGTTCTGTGCGGGCGGAAGCAAGGAGAGACAGAGCTCGCGTCTCATCGCCACGCAACAAAGCAACTTGCCCAGCGAGAAGGTCGGCCCAAGCGGGGGCACATCCCAGGGAATGCCGATGTAGTTTCTTTGCGACCTTACTGGCTCGTGAGAGCAGCTGCCGACGATTCTCAGAGTTTTCCCGAGCAGCTGCCGCGACTAGCGCTCGCCCCTGCAATTGACTGGCCTGGGCACCAACGACCGACACCCCTAGAAGGAAGGAGCGCTTGAGCGCCCCCCACATCGCATCACAGCGGGCCAGGGCCTTGCCTCCCTCCCCCTCGTAGATATCGATATTGATGTGCGCCAAAGCCACGTAGTAGTGCTGAAGGAAGAACCGTCTTTCGGACCACTGCTTCTCGCCCCGAAGACACTCAATGCGCGCCTGCTCCACCTGCCCACGAACCAACCATGAACAATTGAGCAAGCCCGTGCGCATGTCAGTAGCCCCGTGCAGGTCGCCCCGCTCTTCAGCGGCCTGCAAGATACTTGGTACACGCAGAGAGAATTCGCGTATCTCTCCAAGGAAGAAGAGCGCATCCGCAGCCAGTCTTTCCGATTGACACGCACTTGCCTGGTGTCCAAAACAATCGCGTTTGAAGATCAGTGCCGCTTCATTGAAGTACTCTGCGCCCTGACGCCACTCCCCACATTGATAGACGGCCAACGCCTCGGAGTACTGCGTGTACCCTCGGAGGACCGGATCGCCCAGTTCTTCACCAAGTTCGCGAGCACGGGCGATGAGAGACTCGGCAGAGGCCCTGCCCTTCTTGCCCTGGAGCGCGCGATAGGCGGCCTCAACGGAGAGACCAATCCCCACTCGCCCGGGTTCACCGGCCCGGAGCGCGAGCACCACGTGACGAGTTTGAAACTCGGCGCCGCGAAACAAATCGTTGGCACCAAAGGCCCATCCACACGAACCACAGACGTCAATTTTGAAGAGTTCATCAGGTGAGAGCTCCGAGGCGCCGCGCTTTCGAAAGGTGACTCCTCGAATGCTAAGGTAGGCTCGCCAAAACAGGAGATTGAATACAGCGCGCCGGTTGCTGGAGGAGAAGCTAAGATTCACGCTTGCGAGCACATTCTTGAAGAGCTCGACCGCTCGATCGACATGGCCAGCCCTCATCAGACTCTCCGCAGCCTTGCGCCGCTGATCTAGAGCCACCGATTTTGGCGCAACCTTGGCCACCTCCAAATAGGCCCCCGCTGCAGCCTCCCCCTGCCCCGCATTACTCAGTGCCTCGGCGAGTTTGAGGTTCAATGCCATCGCCTCTTCCGCCGAATGGTCAGCCCGCAGTGCCATACTGTAGTACAGAGCGGCTCGCTTGAAGGCAAGAGCGGCCATCGCCCGGTCGGCTGCTCGAATGGCGTGTTCGGCCGCTACTTCCACGTCACCGGCTCGCGAATAGAAGTCCGCAATGCTCTCGATCTCCGCTGGTGCACAGAGCTCAAATGCGCAAGCCAGAGCACGGTAGATTTCCTCGAGCTGCTGCGGAGCAACCTGCTCTACGAGCAACTCTCGAATTCGATCGTGATAGCTTTCGAGTTTCGCGACAATGCCCTCGCGATTGCTCCGAACCAGGCGACCTGCTCGCAGTACAGAGACTATTGTGCCATCCGCGGCAGACAGCCCACCGGCACGAAATGCGATTTCTTCGGTGAGTGGTGCACCAGCGACCGCAACCACATCGAGCAACTTGCGCTGCTCGATCGAAAGCACTGCGAATCGAGCCAGCATGGTCTGACGCAGCGATATGACATCGCCATCAAGACCTCCCGAGCCGATGTCTCCGATCATACGCAAGTAGCGCATCATCTCCTCGACGAAGAACGGGCTGCCATCGGATTCTGCGGCCACGCGTTGGAGAATCGTGTCGTTCTCGGAGTCAGCGGTGCGCCCGAAGCGTGCCCGAGTGAGTTCGGTGGCCTCCTCGTCGCTCAGTCGGTCCAATGGCAGTGAAACGACTCTCTCTGGCATCGCCAACTCATCGAGCCTTTGCAAGAGCACCTGCAGCGCTTCCGAGGTCTCGACATCATCTCGGCGATACCCTACGAGCAAGAGAACAGAAGGACCACTGGACACCCTCAGGAGGCTGGAGAGAAACACGGCACTGTCAGCGTCGCCCCACTGAAAATCGTCAACACGAAGAATGACCGTCTGGCATCTCGAAAGACGCTTGAGAATATCTCGCAGAGACGTCAAGGCGAGTCGACGAGCGACCTGCGGATCTAGGGTTTGGCGTTTGCCGTGACCCCTGGCAATTGCGCGCACAGCCTTTAGGACTGGGAATAGACGAACTAGGGCGTTCGTGTTCTTGGGAAGTAGCTCTTTCACCTCTTGGGTAGAGAGGGTTCCGAGGTGTCGACTGAGAGCATCGACAAGCGTATCCACCGCTTTGAACGGCACCAACTCGCGCTCATAGCAGCGCCCCGACAAGACAATCGCTTCGTCCGCGTGATACGCTTGCTCGGTAAAGCGCCTTAGCAGAGCTGTCTTGCCAATCCCTGGGCTACCGTGCACCAATACGCACTGCGGAGTAGCCTCTTGCTGGACAGTTGCCAGAGCGCCAAAAAGGCGGCGGAGGTGACTGCCGCGGCCAATGAATATGTCTCCGCGCGACGATCCTTGCGCGCTGAGCGGCAAGAGAATCTCGTCGCTCGTCGCGCCGAGGCGTTGGAGGATATCTATCCCTGTCGGCCGCGCTGCAGGGTCGCGGCGCAGAAGGGCTGTGCAGAGGTCACAAAGCTCCTCGGGCAGTTCGGGAAAGAGAGCTCTCGGGTCTTCTGGTTCTTCTTCTTGCTTCTTGACGAGGACTGAGTCACCGCGCCCGACGAACGGCGTTCGCCCCGTAAGTAGCTCGTAGAGCACGCACCCGACAGAATACCAATCGCTCGCCGGCCCCAATTGGCCCTGTGCGGCTTGCTCTGGCGACATGTAGGCTATGGTGCCAACGGCCATTCGATCGGAAATCGAATCAACTTCCGCCGCCTTTGCCGAGAGACCGAAGTCGACGAGAACGACTCGGTCTTCTTCTGAGACCAAGACATTGTTGGGTTTGATGTCTCGGTGCAGCCGGCCATAGCTGTGTAGTGCGTGCAGCCCCTCAGCTAGTTGCAGCATCGCGGCTCGCAGAACTTCGAGATCCGCAGAAGGCCAAGCCGGCGCAGGTGTCGGCGTGCCTGATTCAAGCGAGCGTCGATCTTCGGTCAGTCGTTCTGTGGCCATCTCGTTCTGAGCGCACGTCTTCTGCCCCAAATAGGTCGCCAGATCCGTTCCGCGAATCAGTTCCATGGTGAAGAACCACTGCTCATCACCGGCCATGAGTTCATAGAGAGCTACTAGATTGGGATGGGATATGTCCGAGAGCCCTCGGAACTCCTTCTTGAAGCGATAGATGGACGTGGGGTCCGCAAGCGTGAGGGTCTTGAGGGCAACCCGGCTATTCGTGCTGTGGTCGACAGCCTCGTAGACGACGCCCATCCCACCAGCGCCGAGCCGCGAGACGATCTCAAATCGATCCGTGCCTTGGAAGTCTTCTAGCCTGGAACGGCCAGACATTCGCTTCCCGGACATGGGGCACGTTATAGCTCGGCCTATACGCTCGGCACCAGAGCAGAGGGCGGCGGCTCGGCCTGAGACTCGTGCATTTTTCGCAGTCGCTCGCGCCTGAGCCGGCTACGTTTCTTGCGGAGTTTGTGCACGGAGCGCGCGAACGCCTTCTCCCAGCCCGCAGGACAGACGCGCCGCATAAGTGCGGCGTCCAGCGTGCCGCCATCGCAAATGCACTTTCCCTCGCAAAACTGGACCGCCTCGCGTTCCGGAGTGCCGAGATAGCTACCCACCCTGCCGACGACTCCTCCAATCCAGAGGAGCGAAGCAAGAACGATGCTCATAGCTAGCAGGGGGGCTCGCGCGGCCCCAGGGCTCATGACGTTCTCTGCTATTTTGGAGGAAGGCACCGCCATCTTGACACCGCCTGCTCGAAGAAGTTGCCCGCGCTTGCAAGCTTTGTCATTCGAGTAGGCGGTCGGCGCTGGCTTGGCGGTAGAATCTCGCCATGGCCCCCCGTAAGACTGTGGACTTCTTTGTTATTGGTGGTGGCTCTGGAGGCGTACGCGCTGCACGTATTGCTGCAACTCACGGAGCCACAGTGGCCGTAGCCGAGGAAAGCCGCTACGGAGGCACCTGCGTCATTCGTGGCTGCATTCCAAAGAAGTTCTTCGTCTACGCTGCAGAGTTCAGCCACGTTGTCCAAGATGCGAAGAACTACGGATGGAGCTTCGATGGGAGCTTCGATTGGGACACTTTGCGAGCCGGTAAAGACGAGCGAGTTGACCAACTCAACAGCATCTACATCAAGATGCTAGGAGACGCAGGTGTCGAAGTACTCGACGGGCGAGCGACGATCGCCTCGGCAAACGAAGTGCGTGTTGGCGAGACGGTCTACGAGGCGAAGCACATCCTCGTCGCCACCGGAGGTCGCCCAAAGAAACCCGATATCTCCGGCGCCGAGTTCGGCATCACCTCGAACGAAGCCTTCCATCTCAAGACCCTGCCAGGGCACATCACGATCGTCGGCGCCGGCTACATCGGCCTTGAGTTCTCGGGCATATTCCGGGGACTGGGGGTTGACGTTAGTCTGGTTCACCATCGAAAAGAGGCGCTCCGCGGGTTCGACGAGGACCTCCGCCACGAGGTCACGCAGAACCTTGCGGCCTCGGGTGTCGAGATGCTGATGGAGACGGAAATTGTGTGCATCGAGAAGGAGGACGATAAGACGCTGCGCTACCAATGCCAGCAAGGTGATTGGCATACGAGTGACGCTGTCATGTTCGCAACCGGTCGTCTTCCGAATACTGCCAACATGGGCCTGCACGAAGCTGGCGTCGCCCTGGGTGAGCGAGGCGAGGTGCTGATCGATCACTACGGTCAGAGCAGCGTGCCGAGCATCTGGGCGGTGGGGGATTGCACGGACAGGCTACAGCTCACGCCGGTCGCCATTCGCGAAGGACAAACGCTGGCGGACAATCTCTTCTCCGCTCGCGAGGAACGAACAAAGTTCGAACATCCAGTCGTGCCGACCGCGATCTTCTCGATCCCATGTGCCGCTACAGTCGGCCTCACCGAAGCCGAGGCCAGAGAGGACCACACGGTAGAGATCTACAAGACGCGATTTCGCTCGCTCTTCCATTCGCTGAGTGGGCGAGAGGAGAAGGTGATGATCAAGATGATCGTCGATTCGCCCACCCAGCGCATTCTGGGACTGCACATGGTCGGAGATCATGCGGCGGACATCATTCAAGCAGCGGCGATCGCCATCGGCATGGGTGCCACCAAAGCAGACTTTGACCGCACCGTTGCGCTGCATCCTTGTACAGCAGAAGAACTCGTCTTGATGCGATAGAGCAGGCTATCTTGCTCACTCTCGACTGCCTTGCCATGGCTCCTCGTGGGTCAAGAGCGACCCAAGCTAATGCAGGGCTGCCCCGGTAAGCGCGCGACAATGTAAGGGTTTTCAGCGAAAACAGGATCACTCTCGCCGTTCTTAGGCTATAGTCTCGCTTTCCGGAACTCCCCAACGAGAATCGGAGTTGGTGGTACGTCTGTGAAGGGAGGTTGGAATATCGGGCCGCGCGTTCGCCAGGTCAGAGGGTATAAGCCCGGCGACTTTGCAGCGCTGGTCGGAGCTTGCGGGTGAGTCGGGCCAGCCCCGCCGCACTCACTCGGCAAATAGGCCTGCAACTTTCGTGGAGGTCCAGGTGGCTGCATCGGCCGTGGTCACTCGGCGCCCAAGGGCAACCGAGGAAGGCGAGCTTTGGGTGGTGACCTGCGGCGGTCACGAAGTTCGGATGGCCGGTGGCCTCGATCGAAACTCCGTGCTTCGACTTCGCTCACTCAAGTCCAGCGGCCATTTCGACGACTACTGGCGCTTCCATGAGGAGCAGGAGCACCGTCGCAATCACGCCGAGCGCTACGAGAATGCCACCCCGCCACGCACCGCTCCGGAACCGTCACCGCGTCGCGGCTGAACGGCGTTGCGAGTCGTCAAGTGAGCCAAACCGTCGTCGCAGAGGAGCCGCACCCGAAAAATATGTGGACCCTCGGTGGGTCCCATACAGAGTCCCCCTATGGGGCAGGGTTTCAATTTGGGATAGCGCTATCTACACACGATGCTCAGGAGGCTAGCAATGAGCAGTGTTCATGGCTAACTCTGACTCACGATGAGCTCACGTAGGGCTGTGTCCAGATGTGCTCTCACGTCTGACGACCGTTCTTTGGCCCGAGCATCCTTCAACGCCTCTGTTAGCGATTGCGTTGGCACTTGGGCTTGAATCGAAGCTGCTGCAAGTCGAACTGCCTTCTTTCTTGACTGAAGGTAGGGGGCTGCCGAGATTGCCCCTTCTTGTCCGATGGCTATGAGGGCGCGAGAGCATATGTCTCGAATCTTTTTGCCGGCGAGCAGCCCTTCAGCAAAAAGCTCGATTGCATCAGCGGCAGGCGCCTTGGCAATCCACCCATAGAAAACTTCGGAATACGCGATGTGCCGGGTTCGCAAGACATGAATGAGTGGTGCTCGCAAGGCTTCGCCAAGGCCATCCGTGAGGAGCTTGAACTGGGCTGCAACGACCTCCCTCCGAACGGCGTCTTCCTTGTAGGTCGCAACTAGCTCCGCTGCGATGGTTCCTGCCGCGGCTTGCTTCTCGAGCGCCTCAAGGTTCATGGCAAAAACGTAAATGGCATCAAAGAGGGCAGGCAGATCCAGAGCGGCGCACTGCAGTAGAGCGAACATGGTGGCCTCTGGTTCGCTCTCAGCGAATTGTGCAATCCGCGCCTCCGCCTTTGCTTGATGGTCGAGACCTGGATCGACGAACTCTTTGCGAATTTCTTGCGCGCGGCTCGCATGCATGGTTCGGAGGGTCGCAAAGTTCGAGCCTGGGCCGTCGCCCACGTTAGCCTTAAGCTCAGCATGCACGTCACTGAGAAGCGCTACCGCAGCTTCCTCACTGGTGCTAGCCAGTTTTCGCCCCACAGCCTCGAGTGCCTCAACTCCACGGGAGAGTAAGCCCGCACGAGCACTGGACCGAATCGCTTTGTTGCTGTCGCCGAGCGCGTGTACAAGGGCGTCGGTTCCTCCTGGAGGAAGGTGAACCAGTGCGTCGACCAGAACACCTCGGTAGGGTTGCTCGTCGGCCGACAAGATCGCGGTGGCAAGCGGTCCAACAGCCCTTCCCCCAGCTGCGAAGAAGGCGCGCGTGGCGATACCCGGTAAGAGGCTAGAACTTAGACGTCCGTCCTCCCAGCCGAGTACAAGAGATGTGGCGCGCAGCAAGGTTGCGTCAGTCACACAGCTTGGCAAGAGCGGCCAAAACGCGATCAGTTCCTGGTCTTCGGTGAGAAGAGCCTCGAAGGCATCTTTAGGAATAGCTCCCATTGCTTCCTCTACAGCGGCCGGCGAATCCAGGTGTTCCACAAAACTATCGACAAAGTACCTCAGTGCCGGTAGGAGACTTTCGGAGAATTGGTCACCGGAACGAGCGAGGTGACGCCCAATCCCCACCACAAGCCTCTGCAAATCTCGCATCCTGCGACTGGACTTTTCGTCATGGCGAAACTTGTCCTTGTCCTGTTCGACTTCAGCCATCAGAGCGCGCAGGCATTTCTCCAATTCAGGAAGCGAATTTCCCAGTGCATCGAGTGCTTCTAGTGCCTCGGGATTCTGATGGTCCTTTTTCTTGAGTGCAGATTTGATTGGTGTGGAGGTCATTCACCTATTGGACGACAGAAATCTAAGTTTGTCGCAAAAAAAGTGCCAGCTGTCGTGAGGCTAGCGATTCTATCGGGTCCCGATGAGTGAGTTCTGCGCTTTCTTCGGTAAGAGCTGGTGTTGAACCACCACCGCACAGTGGTGGGCGAGCCCTCTTTTGGCGCGCTAGAAAACATGGTGACGGATCAAGGCTATGAGGATGCTTGTGAAATACCTTGGAGCCACGCCAGCGCGGTCTTCTTCTTGATGCCAGTTTTCTCCTGCCGAAAATCAACATCCTCGACGAGTTTCCACTCGATTCCCAGGGTCTTTGCACACCTGGAGGCGAAGTCCACAAAGTCGTGTGGGTGTTTGGGAAGCGGCTTGAACGAGTGTGCCAGGCCCGTTGCGTCGCTCAGGCATTTGCCGTGGGCGAAATATCCACGGTGGTCCAGCGCTCCACCCCCTTTGACAGGTTCCCAGGCGCATAGCTCGATAACCCAGTCGCCATCGTAGTCTGCTCCGATGCTCAACTCGCTATGACCGGGCATTGCCTGCAAAATGATTTCGTACTGCGAGAATCCGGCGACTGCCGCCTCCGGCAGTTGCTGGACAGATTTCAAACCGATCCACAAGACCGACTTTGATAGCAACACCTCTTCGTCCACGACCTTCGCCGCCATACTGGTTATTAGCTCAAGCGCGGTTCGTCCTGCGAGAGAAGGAGCGAAGGCTGCCAGCCGAGCCCGTGACTCTTCGGTGTCAGCCTGCGCGGGCGCCGCTAGCGCTGGCCCAAAGGCTTCTGTGAAGTAGCTGTGCAAAAGACGCATTATCGATGCTCTCTTTAGCGGCGACCCAGAGACCTTCACCTCAAGCGAGCTAAGGTCCCAAATGGCACCCTTATACCCCCTCGTTAGCTTCTCAATGGCAGCACCAGATTCTTTGACGTTCTTCCACCCTCTGGGGAGAGACACACCTGTGTAGTTGAGTCTCGTCGGAGATTTGTCCACAAGAAGTTCCACGGGCTTACCGCGATGTGTGCCACGCATGTTCAAACGCACACTCTTCGAGCGCTTGAGTACATCAGCAAGTTGCGCACCGGTTTCGATTGTCGCTTTGACCCTTGTTTTAAAACCCATGTCTCGCTCTTACCACGAGTAACAGCAGCAACAAAGACTATGTGTTGCCACTCTTCCGAGGCTAGAATGAAGGTTCATCTGATTATCGAACCACTCGAATTAAGCTGGATGAAGATCCACCCTTGATGGCCAAGGGGGTTGTGTCAACATCGGGCGATGCCCTGTTTATCAACGCGCCCAGGGAAGTTGTAAAGCGCTTTAGGGGACACAACCAGCTTCTGTTTGAATTCACTCCGTTTGGCAGAGCACCCGGGCGATGTCCCGTCGCTTGTTAACTTTCGGTAGCGGCTCAGTTCCTTCTACGCGGCCATTTGCTCCTCGTCAACAG
>JAAEPE010000830.1 GCA_024222395.1 Myxococcales bacterium
GATGTTGGAATTCGGGGCCAAAGCCCTGGCTAGGAGGTTCTCTTTGAACTTTTCTGAATACGCCAAATCTCGTTCTCTTGCTCACCCCCAAGGTGAAAAATCGAATCGCGAGGGGCGCCAACTATCCTGCCACTGGGGGGCCTCTCCGGGAAGACATAGCCCTCGCCCCTCTCCTGGGCCATGGCCACAGACGAAGTCAGAGACGAGGCCAGAGCGACCACCGCAATCAAATACAACCGCATCCACCAACCCACGGCTAGAGTGTAGCGTTCGATTACCGTCGACTCAACGTCGGCACCTACTCAATGCACTGCATGGTGCCGCCGTCGCATGTTTCGCAGGCGGCGACGAGGTGGCAGTGCTTTCCATCTTCACAATCCGCATCACTATCGCAGCGAGTATGGGTCGTCATCTCCGCCGGCTCGTCTGCGGCCTCTGTAGTTTCGATACTTGTAACTGCAAAGCCGCTATCATTCGCATCTCCGGAACAGACGACAGTATCGCTTGACCAACCGATGGCCCCGTCATCGCTCTGGGCGTCGAGTCGAGTGGCCGCTTGCTTAGCATCGACGCCAGTGAGAACAACACTGTTGCCGCAGCACTGAGGAGGAAACGACTCGCACATGGTCTCGCAGAGCTCGTACGCTCGTTCGCCGCTGGTGTAGTGGAAGAGGAAGCCTTCGAGGCGAAGGCTCTGGCCGACCATGACCTGGGCATCGAAATCCGCGAGATCGGTAATTGCATTGCCGGTCACGTCGGCAGGGATGGTGTCCCC
>JAAEPE010000831.1 GCA_024222395.1 Myxococcales bacterium
GTTGCTCCGGCTTAAGGAGCAAATGGCGATGCTTCAGCACTCGCTCTTTGGATTGTCATCGGAGAGGCGTGGCGGTGACGACCCTACGAGTTCCACCGATGCTACGCCGGAACATCCAGACTCACCTTCCACGGGCGCCTAGGAAGATTCTTCGTCTTCCGACGCAGAGTCCGACAAGAAGTCGGGCAAGAAGTCGGGCAACTCGATATGCCCACTGAAAAAAGGAGGGTACGCCCTGGCCGATGACGACCAAGCGTGCGATCACTGCGGCGGTCAACTCGTAGAGTGGGAAGGCCAATTCGAGGAATTCGAAGAGATCGATGTGGTGGAGCGTATCTATCGCATCGTTAGACATCGAAGACAGAAATACCGATGTGCTTGCGGATGCGCACCGGTAACAGCGCCAGGTCCAACTCGCTTGCGCGGTAGCGGTTTCTCTCTTCTCTTTTCCATCACCGTTTGCGTCGACAAGTGGGGCATGCATCTTCCTCATGTTCGTCAGTCTGGGGAAATGGCGGCACTTGGCTGCCCCATCATCGAGGCCGAAGCTGCTTACCCTCGAAGTTCTGAGGCGATTGCGATTATGCGCAAGCTATTTGCCATCGAAAGAGAGTTGCCTGACTTTCGATGCTTGGAAGACTCCGCCGAGCGTGAAGCTGCGCTCAAAATCATTGCTGCTTCGCGTTTGGAGAAGTCTCGTCCTCTCATGGAAGAGCTTGCCCAATGGATGCGATAGCAAGACTGCTTGCCCAAGAGCAAACTCGGAAGAGCTATCCGATACGCAACCAATACCTGGAAGGGACTGGGAGTTCTTCTAGACCATCCGCGAGCGCCCATGACAAA
>JAAEPE010000832.1 GCA_024222395.1 Myxococcales bacterium
GATCGCACTTCACCGCCAGGCCGCGTGTGCTATACGGCCAATATGATTCGCCCTCTCGGCCTGATGATAGCCACCGTACTCTTCACGCTGGGAAGCTGTGGAGGAAGTCAACAGCCCAGCGCCAGCTCGCCCCCTGCTGCCGCAGCCATGTCGGCTGGTGGAGAGTCCTCGGCCCTAGCAGAGGAAGCGAGCGTGCCCCCAGACTCGACGCCGAAGGCGAAGGACCAGTCGAAGGAGGCGGACGGCGCGTGCGACGCCGATTCCGCTTCGAGGGAGTGCAAATGCGAGCAAGGAGACATAGAGGCATGCATGAAAGTCGCTGACGCTGCATTTCGCGGAGGCGATCACGACCAGGCCATCATCCGAACTTATTCGCTTTGCCAGCAAGGCAGGTCCGAGGCGTGCTTTCGAGCGGCCTACTACATGAAGAAGATCGGAATCCAGCAGCGGTTCGGAACGAGCCCCGCGAAGCTCCACGATAAAGCCGTCGCCATCGACAAAGACGGTTGCGCCAAGGGCGATGCAGCCGCATGTTTCGGCTACGGCAAACTCTTGTTCAACGGCAAGTATGTCGCTGCCGAAACAGCGCAGGGAGTACAGCACCTTGAGGCATCCTGTTCGGGTGGCCATGCCCCTGCTTGCTCGTTTCTCGCCAGAGTCTACGAGACCGGCGCGGGTGGGTTGAAGAAAGACAGAAAACGCGCTTTGCAGCTCCTAGAGAATTCGTGCAATTCAGGTGGCGTAGCGAGCTGCACCTTCCTCGGCGATGAGATCGCCCGCAAGGAAACGGCGAAGGCCCGTGGACTCTATGAAAAGGCGTGCGGAGCGGATGACGCTCTTGGCTGTGCCAGGCTCGGCCAGATTCACTTGAAGGCGACAAAGTTCGCCGACGCGCACGTAACCTTCGTCAAGGCATGCGAACTGGAGCACAGTGAGAGCTGTGTGGAGGCAGGGGCGCTTGTCGAATCCGGCAAAGGCACGAGCAAAGAGCCGGAGAAATCGCGGGAGTTGTACAAGGTCGCTTGCGACGAAGAGTTCGCGCCCGGCTGCCTGTCGTTGGCTGTCATGATCTCCAAGGGCCTCGGCGGAAAGCGTAACTGGGGACAAGCTATTGGGCTCAGTGAAAAGGCATGCTCGCTAAACCTAAAGAAAGCGTGCAAGGAGACTGGACGACTGAAACGCAACCCGCCAGATTGGCGCTGCGACACCGAGGCCGCCTGCGAAGCTCTGTGCAGCGAACTCATCGGCAGATCATGCACAAGACTTGGAGATTTGCTGGCAGACAAGGAAACCGCCCCACTCGTGAAGTCGCAACTGGGCAAACCCAAGCCCGAGGATGGATGGTTGTGGCCAACGTGCGACAGCGCAAACGACGCCTACGAGCGCGGCTGCAAGAACGGCGACAGGATGGGCTGTCTGCGAATTGGCAAGTCCGAACAGGAGTGTCATATGGGAATCGCCAACGGGTGCGAAGAATTCAAGGCTGCTCAATATGAGCACGCCGACGAGCGGGAGAGGAAGAAGATCCTCCGAGAGCTGAACGCGGCATGCACAAGACGCAAGTCGGTTGACGCGTGCATGCAGTTGTCTCGACTAACCAAGCGTGACCAGCCCGCCAAGCGCGTGATCGAGCGCTTGTGTCGAGCAGGCAACGGAGCTGCTTGCGCAGCCCAGACTGGTTTTATCTATATCCGGACTTGGGGCATAGGCGACGGCTCGTGCCACGTCATGCGCCGAGGAGTCGAAGTCCACAAGGAACGTTGCACCTACAAGGAACACGAGGAAAAAGGCAAGAGAACCGAAGCTCTGGTCAGACAAAAGGCCAAGCTGCTTGGTCGGGCATGCGAGCTGGGCCGCCTTGATTCGTGCTTCCACGACGACTTCCGGCCTGCCGTGGCCCAGAAGATGGCAGATCACGGACTTCAGCTCCTCACAACGCAGAGCTGTGGACGAGGCGGGCTCTGACGAGCAATGGGAGTGCATCTGCCAGCGAGGTCAAAGGTCTTTGGGGATTTAGCGCAACCTGGGGGAACCACTAATGATCTGGGCATTAGCCGGACACGAAGTGACACACGCGGACTAGCGACGGTCATCGACCTGTGATTCCGTCTACGGATTCCAATCATGCGGACGGACTTGGCTGCGAGAAACCGAAACGATTTCTGACGAGGCTA
>JAAEPE010000833.1 GCA_024222395.1 Myxococcales bacterium
CCTGTTCGAACAGGACTTCTATGATTTCTCGTATGGGTTCCGGCCGGGCCGCTCCGCCCACCAGGCGCTTGAAGTGCTCTGGGAGGGATTGATGGAGTTCGGTGGTGGGTATGTCATCGACTTGGATACCCGAAGCTACTTTGACTCGGCGAATCCAAAACTCGCGCTGAGAATAATTCGCAAACGGGTGCGTGATGGTGTGGTGCGCCGCCTCATTGGCAAGTGGCTCAATGCGGGGGTAATGAAGAACGGGCTGCTGAGCTATCCGGAGACTGGCGTTCCCCAAGGGGGCGCTATTTCTCCGCTGAAAAGCAACATCTATCTGCACGAGGTTCTCGACGAGTGGTTTGCCGAAAACGGTGATGCCACGCATGATGGGCAAGGCTTTCATCATCCGCTATGCGGATGATGCGGTGCTTGCTCCTGGCCTACGAAACTTTGAGTACCTCGACGATGTGGAGAGGGTGTACAAGGTCCTACCTCAGCGTTTTGGCCGCTTCGGGCTGACTCTCCACCCGGACAAGACGAGGATGATCACCGGCAACGGGTCCGCCCTCGCGGGCTTTCTGTATCGGACGATGCATATGTGGTTCAAGTGGCTTCGGAGAAGCTCGCATAAGGCTCGTAGAACCTGGGAACGGTATCGAAAGCCCACTCCGGTCCACTCCGTCCTCATCATGTAGCGAACTCCTGATCCGAGGAGCCGTATGCCGTAGTTCCGCACGTACGGAATCTGTGGGAGCTCCGGGGAGGTAACGATCCGGGGAGACCCGGCGTAGGAGACTAACCCAACGTAACGTAAGAGGAATTCTATTGGAGAATTTCCCAGACAAGAAGATGCGGTTCGAGGGATCGACTCGGATCGCAGAATATGCTCAAAGCAACATGAGGCATAAGGCATAAAGGCCGCGGCTTTTGTCCATCGTGCACCGCGAGGCGCATGAGCAATACCGCAGCCCACATCGTCGACAACGTCTAGCCTGCCCTACCCTATCGGCAGTGGGTGCTCAGCGTACCTAGACGAGTGCGGTTCCTACTCGCAACAGATCACGACTTGCTAAGCCGCGTGCTCGACATGGCCTTGCGCAAGGTCTTCGCCTGGCAGAAGCGAGCTGCAAGGCGCCGCGGCATCACAGCTCCGATGTGCGGAGCTATTGGCTTTGTGTAGCGCTTTGGATCGCTGCTCAATCTCAATTGCCAATTTCACAATATTCTTCCCGATGGTGTCTTCGCCGAGGACATCAACGGAGACGTGGTGTTTCGCCCCGTGCCGCCGCCCTCCAAAGCAGATGTGCAAACGCTCGCAAAGCAAATCGCTCGCGGCACTGAGAAGCTCATCGCCTAGCACGAGCAGCGAGAATTCGATGACGAGCGGCCCGGACTCTTGGCACAAGAGCGGGCCAAGAGCCTCAGCGAGAGCAGCTTTCGTGGCAGTGGCAAGTTCAAGACGACAGAGCATCCGAGCCGGCACCAGGCATTCTTCTTCGGTTACTCCTTGCACGTGGAGCGCATCGTTAACTCCGATGATTCCGATGATAGAGACGGCCTTGAGAAGCTCTGCCGATACGCATTAAGAGCACTCATCGCAAAGACCAGAGTCTCATTGGCCGACAATGGTCAGGTAGTGGTCAAGCTCACAAAGCCCTTGCAAGACGGACGTCGTGAGCTGCGGTTCGGCCAAGTCGAATTCCTCCAAAAACTCGCCATACTGATACCGCCACCGCACAAGAATCTCACGCGGTACTTCGGCGTCTTTGCGCCCACGCATCGGTACCGCGCCAATGTGGTGGCCATTGGCCGCTAGAGCTTGGGAGGTCGGACCTCTCCCTGATTCGCGGCTACCTGATACGCAAGTTCGCAAGATAGCCAATACAGCGTGAGGTGCTGCACTCATCGCATGCAGGAGTGCAGCATGGGAGCGACGACAGGAATAGGCGTGATTCCAGCCAATTGCCACGACGTGTGAGCAGCTGAGAATCTGCTCTTGACGCACCACAGCGCGGAGTGATTAGACTGGCGCCGTGTTCATGAATCGAGCTTTCTGTGTCGCCCTCTCTGTGAGTCTATTCGCTGGAGCATGCGTGAGCGAAGACGACGGCCAGCAGGACACCGACTCCGGTCCCATCGTTGCCGACGCCCGCGGGCCGGTGGCCGATTCCGCCCCTTCAGCGACCCGAATGTTTGTTCATACCGATGACACGCTCTATCTCATCGACGACGTGAACTTCGATCTCATGGAGGTTGGCTCTTTCGATGCTCCCGAAGGCGATCGCATGACCGATCTGGCGGTCACCCCGGACGGTGAAATCTACACACTCTCGAGCAGTGCCCTCTACAGCGTCAATCGAGACACCGCGAAGGCCACCAAGGTTGCTGACGTCACGGGAACAAGCAACGTAGGCATGACGTTCAGAATCGATGGCACACTATTGGCCACCGACAAAGACGGCGCTGTTCGAACGATAGACCCACAGACTGGTCAGGTCACAGAGCTTGGTGAGTTTGGCAGCGGCTACGCAACTGCAGGCGATCTAGTCGGAATTGCCGACGGGCGCATGTTCGCCATTTCTGACACAGGCCCCAGTGGCAACGAGGACGTCAACAACGTGCTCATCACGATCAATCCAGGCACGGGCGAATTCCTAGAGTCAATTGGCCAAATTGGTTGGGGACGCGTCTTTGGCAGTGGTGTGGCCAACAACCGAATCTACGCCTTCACTGATGAGGGTTACGTTATCGAGATCAACCCCTCCAACGGAGTGGGCACCGAGCGCGCGTACCACGAAAACGTGAGCTTCTGGGGTGCGGGAGTTACGCCTCGTGCCGCCATCGAATAGCGCAGGATAGTTAGTTAGTGCCCGGCCGATAAATCCGAAACCGGACATTCCAGGCCAAATTCCGCAATTCTGAGGATTCTTGGCGTTCCGGAAATTTCGAAGCAGGGACGGCAGTTCTATCGGTTGTAAGCAGATAACTCTGCCGAAAGGACCACCCCATGCGCACCAGTGTAGCCGAACAACTTTCTCTTGTCCCGCAGACGAGCGGACATCAACATATGAAAGAGCTATGTGAGATTAGTGCGATCCTTGACGCACATCCACAAGCGTCGAGCTTGGTGCTTGTCGACCTGATCGCAGGGGTAGTCAATCCAAAGAGGGGAGCAAATGGGCTCAGTGGCGAGCAAGTGCTCCGCATCGCGATCATCAAGCAGGCGAACGGCTACAGCTACGAGCAACTCGCATTTCATCTCGCCCAT
Source organism: Myxococcales bacterium (assembly GCA_024222395.1). Taxonomy (GTDB): domain Bacteria; phylum Myxococcota_A; class Polyangia; order Haliangiales; family Haliangiaceae; genus NORP324. The sequence goes on from JAAEPE010000833.1 coordinate 3,257, forward strand.
TCGCTGAGCTATCGCGCTCTTTGCCGGCTTGGTTTCTCTGATACGCCATCGTCTTCGACTCTCCAGGACAAC
>JAAEPE010000834.1 GCA_024222395.1 Myxococcales bacterium
CAATAGGTGGGCATGACGTTCTTTTCCTCCCTACTCTCGAGCCTCTTCCTGCTTTCCTTCGCCACAAACGCCTGGGCCGATCCCAGCGCCAGCGGCGAATCTTCCCTGGCTCTGGACTACGACGCCAAGCCAAAGGGATGCCCCGACGCCGATCGCTTCGCCGACGAGGTGTCGTCCAAGCTCGGATTCGTGCCATGGAATGACGCGGCCTCTGACAAGCTTCGAGTCCGCATCACCGAAGACAGCGGCGAGATCGTGGCGACGCTAGAACTGCCCGATGGCGGCTCCAAGGTGCTGCGCGATTCGACCTGTCGACGGCTCCTTTCCTCGCTGGCGGCGGCGACCGCCGTCGCGCTCGACAGCGGGGGTTCCGCTCCATCCCAGCCACAGGCTTCGCTGGGCTCGTCGACTGCTACGGACCAGAGCAAGGCAAGGGTGCACGTGCGAACGACGAAGCCGGGAGTCATCGTATCCACCATTACCGATCGGGTGGCAATGGTTGGCTCGAACGGGGCCTCCGCAGTCCGCCCGAGCAGAGGACTTCGACGCGCTTGCAGCCGAGGTGGTGCCATGAGCCTGGCAGCAACTCTGGCTGTGATTGGCGAGTTGGGCAAGGAGCTGAAGATGTCGTCGCTGCTTGCCAATCTCGAAAGCCTGACAAG
>JAAEPE010000835.1 GCA_024222395.1 Myxococcales bacterium
CGCCCATGAGCTATCGCGGTGGTGCAGGCCGAGCTTGGCGAGTCGCTTGAGGTTCGCTGTGGCACAGAGCAAAGAGAAATCGTCCCTAACTCGGCTCCGGCCTCTCACCCGTGCTCTTCGTCCGCCGTGTCTGCGTTGCATGAGGTGAGCGATTCTTCGTTCGACCTTGGGGGCGCGTCACGCGGTACTTCTTTTTCCATTCCTTGTCTCGCAGGCGAAGACGCGAGCGCTGCAAGGTGGCTTCCTTGTCATTCCATTCGCAGATCGGTCTTCCTTGCGCAAGGTAATCATCATCTCGTTTGAGCACCGCGCGGATTTCTTCTGTTGCAAACCGAAAGCACAGCCTCGAAGATGCGATCGGGTCGATCGGAATCACGAAGTCGCGCACGCATATCGACGAGCACCGTGTGCACAAAGCTCGGATAGTCAAAGTCAAAGTCCAAGCCACCAGCGGCATACTTTCGACGCAAGTCGTAGCAAAAGCGATCCGCCGCCTCCCGATCACTCAGCCCTTCAGCTCGTTGCAAGACCATCACCACGGCCACGATGCGAGGCGGCACCGAGCGTCGACCGATGTCTCGAAACAGATCAGCGAAGCCGGCGTCGGGAACCAGCCGGTGACTCTCGCTGTACAGCAACGAATAGATCGAATTCTCAGCCAGCCTCGCCCCGCAGTAGCTCGAGCTGGAACCCAGAAGGTCCTGCTGAGTTGGTGTCTTTCCGAGCGTCATGCCATAAGCAGATCAAATTCTGTCGGATTTGTCGATCCGGATTGACAATTCCAAAAGAGACGGCCCACGACGTGGGCCGCTAATCTGGTGTTTCAAAAAACACCAGATTCCTAGGTGTCTGGTGCAATCAGTCGGGCTATGACTCCGGCTGTCGACAATTTACTGTAGGAAAGAACGCAAATGGCTGAATCGGATCCACACGTCGCGGCAATTCTCGAGAGCTACTTCACGCTCTCGGGTAGCATGGAGCACATTAACTCGTATCACCTCCCCAACCGGGACGAGGTGGGCGGCATTCTCGACCACTGCCGCGAGCTCATCTATCCAGGCTACGTGAACCGCACGCTCATCCGAGCCACGGGTACTGAGCTTCAGGAGCATGTTCGAGAAATCGTTGAGGTCTTGCGTATCAAGCTTCGTCGGCAATTGTATCGCGGCCTGCATCACAAAGCGCAGATGGAACGGGGTACCGCTGAGCTCGACTGCCCCTCATGTGCGGAAAAAGCCGAGGGTATTGTGGAAGACTTCTTTGGCGAATTGGTCTCGATTCGAGCAGCGTTGGCAGACGATGTTGAAGCGCACTACGAGGGCGACCCCGCCGCAACGGGGCCCGATGAAGTTATATTCTGCTACCCCGGGCTGCACGCCATCACGGTGTATCGTATTGCTCACTCACTCCATCTCCTCGGTGCAAGACTCATCCCGCGCATGATGTCGTCTCTTGCCCACGAAATGGTGGGAATCGATATCCATCCAGGTGCAAGCATCGGTGCTTCGTTTCTAATCGACCACGGCACCGGCGTTGTTATCGGCGAGACCACCGTTATCGGCGACCGGGTTCGGCTCTATCAGGGGGTGACGCTCGGTGCACTCTCGGTCAAGGAACGCACGGAAAGTGGTGTCAAACGACATCCCACGCTTGAAGACGACGTTGTCATCTATGCTGGTGCAACCATCCTCGGCGGAGCAACGATTATCGGCAAAGGTGCGGTTATTGGCGGAAATAGTTGGGTCACCAAGTCGGTCGCCGCTGGTGCGACGTTCTCAAGCAAACCACCTGCGAAGTGAGAGCAGCGACCAAACTCGGGATCCTCTTGGCTGGGGGCGCTGTCGGTCTCCTGCTCGTTGGAGAGGCCTGCAGCGATGAGAAGAAGGCTGATGTCTCGCCCAGGAGGCCTACTCAGGGCGTTGCGAGTGCGGGCATGGGGGCCAAGGGGCAAACTTCCCAAGCAAGAGTGCCGGTGCGTCTGCCAGGCGAGCTTGCGCCCGCCCCTTGGTTGGGCGAGGCCACCTTGGTGGTCGCATTGGGCGAGAAGGACTCCGCCATAATCGTGGCGGCCGGCAATGGCTGGTTGCGGTGGTTTCGCTCATCTGGAGAGCAGCTAGGCGAGCGTCTCGGGGCTGGGGCGCCACAGGTCTTGCAAACTCTGGATGTGGACGGTGATGGCGAATTGGAGGTCGTCTTCGCCCGAGGCATGGGCCGAGACGCAGCAGCTGCGGCTTGTGTACTCGAGGTGTTGAAGATTCATGTCGCCGGAGCGTCTGCAGAAACCCTGAGCCTATCGGCAACCAGTCGACAACAGGTTGCCGGCGTTGCAACCGCGGAATTCGATGGGAGGGCAGCTCTTTGGGTGGCGAGCTTCGTGAGTAAATTCGAAGTTGAGGTCGCTCGATATGAGAAGAAGTCTGAACCCTGGGTGAAGGTTGCAGATAGAGGCCGTCATCGGGTTGTTTCCGATATTGTGTCTCTTTCCAATGGGAATCTCGCAATCGCTCGCATGTACGGCGATACTGCGGATGCGCCTGGCGGAGTTTACGAGCTTGCCGCAGGAGAATCCCCGCAGGCCATTCCATCAACCCGCGGTGCCCGTGCTTTGGCTGTCTTGCCCGGGCGAGACCAGCTGGTGATGGCGGATGGCTGGCACAAGAACTACGGGCGCAAGGCTCAGGGGCTGGTGACGGTAGCCATGCGGGAATCGTGGGGGTGGACAAGGACCACAGCAGTCGAGGTCTCAGGGAACTACGGATTCACCCAGCTCCGTATCGGCGACGTGCACAGGGAGGAGGGGGCCGAAATCGTCGCATCTGGCAACGGGCCAGCGGTTGTTGTCATCCCGACCCGCCCGGAATTGCTCTACGTCCTTGGGGACGCGGTCGCATCAGATGCTGTCCCTGTGAACTTGTTTGGCGATGAACGGGATGAGGTGGTGATCGCCGGCCCGAAGCCTGCCATCTGGAGCCCTTGGTAGCTCCCTCCGTGGTAGCGTGGTGAACTGCGAATGACCGAGAGTAGACGCCAGAGCGCTGAGCGATCTCGAACTGCCACTCGAATGCGGTATGTCGCTCCGCCGGGCATGGAGCTCGAGGAGCGCGAGAATCTCAAGACTATCGGTCGCTACGAGATTCTCGAGGCGCTCGGCAAGGGCACCATGGGTATCGTCTACAAGGCGAGAGACCCGCTCCTCGACCGCATTGTAGCAGTGAAGACGATCGTCTCACCGCGCGGCAGTGGGAGGCAAAATCGCAAGGCATATCTCGAACGCTTCGAACGTGAGGCGAAGGCCGCCGCGAAGATGCAGCACCCCTCCATCGTCACGATTTTCGATGTCGGAAGCGAGGAAGGCCAGCCGTTCATGGTGCTGGAGTACCTGCCAGGCGACTCGTTGGCAGACCGGCTCGATAAGGTGCGAATCCCTCTGGGCAAGGGGGTGCAAACGGCTCTCGACTTGGCTGCCGCGTTGGGATTTGCACACAGCGAGCGAATCGTCCACCGCGATGTCAAACCCGCCAACGTGCTCAATGCTGGCGACAATCGCTGGAAACTAGCCGACTTTGGTATCGCGCGTATGCCGGACTCCGACCTTACCCAGGTAGGAGTTTTTATGGGCACCCCAGGGTACGCGCCTCCGGAAGCCGTGAGCCAAGGGCGCTACACTCCGCAGGCCGATGTATTTGCCTGGGGAGCTGTGCTCTACGAACTTCTCTCAGGCCGCATTCCATACGAGGGGCCCGACACTCGGACCACTAATGGTTACGTTCTGAAGAAGACAGCGCGGTCGCCTCGGGAATTCGACTCGTCAATCCCAGAGGTCCTTGCTGAGGTCTGCATGACCGCCCTGCATCCGTCCATCGATGTCCGATATGCCGATGGCCACGTCGCGAGGGCTGCACTCGAAGAATCGTGGGAGCGCTGTATCAACGAGGAACTCGTCGGCCCCAGGGCATTCTCGGGCCGCGAAGTACCCCACGATAGGGCTCCCAAGCTCATGCACAGTGGGGCTACGGGGCTCGTGCCAGCGATTTCCGAGAACTCGGGGCCTCCTTTCTCGTTGTCCGAGGTGCGTGTCGGCGATGATGATCCGACCAAGATCATGGCGATCCGTACGCCACAAGAGCTCGCGCGACTGCGTGGAGAAGAAACTGACCCAAACGCCGCCATTGTGGCTGCGGCAAAGAAGGCTGCCAATCACAACGATGAACTCGATATTGAGGCAGCGGCGGGCTACGGCGATGATACGGAATCGGAGCTCTTGCTGTCTGATGCGCCGAAGGCAGGCCTATGGGCTGCAGTGCTTTTTGCGGCACTACTTACTGGCGGGCTCCTGGCCTACTACGTCATCAATGCTCTGTAGACGGTGAGTTGGCTGCGGGGAGCATTGTGAGTCGCAGGATTCTCAAACCTGGAGTGCTCCGTCGCGGGAGCGAGATAATGGCGGCATAGCTATCGCCGCCCTGGCGGAACAGCTCAGCTCGAGCGGTGTGCTCGAGTGCTCCCAGCCGCAGCGTTCCCTGCATCGTGAAACCGAAGGTCTCTGGTAGCAAGGTGGCAGAGAGCTCCCACTCTTGGCCGGCCATGCTGACTCGTGGGCCTTCGTCTACGGCACACGTCTCGGCGACGTATTCCCCATCGTCACTCTTCATGGTGCACTCGTACGCGCCCACCATGGCTTTGGCCGTTGCACTGCCGGTTCTTCCTGAGTCCCCCCCGCTCGTTGGTGTCTCCGAACTCTTCGGTGGTTGCCGGCATGACACCATGGTGAGTGTGATGGCTGCCAGAACCCCCAGATGCAGGGAGTGAAGCACGCGGCAATGGGGCCAATCGCCCCTCATCACGAGAGCTTCCTCGTCTTACGAATGTCGCGGATCATCTGTGCTTGGCCATCTGCGTGATATGAGGACCGAACCAGTGGTCCGGACTCGGTGCGCTCGATACCACATTCGGTGGCGAACTCCGCAAGCTCTGCGAATTCTTCAGGAGTGACGTATCGGGCGATAGGCATGTGCCTCTGTGAGGGTTGCAGGTATTGCCCCAGGGTGAGGATGTCGACCCGCATCTTGGCGAGCTCTCGGATGACCTCGCGCACTTCTCCTATTTCTTCGCCGAGGCCGAGCATGAGCCCAGTCTTGGTAACCGCATCTCGATTGCGTGCGTGCTCAAGAATCTTGTAACTACGCGGGTAGGACGCCTGAACTCGCACTTGCCGTGAAAGCCTAGGGACCGTTTCCAGGTTGTGAGAAAACACATCCGGGTTGGCCGTGAGCACGGTATCGACATCGTCTGTGTTGCCCTTGAAATCGCCGGTGAGCACTTCGAGGGTCATGTTTGGGCTCGCCGCCTTTACGTGGGTGATGGTCTCGGCCCAATGGGCGGCGCCGCCGTCAGACAGATCATCCCGGTCCACGCAGGTGATGACCGTGTGCTCGAGGTCGAGCTCGCCGAGCATCGTCGCAACGCGTTCCGGTTCATCTGGATCTGCGGGCAATGGTCGTCCGGTGGCGACGTCACAAAACCGGCACGAGCGGGTGCAGATGTCGCCGAGAATCATGATCGTGAGGGCTCGGCGACTCCAGCACTCGCCGATATTGGGGCAGCTCGCGCTAGCGCAAACCGTGTGCAATTCCAATTGCTCGACTCGCTTCTGCAGTTCGAAGAAGGTCGGCTTTGTTGGCATCTGTACCTTGATCCAGTTTGGGTGGCGGCGCTTTCGCGGCGCCGTATCCTGGCCCAGGACGGGAAGGGGGGCCTTGCCCTTGTCGCTGCTGATCATACTCTCGTGTACCCCGAGTCGAATGGCAGTTTCAAGGACGTTTGGAAATGACGGTTAGATGTGTATCGCCAGCCCGTAGGCGTCTTCTGCGGCCTCTTTGAGTGCTTCCGCAAAGGTTGGATGGGCGTGAATTGTGTTGATCAGGCTCTCGGCATTGACCTCGGTGCTCTTTGCTAGGGTTGGCTCTGCAATGAGCTCCGTGACCGCTGGGCCAATGAGATGGGCACCAACCAGTGCACCGTTGTCTTCACGCCAGATGAACTTGGCGAAGCCCGGGTACTCGCCCGCTGCCATTGTCTTGCCCAAGGGGCCAAAGGGAAAGCGGCCAACCTTGATGGCAATACCCTCGTGCCTCGCCTTTTCCTCCGAGAACCCCACGGAGGCAATCTCGGGGTGGCAGTAGGTGCAACTGGGCACGGTGCCATAGTCGACCGGCTCTGCATGATGGCCGGCAATGGTCTCGGCGACATATATGGCTTCGGCACTGGCCACGTGGGCGAGAGCTATACCGCCGGTTACATCGCCAATGCCCCAAATGCCTTGTACGGACGTTCGCAGGTCTGGCCCGACCTTCATGAATCCATGCTCGATGTCAATGCCAACATCCTCGAGGCCTAGATTCTCCACGTTGCCGGTAATTCCAATGGAGACTAAGAGTTTGTCTGCCTTAAGGGGTTGCGGAGCACCGCCACCCGCTGGCTCTACGGTAATGCTCACGCCGTCTTCGCCCGGTATGGCTCTCGTTGCGCTGTAGCCGACCTTTGTCTTGATGCCACGCTTGCGATAAGCCCGAAGTAGCTCCGCACTAATCTCCGCGTCTTCGTTTGGCACGAGTCGGTCTTGGTATTCGATGATCGTCACCTCAGTGCCGAGACTTCGGTAGAAGGATGCGAACTCCACACCTATGGCTCCCGCGCCGAGCACAACCAGGGATTCTGGCCGGTCTTTGAGGGTGAGGGCTTCTCGGTAGGCGATGATGCGGTCGCCATCGACCTCGATTCCGGGGAGACTGCGGGCTCTAGCACCGGTTGCGACGATGATGTCCTTTGCGATGATGGTCTCGTCGCCATTTTCACAACTCACCTTGACCATGCCCGCGCCGGCCAGTCTTCCGGTGCCCTGGATGTGTTGAACCTTGTTCTCTTTCAGTAGGTAGGCGACGCCCTTCGATATTCTCGCGCTGATGCCACGCGAGCGTTTGATGATGGCCTCGAAGTCGAAACTGATGTTCTCCGCTATGATACCGAACTCAGCCGCCCGCTCGCAGGTCTCGAGAACCTCGGCGGAACGAAGAAGGGCCTTGGTGGGGATACAGCCCCAATTGAGGCAGATGCCGCCGAGGCTCTCGCGCTCGACGCACACTACGGAGAGGCCGCGTTGCGCCGCTCGAATCGCTGCTACGTAGCCGCCAGGACCGCTTCCAATGACACAAAGATCGCAAGTGGTGCTCATGTTCTCTGTCCTCAAAGAGCTAGCGATTCGGGGCTCTCGAGAAGCTCGACTAGCTCGTCGAGGAAGCGCGCACCAACGGCCCCGTCTATGACTCGGTGATCGCACGACATGGTCATGCTCATGCGCTGCCCCATGCCGATTTTGCCTTCGTCATCGAAGATTGGCTGCCTGACGATACGGCCGACGGCGAGGATGGCTCCCTCGGGCGCATTGATGATCGCGTCAAAGCTGTCGATGCCAAACATGCCGAGATTGGAAATTGTGAACGTCGATCCGGTGATTTCGTGAGCTTTGAGTTGGCGTCCCTTCGCTTTGTCGACAAGGTCCTTGACCTCGGAGCTAATCACACCGAGGCCCTTGAGATCGGCATTTCGAACCACCGGTGTCATTAGGCCGCGCTCGAGGGCAACAGCGACCCCGACGTGAACTTGGGTGAAGTAGCGGATGGCCTCGCCTGTGTATGCGACGTTCGCATCCGGCACCCGCCGCAGGGCTAGGGCTATGCCCTTAATGAGTAGGTCATTGACGGTGACTCTGCCTTTGCCGCCCATCAGTTCGTTTAGACGCTTTCTGAAGGCTAGAAGCGGCCCGGCCTCGAAGGAGGTCGTCAGTCGGAAGTGAGGAATGTCGCGCTTGGCCGCTGTGAGGCGCTCTGCGATCGTTCGCCGCATATTGGAGAGAGGCTTGTCGACATATTGCCCGTCGTTTCCCGGTACCGATAGCGGGCCTGGCGGAATGACCGCAAGCGCCGTTGGGGAGACCTCTGCAGTCGCTGGTACCTGGCGGGGGGCTGCATCATGCGTCTCCTGAGCCTGTACCGAAGACGACTCGATGACTGCGCGGACATCGCGCTCGACGATGCGACCGCCTGGGCCACTGCCCGCAATGGTGCGCAGGTCGATGCCAAGCTCAATAGCCAGGGTCTTGGCAAGAGGGGAGGCGAGAAGGCGTGTGCCAGAGGGCGTCGCGACAGCTGGGGAGTTCGCGACTGCCGGTGCGCTTGCCGGTACTGCTGTTGTCGCCGGCGCGGTAGTCGCAAGGGGAGTGCTCACCAGTTGGGATTTTGCCTCTGCGATAAGTTCTGAAATGTCCTCACCAGCCTCTCCCAAAATCAGAACCGGTGCTCCGAGTTTGATAGTGGAGCCAGCCTCTACGAGGAACTTCAGTAGAACGCCCTCGTCTTCGAGGGCGAAGTCCATGTTAGCCTTGTCAGTCTCGACCTCTGCAATGAGGTCTCCGGGTTCGATCGAGTCGCCTTCCGCCTTCACCCAGCGCACGAGTACGCCTTCCTCCATTGTTGGAGATAGTTTTGGGAGTCCGATTATCTGAGCCATGGGGATTGTCTCTTCCTGTTTGGTTGCGCGTTGTCGTTTGGCGAAGGAGGCAAGTGCTAGTCGAGGTAGAGCACGGTCTTGACGGCAGCTACGATGTCCTTGACCTGTGGCATCACCTCTTGCTCGAGGTTATTGGCATAGGGCATTGGCACGTCATCCGAGCAGACCCGCTCGACTGGGGCGTCCAGGAAGTCCAGGCATTCGCGTTGCAACTGGAACGCAATCTCCGAACCCAGTCCGCACATAGGCCAGCCCACCTCGACGATGACGCAACGGCCGGTCTTCTTGACACTAGCGACGAGCGAGTCAGTATCAAGTGGACGGAGGCTTCGAGGATCCACGACTTCTGCGTCGATGCCGAGTTCTTCGAGAGATTCTGCAGCGTCTAGCACGACGTCGACCATCTTCGACCAAGCGATGAGGGTGACGCCTTTGCCCTCGCGCCTAACGTCTGCTTTGCCGAAATCAACGAGATGCTCGCCGTCCGGGACCTCGCCGGTTGTGTTGTAGAGCAGTTCGCTCTCTAAGAAGACCACTGGGTTGTTATCGCGTATCGCCGACTTGAGGAGCCCCTTGGCGTCGGCGGGAGTCGATGGGCACACCACTTTGAGTCCTGGCACGTAGCAGAAATACGATTCAAACGACTGTGAGTGCTGCGCGCCGACTTGCACCGCTGGCCCGGAGGGACCACGGAAGACCATCGGGATGTGAAACTGGCCGGCACTCATCTGATACATCTTCGCTGCGTGGTTGACGATTTGATCAATCGCGATCAAAGAGAAATTGAAACTCATGAATTCGATGATGGGGCGCAGTCCCACCATCGCTGCTCCGACTCCAACGCCGGCAAACCCGAGTTCCGCAATCGGCGTGTCCACGACTCTCCGGCTTGAGAATTCTTCCCGCAGACCTTGGCTGACTTTGTAGGCGCCTTGGTAGTGGCCGACCTCCTCACCCATGAGGAATACTGAGTCGTCTCGCTGCATCTCTTCTCGGAGGGCCGCGTTTAGCGCTTCTCTATAACTAATGATTGGCACAGGGTTCTCCGGATCTAGTCTTTGAGGACGTAGGGTAAGTAGGAATCAGACTCGGGACTGGTGTCGGCGAATCGCACGGCATCCGCGATTTCTTCTTTGACGTCTGCGGCGACAGTGCTGAGAGTGTCTTCGCCGACTTTGAGTTCTTCCAGGAGTCGACGCTTCGCGCGTACTAGCGGATCCCCCTTCTTCCATTCTTCGACTTCTTCGCGGGTTCGGTAGAGGCCTGGATCCGACATCGAATGGCCGCGGAACCTGTAGGTTCGTACCTCGACGAGGGTAGGGCGACTGGTCTCGCGAGCTCGCTCTACGGCCGAGACGATACGCCGCTTGACCTTGATTACATCATCTCCATCGAATCGGTCTCGATCCATATCGTGGGCGAGAGCCCGCTGGGTGATGTCTCGGGCTGCGGTAGTTCGGTGCAGCGGCGTGCCCATGGAATACTGATTGTTCTCGCAAATGAAGACGACGGGTAGCTTCCAAAGGGCTGCCAGAGCGAGTCCTTCAGCAAAACCTCCAATTGTCGTGGAGCCGTCGCCGAAGAAGATCGCGCTCACTCGCTTCTCTCCACGGTATTTTGCTTTGAATGCCGCACCCACGCCGATGGGAACGTGACCGCCTACGATGCCGTGGCCGCCGAGGAAGTTATGCTCTTTGGAGAACATGTGCATGGACCCGCCAAGGCCTTTGACCACACCCGTCTTTTTGCCCCACATTTCGGCGAGAATGGCCCTGGAGGTGACCCCGCGAGCGTAAATATGCCCGTGCTCACGATAGGTGGCCGTGATGTAGTCCTCGGGGCGAAGTGCGGCGACCGCCCCTGTGCACACCGCCTCCTGGCCGATAGCCAGGTGGAGAAAACCGCCGATCTTGCCCACCGAATACGCTTTGGCCGAGGCCTCCTCCATGCGACGAATGGCGAGCATCGTTCGATACAGCGGTAGCAACTCTTCTGCGGTAGTTGCCTCGAGGAACTCAGGGGTATCAGGTTCGATTCGAATGTCTGCGCTGCTGGACATGGAGCCAAGCAGCATAGTGTCGCTTTGGGTACTTCGCTAGCTACCCGGGGCGTCAAAGACAGGGGGCTTCGCACCGACAGAACTGGGTTGCGGGAAGCTATTGGGCAGCCGTATGGTTAGAGACGTGGAGTCAGAGAGTCCCAGGGTTCTCATCATCGACGATGATGAAAGCATGCGCCTCACGACGGCGGCCGCGCTCGAGCACTGCGAGACCTATCTGGCCGAGAGTGCAGCGAGGGCCGTCAAACTGATGACAGAGATTCGATTCGACGCGGTGATTTGCGACATGGTTATGCCAGCAATGACGGGAGCCGAGCTCTACGACTCGCTCCCTGTGGACTCGGTCCTTCGGCATCGCTTCTTGTTCATGACTGGTGGAGGGTTGCCAGTGGCGATTCAGTCATTCCTCGCCCTCACCGCTGTTCCAATACTGAAAAAGCCCTTCCGGGTCTCACAATTGCGTGAGGCTGTGGACTCTCTTGTAGCTAGCTAGGCGCGTATTTCATTGACCCTGAGTGATGGCTGCGTGCATCCTCCGCACCCTTCTCTACAGGTTCTTACGATGCGCCATATCTACTCAGATTTTATCGACAAAGTTGCCAAACCCACACGCTATCTCGGGGGCGAGTATCTCTCCGTCAACAAGGAGCCAAGCGAGGTCTCGGCGCGCATCGTTCTGGCCTTTCCCGATGTCTATGAGATCGGCATGTCGCATATGGGGACGAAGATCCTCTATTCAGGATTGAACAAGGCGTCGGACATCTGGGCCGAACGCTGCTTCTGTCCGTGGATCGACATGGAAAAGGAAATTCGCGACCGGGATCTGGCGCTAGTTTCCCTCGAGAGCCAAACGCCCCTTCGCGACTTTGACGTTGTCGGTTTCTCGCTGCAGTACGAGCTGAGCTACAGCAATGTGCTTACGATGTTGGATCTGGGCGGCATTGCTCTTAAGTCCAGTGAGCGCAAGAACGATGCGCCCTTGGTCTTGGCAGGCGGACCGTGCGCTACGCATCCCGAGCCCATCGCAGACTTTGTCGATGCGTTCTTCATCGGTGAAGCCGAGGATGAACTAGCACAACTTGTGCGCGACTTCGCGGCGGGACGGCGAGCCGGACGCGATCGACAAGAACTTCTGGCGGAGCTAGCGGCCAGCTTTTCGATCTACGTTCCTAGCCTCTACGAAATTACCGTAGACTATGATACTGGCATGCAGGTCGTGGGAAAGCCCCTCCGCGCGGGCGTGCCGGCGAGAGTCAACCGCGCTCAGGTCGCAAACCTCGATACACACCCGTTCCCGTCGGATGCCCCGGTGCCGTATGCCGAAGCCATTTTCGATAGAGCAGGCGTTGAAATTGCCCGCGGCTGCACGGAGGGCTGTCGCTTCTGCCAAGCGGGAATGATCTATCGACCGGTTCGCGAGCGTTCACCGGATTCAATCGTCAAGAGCATCGTGGATGGCGTGAACAAGGCTGGCTACGATGAGACCTCGCTCACTTGCCTTAGTACGGCTGACTATTCGAGCATTACGCCACTTGTGAAGAAGGTCATGGGGGAAATACGCAAGAAGCGTGTCTCTCTGTCAATTTCATCGCTCCGGGCCTATGGGCTAGGAGCTGATATTCTCGATGAAATGGCGCAGATGCGTATTTCTGGGCTCACCTTCGCTCCAGAGGCCGGCACTCAGCGCATGCGCGACGTGGTGAATAAGAACGTCGGGCAGGAGCACATCGAAGAGAGCGCTCGGCGAATCTTCGGTCGGGGTTGGCACCGGCTTAAGCTATATTTCATGATTGGATTGCCTACCGAGCAAGACGAGGATGTCATCGGAATCTCCGATACTGGCAAGGAGATGCTGGATATTGGCCGCAAAGAGTGTGGTCGAAAATCGGAGGTCACTGTATCGGTCTCGACCCACGTGCCGAAGCCCCATACCCCGTTTCAGTGGTGCGCTCAGGACTCGCTAGACGAGGTGGTGCGCAAGCAGAAGATGCTTCGCGGAGAGCTCCACCAACGTGGCATGAAACTCAAGATGCACGATAAGGGAGTGTCTTGGGTTGAGGGCATCATGTCGCGAGGAGACAGGAGGGTTGGTCAGGCACTCTTGTTGGCATGGCAGAGAGGCGCGCGCTTTGATAGCTGGACCGAGTGCTTCGACTTGCGCGACTGGCAGAGCATCATCGAAGAGTGCAACGTCGATCCAGAAGCGTACCTTGGCACTCGTCCGATTACTGCTCGATTGCCATGGGACCACATCGACGTTGGACTCGAAGAGGGCTTTCTTCTTTCTGAGTACAGAAAAGCTCTGAAGGCGCGACTCTCGCCACCATGCGGCAAGGTGCGAGGGCATTTGGTGCATCACTCCAATCTTGAGGCGGCCCTGGCCGAGGACGGAAAACTTGTTTGCTATGATTGCGGCGTCGCGTGTGATCTGCGTGAGATGAGAGAGGTGCGTCTGGGCTCACTGCGCAGTCTGGGGGCCGACAAGCCATCGCCACCGCGAGAGAGGGTCGTGCGAGCCACCACGGAGCGCAAAGGCCAAAAACACCCTCAACCACGGCCCGAGGACGAAGGGCTAGTGACACGTAGAATGCGCTTGCGCTACGCAAAAATCGGGCGCATCTCGTACCTGGGACACTTGGATACAATGCGAGTCTTGGCGAGGCTCTTTCGCCGGGCCGATATCGACGTGGCCTATACGAAAGGGTTCAGTCCAAAGCCCAATATGGAGTTTGCGCCGGCCCTGCCGTTGGGGGTTTCGAGCTTCGGTGAGCTCGTTGACGTAGTCCTGGTGACCGAACTTAGCGATGCCGAGGTGCACGAACGATTGGCAGAGGTGTCGCCTGAGGGCATCAAGTTCACTGGAGTGTGGGAACTAGGGGAGCAGGACAAGGGCCTCTCCAAGCTCATCGAAGGCTACGAGATACTCATCTGTCCTGCACAAGACAAAGAACCGTGGGATCAGGAGCGCCTTGATGCTGCCGCTTCGGAGTTTCTTGGGAAGTCGGAACTCTTCGTGCAGCGCAAGGCGAAGAAGATCGACGTGCGCTCTTACGTCTCTGAGATCGACGTGCTGGACGAAGCAGAAAGCACGAAGTTGTGCGTGGTTCTCGACTGGCCCAGCGCTCCCGCGCTTGTTCGCGTGCAAGTACGAAGCACTCCTACGGGCAGCACCAAGCCGCTTGAAGTTTCGCGTGCCCTGGGTATCGCTGGCTCCGAGGCTGCCGGCGATCCTATCGTGCGCCTGGCCCGCCTTGGCTTTGCTGGTGTGGCCTTCGAAGGGGATGATGCTCGCTGGGGCCGGAGCGCATCGGCGAACGCGTAGCGTGCACTAGGGGCTCGGCCCCAAGTAGGCGATGACAATCGCGCCGTGCCCGGATACTGGATCCATCTGTGATGCCGCAGATATCGGCAACTCCGCCGTGACGCGGGTTAGAGAAGTTCTCTGAAGACCTCTCTAGTCTTTCACCGTGGCATTCGGCTTCTGTCATTTCATCGTGGCGATGGTCGCCTCGAACGGGATCCCAGGGTGCAGCAAGCGGTGCAGCAAAGGTGCAGCAACGAATTGAGTCCCGATGTGAGTTTTTCTAGAGGCTTAGCGGTGGAACGACTCTTGCTCTAGAAGTGTCTAGTGCCGGCTCGTGCATGAGCACGCGCCTCACCCCTCAACCCTCAACAAAGGAATCTACTTATGGGACTACTCGACTTTCTCAATCCAAAAAAGGCCATCGAAAAGAAGCTAAGCCAAGCGGTGGAGCGAACTCTACGACCAGGGCTAAGCAACCTAAGCAACATCAGTGACCCGAGAGCTCGCCGCGTGACTCTCACTCGAATGGTCGAAGAACAGCTCCAGCAGCAAGCCGGCACCATCATCGAAGGCACCGAAGTGGCCGTTAGCTCTGCTGGTGGTGGTCTTGAAATTCGTAACGCCACGCTCATCGGGGAGCAAACGGCACTGAGCTTTTTCGGTGCACGAAGCGGGTCCGCGACAGTAACGGGGACGACCATCGAGGCTAATGGCGTCGCAGTGGAAGCCACCCATGATGGCAAGATCACATTCAGCTCATCGAACATCCGCGGCAAAACAGCGATTGATGCCAGCAGCAATGCAGCAGTTGTCTTAGGTGAATCCAAAGTCGAGGGCAACGTCAAGAAGAGGGGCGGATCTACCGTCGTTCCTTAGATTGGCTGCCGTCAATATCACTGAATCAAGCTGACCTATGACGGGACGACGCCTTCTGACCCCCTGGCCGCCGTTGCGGTCTTGCTTGGCCACGTGAGACCCTTGCCGTGAGTATGAGTCGAGATCAGAGCCAGACACGGACTCGGCGCGATGGCCCGCAAGGGCTCGTGATCAAGAACCGCCCGGCCGCGAGTGCGAATGCCCTCAGCGCAGGTGATCGCTTGGCAGAGTACATCGTAGAGGGGAAGCTCGGCGAAGGTGGCGCTGGCGTGGTGTACAGAGCTCGCGACCCTGATCTGCATAGGTCCATTGCGATCAAGTTGCTAGGCGGAGGCATGCTCTCCGTGGATAGCTCGGCAAGGGCGAGACTGGTCCGTGAGGCACAAGCGATGGCGAAACTCTGCCATCCCAATGTGATTACCATCTTTCACGTCGGGACGTTTCGACATTGTGTCTTCATCGCCATGGAGTACGTGTCGGGTGGCACCTTGCGAACTGGCTTGGCGAGGAGCCTCGCTCCATACCAGAGATACTCGACGTCTGGGGGCAAGCAGCCCGGGGACTCATAGCCGCGCACGCAAGTGGGCTCGTGCATCGAGACTTCAAGCCTGACAATGTGCTCATTGGCGAGAGCGGGCGAGTACGCGTGGGTGAATTTGGACTGGTGACAAGCATTGGCGCGGAGGTGGAAGAAATTTCGAAGCGGCCAGACACACCGCTTACGGTGTCCATCACGATGGACGGTTCGATTCTAGGAACTCCGGCCTACATGGCTCCAGAGCAACACGAAGGACTGGCCACGGACGCAAGGACCGATCAGTTTTCGTTTTTGCGTCTCGCTCTACGAAGCGCTGTACGGGCAGCGTCCCTTCGCCGGCAACACGTACCAGGCCTTGGCCGTGGCTGTCTTGACAGGGACGGTGAGGGAAGCACCGCGGGACACCGCTGTTCCTACGTATCTGCGTCGAATCTTGCTGCGAGGTATGTCGATACGCCCAAAGGATCGCTTTGAGTCGATGCATGATTTGCTGGAGGGACTGGGGCTAGGTGGGCCGGCGACGAGGGAGCGCGATGAGATTGCCAATCCCACTCGCGTGGACGACATCACCCGCGATCGGATTCGAGAACTCATCATCGTTGAGTGCCAAGGTCGTTTGCAATTGGGCCTGGCCATCATCGAGGAGATTGCGGACCGAATGGAGGTGTTTGGTGACAATGCACTTTGTGCAGAGTTCTTACTTGCTGCGGGACGATTGTATGCGGGGCTGGAGCGCTACGATGAGTGTGATGAGTACCTGCAGAAGTGTGTGATGATGGCGGCTCGTGCCAACACGCCGGAGGTAGAAGCCGCTGCCATCAGCCGTCTGATTCGCATGAATAGGCTAGGTGAATCAGACCCCAATAGCGCGGAGTCGATGCTCATGGCGGGACGATCGGCAGTGGCACGTGCCGCTACCGATGAACAGAGCGCTCGCTTCAACGGTGCTCTGGCGTCGCTCGACCACAGGCGTGGACGGTGCGTGCAGGCGCTAAACCCGGCCAATCATAACTCGTGCTTCCTTCTCGCTCAGATCTTGTGGGCAAGAACGAAGGAGCAGCAGCGGGCGCTAGCAATCGCAGAGGCAGTGATCTTGGAGTATAAGAACTCCGGAAACACGAAGGGCGCGAAGATGGTTGCCGATTGGTATTCTGAAAAGACTGGTAAGGGAACACGTGACGTCGTCAGGGAAAACGCGGACACTTGAACCTGACGAGAGTGGCTCGGACTCGCTACGGCCGGTCTCGCAGCTCTTCGTGGTCGTTCGTGCCGATGCTCCCCTTGGAGAATCGTCAAGGCACTCTCTTGAGAATACCGATGAGATTACCATCGGCCGTGGTGAAGCTAGACTTGCAAGACAGACCGTCGATGGACGGCGCCAACTCGTCATCACTCTGCCAGACGAATTCATGTCGAGTAAGCATGCGCAGCTGAAGGTCGGCGTGGCCAGCTGCGTGGTTTCGGACCTGGGCTCGAAGAACGGCACGCTCGTCAATGGCAAGCCGGTTGAAACCAAGGAACTCAAGGGTGGAGACCTTGTCGAGGTGGGACAAGCCATTCTCTTGTATCGGAGCAGCATGCCAACGCTAGCGACAACGCCGGAGGACGCGACTTCCGACGATTTGGCTTCGGCGCCAATCGGATTGCGTACCCTCATTCCAGCCTTGGGTATGCAGTTCGCTGATTTGTCTCAGACGGCAAGCTCCTCAGCACCTGTCCTGATTTACGGACCCACTGGGAGTGGCAAGGAGCTGCTTGCCCGTAGTGTGCATCAACGTTCCAAGCGTACAGGTCCCTTTGTGGCCCTAAATTGCGGCGCGATACCCACCCGAACTCGTCGAGAGTGAGCTCTTTGGACACGTTGCTGGGGCCTTCTCCGGAGCTGTAGGCGACCGCAAAGGGCTGTTCGAGGCTGCTCATGGAGGGACTCTCTTCTTGGACGAGATCGGCGAATTACCGCAACGCGCTCAGGTGGCCGTGCTCAGGGTCTTGCAGGAGAGCGAGGTAGTACGGGTGGGAACTACTAAGGCTGTTCCCGTCGACGCTCGGGTGGTAGCAGCAACGCACCGCGATCTTCTCAACGACGTGAGTCAGGGACGATTCCGCGAGGACTTGTACAGCCGACTGTGCGGCTTTCGTATCACTGCGCCAGCGCTCAAGGACCGCATTCCCGATTTTGGGATAATTCTAGCGAGCGTGTTACGTCGTCTTGGAAAACAAGCTGCCGAGGTCCGCTTCACTTCGGCTGCGGCGAGGACACTTCTGCAACACCGATGGCCGCGAAACATTCGCGAGCTTCACATGCAACTGGAGGTGGCCCTCGCCCTAGCAATCGACGGACAGATCGAGGTTGGACACCTGCGTCTGACCGAGCCGGCTTCTGAGCTTAGTGCCGACGCCGAGGAACGCCGAATCGAGCTATTGCTCCTCGTGCAGGAACACAAGGGCAACGTGACAAGGGTCGCACAGGCCATGGGCAAGAAGCGGCAGCAAGTTCAGAAGTGGCTCAAACGCTTCACTATCGATCCAGCTGACTTTCGTTGATCCTCGGACCTCTGCGGCAATTTTGAAGGATTTCGAGCGAACACTTTGCAGACAATCGACGCATTCTTGTTGTCAATTCGAGCCAGCAAGAATTCGAGCCAGCAAAGTGAATCGTGATGTGCGACCCGCTAGGGTCGCGAGGTGTGTGTCTCTATGGTCTCCGCCTAGGGGCGAACGCTGAGCCGCTTCCGGAGGGCGGCACGTTTCTCGCTCTGAATCTCGGCCGAACTTCGAACCCGTGCAACAGGCCCGGTTGGTTGGCAGCCGCGGTGCGCAAAGGCGCGCTTGTAGTCGGCGAAACGACCGCCGGCGAGGTGAGCATCGTAGAGGGCAAGGCCGGCCGAGGATGTCCCTTGCGCGAGCATGTATTCAACCCATGCCCACCGAGCAGAGGTCGGGCGAACAATTACCTGACCTTTGAGCCCCTTTCGAAGGCGCTTGAGACGTTTCTCCACAGTGGAAATACCAGCGAACGGCTCACCATCCAATGGGGTGTGGCGCTTGGCGACGAAGGGGGCAATGCCAAGGGCGATCTTTCCGTGCACCTTGTGCAGGCGCATGCTGAAGTCGATCAATTCGTCGATGTCTTCGTCGGTCTCGCCGGGCAGCCCGAGGATCATATAGAGCTTGAGTGTGTGAAGCTTGTGTCTACGGACCATCTCCGCACAGCGAATTATGTGCTGCTCGCGTGTGACTCGCTCAATCTGCGAGCGCATTCGCTGGCTCGGAGCGTCGAGGGCTACCGTTAGCGTGCGGTAGCCTCCGCGCCCAAGGAGCGAGACGAAATCGTCATCGAGCTTGTCCGCTCGAAGTGATGAAATGCCGATTTCGAGGCCTCTTTCCACAATTGGCGTCACGATCTCGGTGATCTTCGGATGGTCGGTGACAGCAGCCCCCACGAGCCCCACGCGCGTCGCATGCTCGGGGATTGCCTCGAGAATGCTCTCGGGGTCAATCGCTCGCATTCCACCATTGGTGGTTCTTCGCATGACGCAATAGGTGCAACCTCGAGAACAACCCCGCGCCACCTCAGTGAGATACATGGAGCGCAATTCCGTGTTTGGGGTAATGATTTGCGACCGTGCCGGCAGGGCCGCCATGCTTGCCTGAGCGACCGGTGGACTCACGTCGCCGTCCACGAATGGGACGTAGAAGCCTGTCTTTCCTGCGAAGTGATCGCAAACGCGTGTTCGATCAAACTCGAGAGTCGCAGCGGTTTTGCAGAGCTCTAGGAATAGTTCCTCTCCCTCTCCGACGATCACGATGTCAAAGAAAGGGACAAGGGGCACCGGGTTCGAGAATGTAAGGGGCCCACCTGCGATTATGAGAGGGGCGTCGCTCTTTCGAACCGCCGCAAGCGCAGGTAGCTTGCATAGGCGAAGACTGTCAACAACACCCGCAATCTCGAGCTCATACGCGACGCTGAATGCGAGCATCGGGTACTGTGCCACCGGCTGCCCTGTTTCCATGGCCAGCAGGAGCTCGCCCCGCTGGATAAGAGGAGCAGGCGAGTCGGGAAGCATGGCCCTGTCGGCTGCAAAATCGTCCTCTTCGTTAAGTTGTCTATAGATGCTCTGGTAGCCCAGAGAGGACATTGCAGCGCGATACGGGCTTGGGTAGCACAGCGCAATGCGATGCTTAGCGTCCTTGAAGATCGTACCTTCTTCCTCATCGAGCAAGCGACGGTGATCTTCTCGCTGGGTCGGGCGACTCAAGACGCTTTGTTGACGATCCAATGATCGATCCAATTCTTGAATACAAGCGAAGCTTCGCCACACTCAAGGGCTGCTTTGCCCGTGTCATGTTCGTCGAGGTATCGTTGCATGAGTGTCGTAGAGAACTCTGGGTGGTACTGCACGCTCCGAATGTTGTCGCCCGCGGCTAGGGCTTGAACCGCACATTCACTGCTTTGGGCGAGCACTCTGAGTCCGTTACTATACGAGACCGCCGTTGGATCGACTTCGTCGTAGTGGGTGAGATGCGCGAGGAAGGAGTCGGACATCCCTGCGAAGAGCGGATCATTCTTGCCAGACTCGTTTAGCGAGATCGAGTGAGTGCCGTGCTCTCCCTCGCCCGGCACTGGTGTTGTGGGTGCTCCAAATGCGCAGCCAATGAGTTGGTGCCCAAAACACACGCCGAGCACAGGCATGCCAGTTTCTGCAGCCTGACGGATAAGCTCGATGGCGTGTTCCATCCACGACTCAGGCTTCGTAAGTGAGGAGGGCGCGCCCGTTATCACCATCCCGGCAAAGTCGCCAATAGTAGGCTCGTTCACTCGATTGCGTACGTCCCAGGGCGTGAGCGATACGCGTGGTCCCATCGCCTCTTCGAACCAGCCAAGGTAGTCGCCGTGAGCTACCTCGATAGCCTCCGGCGGTTGGCCGCAAATCATGGCCAAGATGCGATGGGCTGTCATGAGAGCCGCATCGTACATATCATCTGCAAGATGTCTATCGGAGACTTGTCCCCGCCGAGGGAAGTGGCTAGCTTCTCATGATGATTCGGTGTCTCTTGGTTCTCGTTTTGTGCGCTTCATGTGGTGACGACAAGAGCGAGGATTCGGCTGCCGCGCTTCCCATTGCGAATTCGTGGAATGGGGCTGGGCCAGCCGCTTTGGGGGCTTCTATCCCTGGGCGGATGGTGCCAAGCGATCCTCACGCGGGTCTCGATCTGGGAGGGGCCGGGGACCCTCACGCTGGCTTGGATATGGGGGGCGCGAGTGATCCGCACGCCGGTCTCGATATGACTGCCGGCGAACTCATGGCGCCGAATCCAGATCGCATTGTGGATCCCAATATATTCGTCAAGGGCACCCTTGCTAGCACCACCGATATTGCGAGCCTAATAGAGGTCGGCGATATTGTCTTCCTCTCGGTGCGCCCCATCAACAAGGCGACCGGGGACATTCTGGGGCAGCCGCTTGCCGTGGAGCGCATTGACGTAAGAACTCTTCCCGTGGACTTCTATCTCAGCGCTGCCAACTCGATGGTCGCGGGTACCGAGTTTGCCGGCGATGTTGAAGTCTATGCCCGGGTTGATCGTGATGGTGAGGCGAGCACGGTCGAGGCTGGCGATATCGAGGGAAGAGTTCGCGCGAGCATTCCCGCCGAGGGGCTCGAACTGAGCTTGTCTTCGATAGTGAAGTAGCGACTCTCGGGCGCAGGTCCGCTACTCCGTGATGACCAAGGTGAGCGTGGCCGCCACTGCGACGAGCAGGAAGAATAGTGCTGCCATTACGTAGTAGAGCCGCTTTTCGGAGTTGGCTTGGCTTGGGCCCCCTTGCGGCGGGGCGGGGAAGTGAGGCGGCGCAAGTTGCGCCATACCGGACGGTGCGGAAATCGGCGCGGTCTCGGCCCGTGGTACCGGCGGGACGCCCGCTCCGTACTGTTGTTGAACTGGCGCTTGCTGAGGTTGGCCGGGAAGTGTCGGTTGTCTGGCGGTACTGGCGTACGGTGTTGCCTCAGTGACCCCGCTGTCGGGCATCTGCATCGGCATCGGCGCGGATGCTTGCTGCTGCGGCATTTGCACCGGCGCCGAACCGTGCTGCCTCAGTGCCCCAACCTGCGCTGGAGAAATCGCTAGGCCAACCTGGGGAGCCGAGTCCGGGGGGGGCAGCACATCGGGGGGCGGGGTCAGCACGTCCGGAGGCGGGGTCACCGCCCGCGCGAGGAGCTCCTTGGAAATGGGCTCAGTTCTCGCAAGTGCTATCTTGCGATCACGCTTCGTTGTCTCGGCTCTTGCGTACGGGCCGGGACCGTCCACAGAGATTGGTGCCGCCGCTGCCTTGGATGGCATGGCCGGAACTGTGCTGGCTCGCCTGTCTCGCTCCGCCGCTTCAAGTGGCGGGTGCCCCCCCGCATGCATTGGCTGGATACCATCCCTCTCGTCGGTAGGTTGGTCGTAAACATCGTCGCCTAGGCTGCTAGTTGTCTCTTCTTCGAGGACGTTGTGTGAATCGCGCGGTATCGAGTGTCTCCGAGCGGGCTTGGCGTAGGGAGACGGGTTGCCGGCGAGCGCGCCGCCGACATCCGCCGCCCACTGAGCGTCAAAATCATCGTCCTCGAGGTCGGTATCGTCTTCGGTGCCTGATACCGCGATGCCGGCGAAGTGTGGATCGACGACGGTACGATTCCCTGAAGGATCGTCGTCATCGCCGTAGTCATCGTCATCGCCGTAGTCGTCGTAGTCCTGGCTACCGGCTGTGATAGCCCTCGGCGAAGTCGGTTCGATGTACTCGTCGTCGACCACGGACTGCTCGCCGGTAGGAACTGGCTCGACACCCGTGTGGAGAGATGTGGTAGCGAGGTCGGATGGGGGACGCTCTGGTGTTTCGCGAACCACTGATACGAGATCCAACTGCATGCTGGATCCGCAATCGTCCCCATCGGGGGTCATGCTAGTGAGCTGCTCGTGGCCTGCAAAGGCATTGTTCGCACGCGCAAATGCCCAAAGATCGTCTCGCAGTTCCCTGGCACTCTGGTAGCGATCATCGACGTGCCGAGCCAAAGCCTTGAGAGCGATGGCGTCGAGTTCGGCTGGTACTTCTGCGTTGTAAACGCTTGGTGGGTCCACTTTCGCAGCTCTTGCTCGCTTGAGTGTCTCGAACTCCGTGGCGGCCTGAAAGAGCGGACGCGAGGTCAGCATCTCGTGCAAGAGAATACCCGTCGCAAATACGTCGGAGCGATGATCGACAGGCAAACCTCGAATCTGCTCTGGGGACATGTAGGCAAATTTGCCTTTGACGAGACCTGCCATTGTCTCGGTGGAACGTCCGTCTGCCTTTGCGATTCCGAAGTCAACGATCTTCACCTCCCCCTCATTCGATATGAGGATGTTGTGAGGACTGATGTCTCGATGCACCAGGTTCAGGCGCTTGCCGAATTGGTCTCGCTTGTTGTGAGCGTAGTGCAGTCCCTCGCAGACCTTGATCGCAATGTGACAGGCTGTGGAGTACTTGAGTTTGGTTTGCGTTGCGCTCTTGCGCTTGAAAATGGCCCGCAGGTCCTGTCCCTGAACAAACTCCTGGACGATGTAGTACCTGTCCTCGACTGCTCCGAGATCAAAGATCTGAGCTATGTTCGCGTGATTGAGCTGGCCAGCGATCTTGGCTTCATCGATGAACATTTCGACGAACTCTTTGTCGGTCGCCATCGAAGGCAATAGCAGCTTGAGTGCAACCTCGCGCTCAAAGCCCGCCTCCCCGAAGGACTTCGCGCGGAAGATTTCAGCCATTCCCCCATGGCTGACTCGCTCAAGGAGCGTGTAATTTCCAAACTGTCTTGGCTCCATCAGGTACTCGAACCGGCCCCTGAATCGTAGCAGAGGCGGCGAGAGGGGGGGCAGTTCCTGGTGGGCTCTCAGCCTGCCCCGGCGATAGCAGATAGGCCGACCTTGGTATATGGTCGCCCCATGCCGAACTACTCCAGTATCCGAGACATGATCAGCCACCGAATCGTAATCGAATTCGATACTGGTGCTCGCATCGTAGGCTACCTGAGCAACTGCCGTCCGAACGAGGGCGAGGTGCAACTCGTCACCCTAGCCCGCGCTCGATTCGAGGACTCCGAGGGCAACGTACTTGAGAGCCACGATTCACTCACCGTTTGTCCAAATCTCGTGACTGGCATCGCACTCGAGGAAGGTCCATCCGCCAGAGCCTGAGTTGCGAGGAGGACTCGCACAGCGGGCCTCTATCGAAGCTCGCGAGTCAAACGCCGGTCGCGACTCAAAGATTGGTGTTCGGCAAGATCACCACGAGCGTTTGCCGAGCATGCCACCAAACTCTTCGACCAACGTATCATCGTAGTCGTCGGCAAATGTCCGCACTGTCTCGACGAGGTCTCGTCGAGGTCTCGACGAGGTCTCGGAGTTCGCTGCGGTCGAGGTCGAGGGTTGTTCTCTCACTGAGCAAGACCACTTCCGTGTCTTGCAGCGCAAAAGCTGCACCAGTGATTTCGACAGCGTCGAGAGCTAGGAGTCGCGCAAAAGAGCACTTCTCGGTTGACGTCGCTGGTGAGGGGCATCACCGTCGCAGAAACTCGCAGGCGGTAGGACTTCGGGTACTCGACCAGGTCGATGTCGATGTTGGCTGAGCCCTTGCAAATGATTCAGGATTGGGCGCTCCCTGGTCGCTCAGCGCGACACTCATTGACAAAGTGACCTAGGTCAATGAGCACGTCTTCCACCATGGCCACTGTGGACTCCAGGTTTGCTTCGCGCTCATTTGCGAACAGACTATTGCTCGACTTTTCCATCATGCTCCTTGCTTGTGAGTATCATGGCCGTGTTCCGGGCGCGGAGTCTACCCCGCCCGCGGGCTATCCACTGAATGCCGGCCTCACGCAAACGCACGACTCACGCCTTAGGAGGCTTGGTGACCCTGCTGGTAGGGATAGGCCTACTGCTCTGGTGGGCCACGGGCGAGCCGTCGTCGCCCAAGAATTCCGCGCCAGCTGTTGAGATTGACGCGGCCGGCCGAGGCCAGGAATTGGAAGCCCGACGACCGGCACTTGCTCCCAGAACAGGCAGCGGGGAGCACGTGCTCACAGGCGTCGTTCGTGGGGCCCTACTAGGCAAGCCCATTCCAGGGGCCTTCGTCACCGCCTCACTCGAGTTGGGCCCAGGCGTACGAGGCGAGGTGCCCGAATCGGGTGAGGCGATTGTCGCGACAACGGATGCCAAAGGAGCCTTCATCCTCTCAGGCCTATACGCGGGCAGGCATCGCCTGCGCATAGAGGGGCAGGGATTGGTCACCGCCGAGTTGCGCTTCGTCGATGCTCCTGGGGAGGGAGTACTGATGCTGGTCTCCAGGGAAGTCCAGGTGTCGGGGCAGGTGTTGGGAGGCATGGGAGCCCTGGCCCAGGTGAGAGTATATCTTAGGACAGAGTCGCAGGCGCGGCGCCGCGAAGCGCGTGTGCAGGCCGATGGCAGCTTCGAGTTTGGTGGCCTCGCAGAAGGGCGCTTTCAGATCTGGGCAGAGGGGCCTGGGCAGGCGGCCCCAATCCAATGGATCGAGCGAGTAGGAGTAGGGCCGTTTGCGGGGGCAGACGTGACAATGCAGGTGGCGCACTCGGTGACGGGGCGCGTCGTTGAAACGGGTGGTTCAGGCCTAGGTATTGTGGCGGACGTAGTGATGCGGAGCGCGACGAGCGATGAGGCTTCTCGCTCCGCCGTCTCTCTGGAGGATGGCACGTTTGTTGTCCCAGGGCTTCTCGCGGGACGGTGGACCGCCGAGGCCTCCGCCCCTGGCTACGTTCCCAGCGCAATTCAGACCTTCTCCTCCGAAGCTGAGACTGCGCTGCAGCTCACGATTGGAACGGGTGGGCAAGTCCTCGGAGTTGTGCGCTCCGCCTCCGACAGCGTATTGGCGAATGCCCACGTACAGCTGGTAGGGACTGGCGCTGGAGGCGAAGAGCGGCGATATGCAGCAGCCAAAGCCACCGAGGGGCAGGCCGCCTCTCTGGCTACAGGTCAAGAGTTTCTAGATAGAGGCGAGTTGGGAGTCCTCTTAGGCCCCATCCCATTGGTGCCACCTCCAGGAGCTTTCGTGAGCCGAGTTGCGACGCCGGTATTCGACGGTGAAGCTGAGCCCACAACAGTAGTAGCGGTCGGCCGACCATCGCGCTTTGTGACGGACAGTCTTGGGCGCTTTCGGATCTCGGGGGTGCAGGCGGGACGATACCGTCTCCACGTAAGTCACGCCGACTTCGCCACCGCGACCACCGCACTCCTCAATATTCGTGCGAAAGGGAAAGCCGTTCGACAGAACGTAGTCCTGCACACGGGAACCAAACTCTCCGGAAAGGTGCTCACGGGCGATGGCGTGGCTGTCGCTGGTGCATCGGTCTTTGCGAGATTTTTTGATGGACGAACTCAGGGGGGCTCCGTGACTGATGAAGGTGGTGGATTCGCATTTGCACCCATCGCAGGAAGGATAGAGCTAGTTGTTGAGGCGGTGGGCTACGGTCGGGTCAAGCAACCTCATAAGCTATCTAAGGGCGGTCTCATCGCTGCGGTGGAATATCTCGACATCTCCTTGGTGAAGGCGAATGCGGTCATGGAGGGACGCCTTGTCGACGCGGCGGGTTTCCCGGTGCGAGGAGCTCTTGTTGCGGTAGCAGAGAATCCCAGTGGCCTTCCTGTGCGCCCCGCCCGCAGCGACTCAGAAGGGCTCTTCCGCATTGAGGGGCTCTTGCCGGGGCAGCAGGGGCTGCTCGTTACGCATTCAGAGCATCCAGAGCTGAGAGTCACGGTCCCAACGTCTGAGGATTTGGAAATCATCGTGCCCTTGGGGGCGCGTATCGAGATTCACGTACGAGACGTGCGTTCTGACGCTCCAATTTCGATGGCCAGCGTGGTGGTCGCGCCTAAAGGGAAGAGCGGTGAAGCGCGCGGCACTAGTGATGAGAAAGGGCGCGTCGTTTTTGCCGCAGTACCTGCTGGCCCCTGCACGATTTCAGCGAGCCTTGATGACTACGCTCTCGCAACGACATCGGCTGTGCTCGTCGCGCAGCGGTCGCGAAATTCCGTACCGCAGATTGTCATCGTGGAAATGAGCCGTGGCAGCATCTTGGCTGGCATTGTTCGTGACGAGACGGGAGACCGAGTTGCTGGGGCGACGGTCTCGGCCGGTGCGATACAAACGAAGACGGACGCGGAGGGGCGCTTTCGGCTAGAGAGGGTTCGCGGTGGTGCCATCACCCTCGTTATTCGGAAGGACGGAGCCGAAAGCCGAGAAACCCACGAGGTCGATAGCGGCGAGGAGCGCGTCACAATGGAGCTACTCTTCGCACCGGGAACTGAAGACGCCCCCGCAGCCGATGCAGAGACGCCTGTAGCCTCAGAGCACTAATGCAGACGCACTAGCGTCGCCGACCATCAAGAATGAGCGTCGGCGCGTTGTGTAGCTCCTCGTCGATCTCGGCTGGCATGGAGCGAATGCGCCCTCGCGTTGGAGCTCCGTCAAGAATAGCTGTGCCCGCCTGGCGCACCCCACCTGGCTGCTCGATGGCATTCGTCTCGAACTGCTGAGGGGAGGCGTTGATCTCAGTGCGCTCCTCGTCTTCGTCATCGACCCGAGTCGACGCGCCCTGGTCGCACTTTCCACGTACGTCGGTCTCAGCCTCGGAGTCTTCGACTTGGGTGCCATCAGCGTGCGGGCTGAAGCGTGAAAACTCGGCATTGGGACCGAGCACGTTGGAAATGAGGTTCTCGCCGACGTCGCTCGAAGGCTCGGCGGAGACTACGTATTCCTCGAGCATGCGCAGCTCACGCTCGATCTCAGAACTGAAATGCTTGCGGACATAGCGGCCCAGGTGGCTGCGACTGTAGTTGGGCATCGTGCCGCGAAGGAACGAGCTGAGTGCTCGATGCACATCGTCAGCCGACTGGAAACGATTCGCTCGGGACCGTGCGAGGCACTTGTCGGTAATACTCTCAATCTCCGGGGGCACATTCGGCACGATATCGCTGATACGTCGGTACTTTGCGTCACGAACCTTGATGAGAAGGCCCATCTCGCTGGTGGCCGTGAAGGGCGGCACTCGAGTGAGCATTTCGTAGAGCACCGATCCCAGTGAGAAAATGTCTGAACGGTGATCGAGTTTGCGGCCGAGCGCTTGCTCTGGGCTCATGTACTTGACCTTGCCCTTGATAACGCCTGTTCGAGTCTGCACCCGGCTTAGTGTCGCCTTTGCGATGCCGAAGTCGCACAACTTCACCTCGCCCGCGTAGGCACAAATAATGTTGGATGGAGAGACATCTCGATGAACAATCTTGAGGCTCTCACCTGACTTATCCGTCGCGCTGTGGGCTGCGTGTAGCGCTGCAGCCATCTCCGCGCCAACGTAGGCTGCGTGGCTAGGCGGCATTGGCCTCTTGTCTTGACGACACCTCTCGAGGATGGCGCGAAGGTCTTTGCCATCTACGTGCTCCATCGCAATGAAGTACTCTCCGTGGGCACGGGCGAACTCGTAGACTCGGGCGACATTGGGATGCTTGAGCAGGCCAGCAATCTTCGCCTCGTCGACGAGCATCTGAATGATATCATCGTCTTCTGCCAGGTGCGCCAGAACTCGTTTCACTGCCACAATATGGGCGTGCCCCGAGGCATCGAAGGTCTTGGCCCGATAGATCTCCGCCATACCGCCAAAGGCGATGCGATCGAGGAGGTGGTATCTCCCTAGTTGTTGCGCTCTTCGCACGTTCTCAGCATGTTAGCTACCTACCGAAGGCTTGGAAAGTGCTTCAAAGCTGGAACGTCGCAAGTAGTGGCGAGTTTGAGTAGGTGTGTGTCGGATACTTGGATTGTGTGAAATGGATCTGCTCGGGAATTTCCCCTTTGCACTTTCCGATTATACTTACATCATGAAACGCTATCTCCTCCGCATCACCACTGTTGTTTGCGTCTTTGCCGCGGTCTCCTTCGCGGCTCGCTGTTCGAAGTCCGCCAAGAAAGACAACGCAGAGCCAGCCAAGTCAACGACCACCGCTGCGGAGCCTTCAAAATCGGGAGACCTAGAAGCTGCGATCGCGGCTCCTGGCAAGAAGACGGTTACAGCGGTCGGCGCCAATGGCAAAACCAAAGTGCTCGAAGTTGGAAGTATCGTCCTTGCGGAGACCGAGACCTACATCGTCAAGGCCGACATCCCTACAGACCTCGCGAGCGGTTCCGAAGCTACCGTGACGATCAATCTCCTTCCAAAGACTGGGTGGAAGATCAATCAGGAGTTTCCGACCAAACTCAAGATCAAAGCACCGGAGGGGATCACGGTGAAGACGGATACCCAGGGCGCAAAGGAAGCCGAGAAGTTCACCGAGAAGCAGGCACTCTTCAAAGTGAGCTGCAGCCCCGAGGGGGCCGGTGCCAAAGAATTTGCGGCGGACTTCCGTTTCGCGGTCTGCACGGACGCCACATGCGATCCAAAGAAGGCCGAGTTGGCTTGGACGCTTAACGTCAAGTAGCTTGTCGGCGCTCGAGCACCTCCCAAGGCACCTACACCTACTGAATCCGACGCGAAGCTACTGGCTGTCCGGGAAAGCAGGTGTAGAATCTTAGGATTATGGGATCTGAGGGCAAGGGGGTGCGCGCACGACTGAAGATTCTTAGCGAGGGGCTTCAGACGGGCTTCAAAGAGAAGAAGCGCGTTATGTCATTCGCGGAGTATTTGGACTTCGCTGAAGAGCGGCCGAGAGCGCAGTTGCGCTCGTCGCCACAGTTCGCGAAGGATTGCTTCGACCACTGGGGAACGCAGGACGTGAAATACGCCTGGGGCACCCAGCGGCGCTTCAAGCTCTTCGACTGCCCATGGTCCGAGCGCGGAGACCAATTACTCGGACAAGAGGGGGTGCAGAATCAGGTGTACCGCGCGCTCTGCAATTTTGTGAGCGAGGGGGCGGCCAATAAGCTCATTCTCCTTCACGGTCCGAACGGGTCCGCGAAGAGCACCCTTGTGCGCTGCATCGGCAGAGGGCTTCAGGCATATTCCGAGCTAGACGAAGGAGCAATGTATCGCTTCAACTGGATATTCCCCAAGCAGAAGCTCGCTCGGGGCGACATCGGCTTCTCCGGTGGAGATTACGACATTGCCGATGCGTCCGAAAGTTACGCACATCTTCCCGACGATCTCATCGATGCGAAGTTCATCGACGAGCTGCGAGACCACCCGTTGCTCTTGCTGCCACTCGCCGAACGTCGCGAACTCATGAGCGATTGGCTCTCTGCGGAGGGCGGTCAAAACGCAGGTGAGGAGGGCCGATTTGTCATTGCTGACTACTTGCAGCACGGACAACTCTCTCATCGAAATCGCGGCATTTTTGAGGCACTACTCGCAAGCTACAAGGGAGACCTTCTGCGGGTCCTGCGCCACGTCCAGGTTGAGCGATTTTTCATAAGTCATCGCTACCGCGAAGGCTACGTGACCGTCGAACCACAGTTGAGTGTGGATGCCCACGAGAGGCAAGTCACCCAGGACAACTCGATATCTGCCTTGCCGCCCGCTCTGCAGTCTCTGGCACTCTTCTACTATGGCGGCGAGCTGGTTGCCGGCAATCGTGGCCTGATTGAATACTCAGATCTACTCAAACGCCCCTTGGAGGCTTTCAAGTACTTGCTTACGACGGTGGAGCAGTCGAGCGTAAGCCTGCAGAACGCAACGCTATATCTCGACCTCTGTTTCATCGGCACGAGCAACGAGATTCATCTCTCGGCCTTTAAGGAAATCCCTGAGTTTCAGTCCTTCAAGGGCAGGGTCGAGCTTGTGCGCGTACCCTATCTGCTCGAGCTCTCGCAAGAGCAACTCATCTACGAAGC
Source organism: Myxococcales bacterium (assembly GCA_024222395.1). Taxonomy (GTDB): domain Bacteria; phylum Myxococcota_A; class Polyangia; order Haliangiales; family Haliangiaceae; genus NORP324. Next base: position 30,197 of record JAAEPE010000835.1, read on the forward strand.
CAAACTGCGGGAAGCTGCGCGCTCGCGGCACGTGGCACCCCATTGCGCCTATGTGACTGCGCTTTGGGCGGTCATGACCAGGGTCCGCAAGCCCGTCGCGGGGCAATACCCCAAGGACATTGCCGATGTTGTTGATAAGCTAGGGCCGCTAGAAAAGGCCGAACTCTACGGCTCCGGCAAACCGCCGGAGGGGCTCACGACGGCTCAGAGGCAGGCGCTCCATGCAAGTTTGGCGGACCTTCGCAGTGAGAGCCAGTCGTATCCGGTCTACGAAGGACTCACCGGGGCCTCTCCCCGCGAATTGCAGAGTGTGCTCTTTAACGCCTCCAACGCCGCTGCGTACGACTATGTCTCGCCACTGGCAATCCTCGCGGAGCTCGAGGAGCTGTGCAAACAGGTCTCCGTCTACGATTTTCTCAAGCAAGAGCCACAGGCAGGTGGCTTTCACGATCATAGAACGCTCATCGACAAGGTGCGCCAGCGACTCCTCGACCGAGTGCTCGAAGAGTTTCAGGGGGCGATGGGGCTAGTCGACGATGCCGCGTATCGCCGACTATTCGACCTCTATCTTCTCCACGTCACGCATTTCACAAAGGGTGAGAAGATTCGCAACGCGAATACGGGCAAGTCTGAGCCCGCGGACGAGACCATGATGACCAAGGTAGAGAAGACCCTTGGTATAGAGGGGGAGGCCAAGGACTTCCGCCACTCGCTGATCTCGAAAATTGGCGCCTGGTCCCTCGACAATCCGAATACCAAGCCGATCTACGAGGAGATCTTTGCTGGCTATTTCTTAACACTTCGCGACTCGTATTTTCAGGAGCACGACAAAGCCGTAGCCCTCGCTGTGGGGCACTTTCTCATGTACGTGAGCGATGGGGCCGCCTCCTTGAGTGACGAGGATAGGCTGCAATCTAAGACGATTCTCGAGAATCTCATTGGCCGATATGGCTATCTAGAGGACTCTGCTCGGGACATTATTCGCGTGCTTGCTCGAGCTAGGTACAGCAAGTGAGCCGGTGCCGTGCAGAACTTGCAGGGACGAGACCGCTCGTCTTACGCTCGGGCGCAATGCTTCGGTGGCTCACTATAGCGGCGCTTCTCGCAGGAGGTGCGTCAGCGGCAGATGCCCGCCCGTTTGAGAAGGGGCCGTATCTACAGAATGTCTCCAAGACCTCGATTACGATCCTCTGGGAATCTTCGGTTTCCACACCCGCTACGCTCACATTGCACACAGAGCCCAAGCGAGTCTTTGAAAGCACGGCAGAGGAGATTCACGAGGTAGTCCTCGATGGTCTCAAGCCCGAACAGCGCTACCGCTACACCGTGGAAAGTGATGGAGTTACTCGAGTGGGGCAGTTCGCGACAGCACCAGTCGCTGGCGCGCCATTTTCCTTTGTCGTCTACGGCGATAGCCGGTCGAATGCCAACGCGCACGCTAGAGTCATCGAGCGGATTCGCCAAGAAGTCCCTGACTTCCTTCTCGGCACCGGCGACATTGTCAACGAAGGCTCGTCGCGCGCTGACTGGGACGAGCTCTTCGAAATCGAAGGCCCACTTCTACGCGAGGCGGCGATGTTCCCATCGCTTGGCAATCACGATCGGCAGGGCAGGGGGCGCACCGCTAGCAACTTCCGCAAGTTCTTTTCTCTCCCCGAGAACTCGCCCGATCCAGAGCGATACTACGCTTTTAGTTATGGCAGTGCGCGATTCGTAATCCTCGACTCAAACACCTACTCCTTTGCTCTCACAGATCAAACCGCTTGGATCGAAGAGCAACTGCAATCCGCGCGACTGGATGAGGATACCGAGCACATCTTCGTGAGCATGCACCACCCACCATTCTCTATCTCGCTGCACGGCGGGCAGAGCGAACTACGCGAGGCTTGGACCCCACTCTTCGAGAAGTATCAAGTCGATGCAGTGTTTTCGGGGCACGATCATGTTTACAGTCGCGCCAAGAAGAACGGCGTTAACTACTTCGTCTCTGGCGGCGGTGGCGCTCCCCTTTACGGTCGGAAGGCCAAATCCAGGGATATCGACCTGGAAGCGACTAAGTTCTTCGAACGCACCAATCATCACCTTCGAGTGCACGTTGTCGGAAAGCACATTGAAGTTGTTGCAGTCCGTGCCGATGGCACGATGATTGAGACGCTTAGCTGGGGTGAGTTGCCGAAGATTGCTCTGTCATCGCTTCGTCCCAAAGTCGAATCACGGCTCCCGCAGGTAGGCTCTGGCGCGCCCTCGGGAGAGATGCGGGCGCCGAGCCAAGCTGCGAGCGCTGCTGCGAAACAGCGAGGAGAACGCGGCTTGGGGCTTCTCGGCATTCTGGGAGCGTGCATGACTCTGGGCGCAGGGGTGGTTGCGCTCTGGGCCTGGCGCCAGTAGCTACTCGCCGCAGCGGGTAGCTAGACCGCCGAGCGCAAACAATGATCGGTCTGATGGTCCTGCTTTCCCGATTGCAGAGTTGCTCATTTCGTCATTTGCCTCGGCAAAATCCTCATTCGCGCCTTGCACACGAAAAATCAGAACTCACCACCCTCGGTCATTCTTTTCACTCGACGGTCTAGCAGCCTCGGCACCTCGGTCCTTGGCACTTCTTCCTCGGTCCGCTCGCTCATATCCTTGAGCTTGACGGTTTCAGCGGCTAGTTCCTCGTCGCCCACAGTAATGACGAAGTGGCTGCCTAGTTTGTCGGCCCGTTTGAACTGGGATTTTATACTGGTGGCTCTGTGCTCGAACTCGACGCAGAGCCCGGCAGCGCGTAGCTCAGCAGCCAGGCCGAGTTTGGCCACCGCCGCAGCCTCCCCTCGACTCACCACGAAGACGTCGGGCTTGGCTCGGTATTCTTCTGGGTCGCCGTCAAGACTCAAGATGGCTCGCTCGACGCCGAGAGCAAAGCCTACGGCCGGCACCGAGGGCCCGCCCAGGCTCTCGACCAAGCCGTCATAGCGGCCGCCAGCGACAATCGTGCTCTGCGTACCAAGGCTCTCTGTGCTCGCGACAATCTCGAAAACCGTACCCGTGTAGTAGTCCAGGCCTCGGACCATGCGTGCGTCGACCGTGAAGGGAACGCCCATCGAAGTGAGGGCTTCTTGAGCCTGCTCAAAGTGTGCGGTGCTCGCCTCGCTCAAGCTGTCGAGAATCGAAGGTGAATCCTTCAGAAGAGCCTTACAGGTCTTCACTTTGCAGTCGAGGACGCGAAGGGGGTTCGTCTCCAGCCTGCGCTGGCAGTTGCCACAGAGCTCGGCTTTGAACAGTGCGGCAAATGCAGTCAGTGCTTCGCGGTAGCGGCCTCGGTCTTCGCCACTGCCGACGGAATTGATAAGCACCGTGAGGTCGCTGATTCCAACGCTCGAGTACAGCTCATACAGCATGGCAACTTGCTCGGCTTCCACCGTGGCCTCTGCCACTCCATATGCCTCGACACCGATCTGGTAGAACTGCCGGTACCGACCGGTCTGCATCTTCTCGTATCGGAACATGGGCCCCGAGTAGAACCAGCGCGTCACTGGCTCCTTGCGGTGCATGGAGTGCTGAATGTAGGCTCGCACACATGAGGCGGTGCCCTCTGGCCGCATGGTCATCGAGCGCTCATTCTTGTCGGGGAAGGTGTACATCTCCTTTTCGACAATGTCGGTGGCCTCGCCAATACCCCGGGAGAACAGGTCCGTGCTCTCGAGGATCGGCGTGCGAATCTCCTGATAGCCGTACCGCGCGAAGAGCTCACGGCACCGGCTCTCGAAGTAGTTCCACTTCGCAGAATCAGGCGGAAGCAAGTCATTCATGCCCCGAACGGATTTGAGAGTCTCGGCCATGAGGCTGAAATACCATGGGCTGCGAGCACTGGGTAGGGGCGTCCCGAGATCGGCTGAGCTGAAGCTGCAGCGGGCCCTTGCAGGTGGTGCCTGGAAGACGATAGAACGAGGCCGCCCACATGGACTATTTGATTCGTTCCAGTCGTGTCATCGATGCCAGTGGCGGCGAAATTCTCGACGCCGAAGTAGACGTGCTGGTTCAGGAAGGGCGAGTTGCCAAGCTCGGCGCCGGCCTAGCCGCCCCCAAGGGCGTTCGCGAAATCGACGGTCGAGGGCAGATGGTTGTGGCCGGCCTCGTAGACTTGCATGTGCACCTGCGGGAACCAGGCCAGGAGTACAAAGAGGACATCGAATCCGGCAGCCGCGCAGCAGTAGCAGGTGGCGTCACAACGATGTGTTGTATGCCAAATACCAGGCCGGTCAACGATTGCCGAGCTATCACTGATTTGATTATCCGCCGCTCGAAGGAAGTGGGCATCGCACGAGTTCTTCCCATTGGTGCCGTATCAAAGGGGCTCGAAGGCAAGAGTCTCGCCGAGTTTGGTGAGATGCAGGAAGGGGGCATTGTCGCGGTTTCCGATGATGGTCGTCCCATTATGGATGCAGGCCTCATGCGCCGAGCACTTGAATACGGCAAGACCTTTGGCCTGCCAGTGGTGCAGCACGCAGAAGACCTAGATCTGGCTGAAGGCGGCGTCATGAATGAGGGCACGGTTGCGACTCGCGCTGGCCTGCGTGGGCAACCACCACAGGCCGAGTCCATCATGGTGGCTCGTGATATCGAGTTGGTCGAGTGGACGGGAGCGCAGTACCACGTCGCCCATGCCTCGACAGGACGCAGTATGGACCTGGTTCGCGATGCGAAGAAGCGCGGGCTTGCTGTGAGTTGCGAGGTTGCCCCACATCACTTCACTCTTACCGATGCCGCCTGTGCCTCCTACAACACAGACATGAAGGTGGCGCCACCACTTCGAAATGAGTCGGACAGGCAGGCGCTCTTGCAGGCCCTCGCGGACGGCACGGTCGACTGTATTGCGACAGATCACGCCCCCCACTCGGAGGTCGAAAAGGATGTTGAATTCGACTGTGCTTCCTGCGGCATGCTCGGCCTAGAGACTTCGCTCAGCCTCTCGCTTGAGCTAGTAAACGATGGCGTCATCGACCTGCACCGCATGGTCTATCTGCTCACCGCAGGCCCAGCCAAACTCTTCTCCCTGCAGAAGGGCATCGGAACTCTGGCGGAGGGCAGCCCCGCCGACCTCGTTATGTTCAACCCAGAGGCGCGCTGGGTCGTCGACCGCAACAAAACCCAGAGCCGTTCGAAGAACACGCCCTTCCACGGTCGCGAAGTTCCGGGGCAGGTCATGCTCACCCTCTTCGGTGGCAAGGCCGTCTTCGACCCGAGAGGGCTTTGCCAGTGACCGCACAGCAACGTCCAGCCGTCCTGGTGCTTGAGAACGGCCGTGTCTTTCGCGGTTCGACCTTTGGGCCGGAAATCGAGGGCATTGGAGAGGTGGTCTTCAACACCGCGCTCTCCGGGTATCAAGAGATACTCAGTGATCCGTCCTACGCAGGGCAGATTATCGTCATGACAGCGCCGCAGATTGGCAACACGGGTATCAACCGGGAAGATATGGAAGCCGCGGTATTGCATTGCCGCGGGCTAGTGGTTCGCGAGGCCAGCCCCGTCTCTTCAAATTGGCGCAGCGAGGTGAGTCTCTCAGAGTTTCTCGCAGAGAACTCGGTGCCAGGCATCGAGGGCATCGACACTCGCGCCATCACACGGGTGCTTCGCGATCAGGGGGCGATGCGCGGTGCGATTTCCACCGATACCGATATCGACAGGGTTCTGGCGCGCGTCAAGGCAAGCCCGGCAATGGAGGGCCAAAACCTAGCTTCAACGGTCTCCTGCAAGGACAGCTATTCGTGGGGCCAGCCTTCATGGATCCCCCCTGAGTTTGCCGAGGGGCGCGTCTTGCCTTCGGCCGAGCATCAAATCGTCGCCTATGACTTTGGCCTCAAGCGCAACATCCTCCGGGAGTTGCGCACGATCGGCTGCGCCACAACGGTGCTGCCCGCAGACGCCCCAGCCAGCGAGGCCTTGTCCCGCAATCCGCATGGGATCTTTCTGTCCAACGGCCCCGGCGATCCGGCTGCAGTGCAGCAGGGCATCGAGACAGTGCGCGAGCTCGTGGCCAGTGGCATACCCATATTCGGGATTTGTTTGGGCCATCAACTTCTCTCCCTGGCTCTAGGAGCTAAGACATACAAGCTGCCCTTTGGTCATCACGGTGGCAATCACCCGGTGATGGATCTAAGCACTCGCAAGGTCGAGATTACGTCGCAGAACCATGGCTTCGCGGTCGACGCATCAACGCTTCCCGAGGGCGTGCGGTGCAGCCACAAAAATCTATACGACGATACGGTTGAGGGTATCGAGCTGATAGATAAACCGGTTTTCAGCGTTCAGTACCACCCCGAGGCGAGCCCCGGTCCCCACGACGCCTCCTACCTATTTCGGCGATTTCTCGATCGAGTGCGCAGCGCGCGATAGGGCCATGTCTGTCGTCGCCATGTCTGCCGTCGCCATGTCTGCCGTCGCGATCCTGTCTCGCTGCACCGAGGCGCTCATTGCTCACTATGGCAAGAGTGAGTTTGACGACGAACTGAGATGCGCGAAAGATGCCTACTCCGAACGACGGGGCCGGGTGTTTGAAGAGGACGAGCAGTGGGAGCGCTTCACCCGCGGCCTTCTAGAGTGGTACGTCGTCGAGCGGCCATGGCGCAACACCGGATGCGCGCCCGCGGTTCTTGCCCAAGCCGAGGAGCGGGATGACGAGACACTTACTGCGCTTAGAGCGCTCGCCAGTTCGCAGCGTAGTCTCGCGCAAATTCGCTCGGTCAAGAAGGGCAGGATGGACGTGCTCGACATGGTCGGAGGCGCCGAGTTCTCCGTTCAAGAGGAACGCTCCCTCATTGGTCTTGAGAAGGGCGATATCGTAGAGCTTCGCCTCTTGGGATACGGCGGCGTCGTCTCCTTGGGGCGCACCTTCCTCTTTCATCCGTCGGGTACAGCCGCAGCCATTGCGAATATTGTAGAAATGATGCGCGGGCAGTCAGCAAGCCGTGCGGATATTATTGACCGAATGGCGCTCCTCCGGTCGCGCTCGCAGAGCTACAGGCACGTCTCACCGATACGTATTTACGAGAGCAACGGCGAGCTAGCTAGCGCATGAGAGGCTGGCCATTAGTGCTGGCCTCGTGCCTAGTGCTTTGGCTCTTCGCCCCCGGGCGAGCACACGCCCAGGTTTCCTCGATAGACAAGCCCGCCTTTGGCATCGAGAGGTTTTGGCTCGAGCCTGGCCCCGGTGGATTTCTCGCGGGCACCGATGCCAGGGTTTTGGAGCCGTCTTCGATGCATGTGGCTGCCATGGCGACTCTGATGAATCGGCCCATCGTGCTTACTCAGCTAGTAGGAGGAGAGGAGGCTAGTGTGCCTGTCCGCATTCGGCTCGGATACGAGGTCGCCGTTGCCAGGGGCATTAGCCAGCGCTTGCAACTCGGGGTGGCACTACCCATTGTTGCGGCCCAAGACGGAGATCGCCTGCAGGGCATTGGGCTCTCCGAAGAATCCCTGGATCCGGTAGCTCTCGGTGATACCCGCTTGCACGCCAAACTTAGCTTGCAGGAAGAGCCTTCGGCGCGCTTGGGCTATGGCCTTTCGCTAGGGTTGCGTCTGCCTACTGGCAACGAGAATCACTTTGCGGGCGAAGCGGGTCTCGTAGTCTCCTGGTCTCTACTCGCGGACTACCAAGGGGAGGGCTGGCGCGTTGCGGCCAAAGCCGGTCTCAGGCTGCGGACTACCGAGGTCATCCTTCTCTCCCCCGCTCGTGCGCATGCAAATGAGCTTGTTGGCACGTTTGCCGGCGAATATCGACATCCCAGATACCCTCTAGGGGCAATACTCGAGTACAGCAAGGTCCGCGGCGATGATGGCGGGCCGTCTCCTGGGGAGGCACGGGTCGGCTTGGCTGCCTACCTGCTCGATAGGGCAACTCTGAAGATCGCCACGGCGCGAGGCACCAGCCCAGGTGAGGTGGGCTCGCCGGCGTGGCGGGTGATGACGATTTTCGAATACTCAGGCCGCTAGGCAAGCTGCGTTACGTCGGATCGGAATAGCAGTTCAGCGGATTGATGCATTGGGACTGGTTGCCCTGTGAATCAGAAGCGCACTCCCCGGACTGGCAGTCGTCGCCCCGAGAGCATTCCGCGCCATTGGGCAGGGGGTTGATGCACTTCGGAATGGGAGGGGATTGGGCAATTCGTTCTCGCATACGAGGCCAGGCATGCACTCTATTCGGCTGCAGATCTCGTTGATGCCCTTCTTGTCTACGCAGATAGCCGGGCCTGCGGTGGAGACGCAATCCAGAGTCACCGAGTTGCATGCACCACCCGCACTGCAACCTTGGCCCGGCCCCAGGTAGCTCCGCATATTGTCCATTCGATAAAGCAACATTGTCTCTGCAAAAGTGGTTCACCCCGCATCCTCGGATAGATAACGTCGCCCGGTCTCCCACTCCTTGGAGGTTTCGATGAGGATCGCCGAGACCAGTCGCAGGCACCAAGCTTGGTTTGGGAACATCGTTGCTACTCGGGTTCGTCGCCCAATTTCTTTGTTGAGCCTCTCGAGCAAATTGCTGGTTCTCATGTTCTTCTGGTGAGCCTCTGGCAGCGCGAAAACGGTGAAGCCCTCTGCAATTGCAGTTTCGGCCCATTTGACCAGGCC
>JAAEPE010000836.1 GCA_024222395.1 Myxococcales bacterium
GAAGGTAAGAGCCCGTACCTACATGGGATCCAGGGACCTCACAGTGGTGCCAGGGATCATCGCGGAGCCCTGGTAGGATGTTCAGAATACTTCTTATGGGTAGCGAAACGTGACCTTGGCTCCCTTGCGGCCAACCGTCACTCTGCTCGACTTGAGGCCGAGCTTGGGATGCCACGCCTCTAGGGTATAGGTCCCAGCAGGTACGTTCTTGATAGAGAAGCTCCCCTTGCTATCGCTTACATCGAAGTAGGGATGGTCGGTGAGTGGTACATAGCTATCCATCCACGGGTGCACATTACACTTGAGTTCAAAAACTTCACCTGCCACTCCCGTGTCCCGCTCAACGATTGCCGGAGCTCCCGCGGGCTGCGAGCGGTTGAACCAGGTCTCGTTTGCGATGTAGGCGTGCACGTTGTGCATCGTCTTGTCACTATTGCGAACCGCGACCGGTTGGCCGACCATCGCTCCCACGACGTGGGGCTGGTACACACAGCCAACCTGGTCGATCACGATGGAGGCATTGGGAGCTTTGTGGGTGCCGGCCGTGCCGCTCTTGATACGCACATGTACGTCTCGGAGCTTGCCCTTAGTGACGACGACTTTGTCGGCCTCTTGCCCAGATCCACAGACCGGATCGCTCGAGGTATCGACCATCTTGCGCACTGGCGCCTTGCCTGAGAATTTGATGGTTCCCGTAATGGTTCCGGTGACCTTGGCCCCAGACTTGGCCCTTCCCTGGCCCCAAGCGAGAGAGGCTGGAGCCGTGCTGGCAAGGGTGAGACCACCGGCGGCCAGGAGACACGATGCGAGTATTAGAGATTTGGACACAGCACTAACCTTCTTGTTTTACAGATTCGTCCGACGAGGCCTGGGGACGAGAATTCAACTACATGACTCTATAGATCAAGTTGCGGGGAGATCGACAGAATTGTGTCATTGGGTTTGACGCGGCGAGTCAGAACGTAGAGAATGGAAAATGAATGAGCATTCATTCACTGCTTCTTGACCACCGAACCCAAGCGCAATCTTCAGGAAGAGTATCCCAGGAAAAGTACCCATGTCCCAAAACATCAATCGATACCGCTGTGACCTCCGCGACTTCAAGTTCCTGCTCTTTGAGCAATTCGGCCTGCAAGACATTCTAGGCAAAGGCAAGCACGAGGACTGGGGCGAAGAAGAGGTCAACATGGTGCTCGCCGAGGTCTACAAGTGGGTCTGCGATGTCACAGGTCCTATCAACGAGTCTGCTGACAGGGTCGGTTGCATTCTTGAGAACGGCGAGATCAAGACTCCAGACGGATTCAAAGAAGCATGGAAGTCACTCTACGAAGCGGGTTGGCGCGGGCTAGGTGTCGAGGAGAAATACGGCGGGCAAGGCGGCCCCAATACTCTCGCACTCACAGCCAATGAAATGATGAGTGGCGCAAACACTGCCTTCAACATGTACCCAGGCCTCACCCAAGGCGCAGCCGAGGTCATCGAGCACTTTGGTACGGACGAGCAGAAGAAGATGCACTGTAAGAACCTCTACACAGGAAAGTGGAGCGGAACGATGTGCCTCACCGAGCCACAGGCTGGCTCCGATGTTGGCGCCGCAACCACGAAGGCTGTGAAGCAAGACGATGGTCGCTACAAGATCGAAGGTACTAAGATCTTCATCTCGTGTGGCCAGCACGATCTCACAAGCAACATCATTCATATGGTGCTCGCTCGCACTCCGGGTTCCCCCGCTGGCACCAAGGGGCTGAGTCTTTTCATCGTGCCACGTGACAACTTCGATGCATCCGGCTCCAACAATGTGGTTTGCGCATCCATCGAGCACAAGATGGGTATCAACGCATCTTCCACCTGTGTGCTCAATCTAGGCGAAGGCGGAGACTGTCTGGGCGAGCTCGTCGGTACTGTCGAAGGCGTCGGCATGAAGCAAATGTTCCTGCTTATGAACTTTGCCCGCATCGGTGTTGGTACCCAAGGGTTGGGTGTTGCCGCAGCTGCCTATCAGAGCGCCCTTGAGTACGCCAAAGAGCGACTCCAAGGTCCGCACATGAAGAACTTCAAGAATGCGGAAGCGCCTAAGGTCGCCATCATCGAGCACGCCGATGTTCGGCGCATGCTCCTGGAGATGAAGGGACGCACAGAGGGAATTCGAGCTCTCGTCGTCAAGCTCGGTATGCACGCCGACAAGGTCGACGTTCTCGAAGATGGAGATCAGAAAACCTATGAGAAGGGTCAACTCGACCTACTTGTGCCCTTGGTCAAAGCATACGGCTCAGACCAGGCGTTCGAAGTCGCTACAACAGCTATCCAGGTCTACGGCGGTGCCGGCTACTTGCAAGACAATCCCGTTGAGCAACACTGCCGCGATGCGAAGATCTTCTCGATTTACGAGGGCACCAATCACATCCAGGCCCTCGACCTCGTCGGTCGTCAACTTGGCCAGCGCGGAGGAGCAAACTTCCAGGCGTTCCTAAAAGATATCGGAACGTTCGTTGCGAAGAACTCGGAGAACGAAACACTTGGAAAATACGTAAGGGAGCTAGGTCAAGCTGCCCAAAGCCTCGGCGCAACCGCCATGCGCTTCTTGGGATGGTTCCAAGGTGGCAAAGCGCACCTCGTGCCCCTCAGCGCCAACGTCTTTCTAGAAATGATGTCAACAACAGCTATCTCCTGGCTTCTTCTCGAGCAGGCTGTCATTGCCGAGGGCAAGCTAGATGGCATGGCGAAAGACAACGTCGACCACTCCTTCTACGAAGGCAAACGCTTCAGTGCCATGCACTACGCAGGCCTCGAGCTTGGACAGGTGCTTAACCGCGCAAACTACCTTGGTGAAGAGAACCAAGCTCCAATGCAAATCAGCAACGATAGCTTCTAGTCCGGAGCTGCTGATACAGACAACGGCTGCCGCGTTGCTTTCCTAACCCTCGGCAGCCGTTTCTCATTTCGGCCTACAGGATCAAATGCCTGCAGTGGGGCCCAGCTAGCTATCGCCAGGAAGTCGGCACCAGCGAGTCGAGAAGCCAGGTTGTCACAGTGTCGGCGAAGCTCTCTTCCTCGCCGCGTACGGGTTCAGGAACCACTAGATCCATCTCTCCTAGCGCGGGCGCCACTTCCGACGTGAGCCGCGTGGCCGCAGCGGATCGCATCAGGGGCGAAGAGTCAGCAAAGACACGCTCAAAACGAACCCCCGCCATAAGTGTTGGGAAGACCAAGTGCCAAGGAACGGGAATGGCAGTGGATACGCAAGACGCGAGCTTCTTCAATGCACCTCCTTTTGTTAGCCGGCATCGGGCCTGCTTTCCACCGGGACGCCGCTACAGCAAGGACGCTCGTTCCAAGTCTTCGAGCACGAAAGCGATACTGCGGCGAGAGTAGCCTGCTATCCTCAGAGCGGATGCAGACGCGAAGCGATTCTGAATGTCGCGATTCGTAAGAAGAGCTAAGAACACTTCTGCTCTCGCATTGGTTCCCAAGAGCGAGCGAAACTGGATTCGAGCGAGCGCTGCTTGCTTCTCAGAGCGAGGAAGCCTCGACTTACCGGACAGGCAGGTGGTCATCCATTTTCCTGTAAAGAACAAGAGGGACACCCAACTCTCGTCCTTGCCCGTCCCCCGAGAGTGCGCCGATCAGTATCGCCACGACGGAATGTCGTCCGCAGTTCCTCTCTTGCCATCGGGCCCCTTGGAAAGAACTCCGAGACTAGACCGTCGAGCGAAAAAAATGACCGAGGATGGTGAGTTCTGATTTTTCGAGTGCAAGGCGCGAATGAGGATTTTGCCGGGACAAATGACGAAATGAGCAACGCTGCAATCGGGAAAGCAGGACCATTAGACCGATCATTGTTTACGCTCGGCGGTCTAGGGAAGCCTTCGGGCATCTCATCGGCGCACAGCATGATGAGTTCGTTGCCCCATCTATCCTTGGTGTCGTTCCTGTTTCGGAACTCCGCCAGGTCGGAGAGGTTGTCTGGACAGAGCCGTCCAGTTTTGATTGTCCAGTGAGTGTAGGCCTCGCTGGCCATCTTCTGAACGATCAATTGAATGGTGTCTCCTTTGAAACCACACACCGTTCGACTAGAGAGAAGAGCTTGGCAGAAGAAGACGCAAGCCACGACTCCGATGCCAAGTGGGCACAGCACGGCTTGCACGCCCCGCCGGAGCAAGTACGCCAGCCTCGGTCCGTGCGTCGACGCGAGCTTTCACCGGCGCGTGAAGCCCCACCAAAATGCTCGAATCGTCATAGGCAATCATCGTCTGTCCGCCGGCAGATAGAACCGCTGCAACTGCTGTGCACTCTTCAGCGGTTGCCTCTGGCTCCGCCGCTACAGCCAGCTTCTCTGTCGCGCTCGGAGGGGTGCCTGGCGCAGTCGCGGGCTCCTCCGTGGCAGCCTCCACAACCGGTGGTGCTACTGGGGTCGAGTCTGTCTTCTGCACAGGTTTCGGCCCACAGCCGAGCACCAAGGCAACAACAGCGACAGCGACGAAATGCGATGCGCTGAAGCGAAGCGCTCTCAAAGTGTGCTTTGCACACAAAGCGCTGGCAAGGGAAGCCTAACGAGCAAAGAACATGGGGTGGGCATTGCCCAAGGGCACCTTAACCGTGGCCTTCCGAAGCCCGTAGACCAATTCGACGGAAGGCCTCGCACTCTCCACTCCAAGCCCCTCCCCGGCCAAGATGCCCTCGTAGACCCGGGTGTGCAGGTCTGTGAAGCCATGCGAGAACTCGAGTTCTTCGCCATCGATGGTGAGTGAGCGATACGCCGTCTTGCCCGCCAGACGGCTGGCCTCGGGCAAGTCTGCGGGCCTCGTGGAGAGATACCAGCGAACGTCTGCGTTCTTGAGTTGTATTGCGCCAGACCATCGCTCCGCCTCTCGCAAGTGAATCTCCGAGGATTCCACCGCCCCGAAGAGCCAGAGCAATAGATCAAAGAAGTGCACTCCAATATTCAGTGCCAGCCCACCCGACTTCGCCTCGTCGCCCTTCCACGAAATCTGATACCAGGGGCCCCGACGCGCGATGTAGCTCAATTGAATGTCGGCGCGCTTGGTCGAGTTCGAGAGCTTCTTCTTTAGCTCGATCATCGAAGGCAGGTACCGCAATTGTAGGGTTGTATATACGCGCCCTTCGTTCTCGCGCTCCATTTCCGCCAATTGATCAAGATTCCAAGGATTGATTACTAGGGGTTTCTCGCAGATCGCGTCCGCTCCGACGCGTAACGCCAACCGCACGTGTGCATCGTGCAAGTAGTTTGGAGTGCAGATGCTAACGAAGTGGGTGCGTTCTGTGGTCGAGCGACGTTTTAGCTTCTCCAAGTGACGGTCAAATCGCTCGACCTCGGTGAAGTACTTGGTATCGAGAAAGTACTGATCAAGTACCCCGACCGAATCGTTTGGATCGCAGGCTGCCAATAGCTCGTTGCCTGTGTCCTTGATGGCTTGCAGATGGCGCGAAGCAACGTAGCCAGCGGCTCCCATCAGTGCGAAGTTCTTGCTCATCGGAGGACACTGTAGCACTGGCTTGGTTACACTCCATCCCCAGCATGCCCCTACCCTTCATCTACCGTCTCCGAGTGCGATACCACGAATGCGATGGTCAGAAGATCGTCTTCAATGCGCGCTACGCAGAATACATCGACATCGCTGCTCTTGAATACGCTCGGCATATCGTTGGCTCCGTAGATTCCAACAAAGGCGGCATCGATTGGCGTCTCGTGCAGCAGGAGCTACAGTGGAAGGCTCCAGCACATTTCGATGAAGTACTAGACGTACAAGTACGCACCAAGTCACTCGGCAACACCTCGTTCTGCCTCCTGGCAGATGTGGTGCGCCCAAGCGACGATACTCTGCTCGTCAGTGCAGAAACCACCTACGTCGTGTACGACGAAGCGAGGGCGAGCAAGGCTCCTATACCGGATGGATCGCGTGCGGCGCTATCGAATGGAGCTCCGGGTATCATGGTCGACTGCTCCGGTGGCAGTTAGAGACTCGCTCAAGCGAAGCGAGTCCCCTCCCCTATCTATGCCACTGCGAGCTCCTCAAATAGCTCTCGCACCCGGTTGGAGCGCGAGAAGCCGCCTGTTGAGCCCGCACTTCCCCTGCGACGATTCCCAGGAGCGTGGGTACCGAGCGAACCCCGAAGTGCTGGGCAAGCTCAGAGCACTCGCCGATATCAACCTTGAGCACTCGCACTCTTGAGCCGTAGTCATGCTCAAGCCCTTGCAACACTACATCGAGCTGCTCGCACGGTGCGCAGTAGCTCGCCGAGAAGTCCAGGACCAACGCTTGCTCACGACTTAGCTGCTCTACTTCTTTGAATGAGGTGGACCCCATTCTTAGGACCAAAATCGGGCGTTGCTAAGGAGTAGCCTGCTCTAGTTGAGTGCATCTAGTATCCGTATTCGCTATTCTCCCAAAGGCCCCCAATTAGGCCTTTGGGATTTTTGTTCTGTATTCCGCTGGTCGGCAAGACCTGTTGTGGAGTGGACAATTCTCGATGTCCTC
>JAAEPE010000837.1 GCA_024222395.1 Myxococcales bacterium
CGTTGGTGAGGTGATCGAGGCAGCCCTGCCGCATGGTGCGCCAGAAGCGTTCCATCTTTCCGCGGGCCTGCGGATCGTAGGGGCTGGCATGCAAGAGTTGGATGCCAAAACGGCTGCAGGCCGTCTCTAGGGCGCATCCGCGGTAAGTGGACCCGTTGTCGAGGTAAAGGGTTCTTGGTGCGCCAACGCTCCTCAGCGACTGCAGCATTAGCTCGAGCATCACGACCTCACGTTCATTGTCGGTGACGCGCAGAGCTACGATGTAGCGTGACTTGTCATCAAGGATGGCGTGGATGCATGCCGGCACGCGCTTGCCATCGATGAGTAGCGACTTGCCGTGGCAAACATCAGCATGCCAAAACTGCCCCGGCGCTAGAGATTCTTGTCGATGACTTTCTTGAGCACTGCCGAATCACCCTTGCGGAAGCCAGCATGCACGTGTTTGACGATGCCCTTCTTGATGACGAATGTGCTCGGCATGGTCGGCGGGTCATAGGTCTCGACGGTAGAACTCTTCGGATCGTAGAGACTGAGCATGCTCGAAACACCAGACGTCTTCATGAAGGCCTTGCCCTTGGACAATTTGCTATCGATGTTGATGGCGATGAAGATAACCTTCTTCTTGTCGTACTTCTTCGCAAGCTGCTCGTAGGCGGGCAGCTCTTTGCTGCAGGGCTTACACCAACTTGCTCCGAAGGTGAGCACAACGACTTGGTTCTTGAAGCTCTTGATAGAGACCTTCTTGCCTGCCGCATCCTTCACAGAGACAAATTCCGCAGCCCGGTCGCCCTTGCGCACCTTGGCGTTGGCTGAATCAGTGGTGCCCAGACCTAAAACCACGAGAGCAGCGATTGCCAGAGAGGAGAAGAGTTTTACGGACATACGCACCTTCGACGAGAAAGCTTGGTAATGATTCAACAGCGACGAGAGAGACGACTAGATCGCTTCAGCCAGGGCTTCGGCTATCCACATCTTGAAGTATTTAGGGTGGTTAGGGCCGTCATAGGATCGGCCATTGATATAGACAGCTGGCGTCCCCGAGATTCCAACGGCTTCGCCCTCGGCCTTGTCCGCGTCCACGACGGCCTTCATGGCGGCGTAGTCCGACTTGAACTGCGCCATGTCCACGCCAAGCTTGCCGGCGTAGCTATTGAGTGAGTCGAGCTCGTGCGCGTGCTGATCGGCGAAGAGCATATTGTGCATCTCGTCAAATTTGCCCTGCTTGTGCGCGGCCAATGCGGCTTGCGCAGCTCCTTGGGAATCAGGGTGGGCTGAGAGTGGGAATTGCTTGTAGTAGACGGCGACTTCGGTCTCGTAGCCTTTAAGGGACTCTTCGAACATGGGCTCCATCATCTTGCACGCTGGGCAGCCATAATCGAAGAACTCGATCACCTTCACAGGGGCGTCACTTGGGCCGTGATGGGGGGTCTGGGCAGAAACCTTGAGATCAACGACTTTCGTCTTGTCAAAGCGAAGCTTGTAGAGTTCTTTGATTTCCGACTCGCTAGCGCCGTCCAGCGTCAACTCAAATACATATTCGGTAGCGAAGGGTGCCCTATTGCAGTCGGCGTCAGTGTTTCTCGAGGTTCGCAACGAGTGGGCTTTGCCGCATGGCGACGGAAGCTTGTCCACTAGGGCCTCGAAGACGGGCTGCATGTGCTTCTCGAGCTTGGAGACATCGACGCCCTCAATCGGCTTGCGGTCTGCGGCAGGCGGCTCTGACTTGTCGAAAGTCTTCTCTATGTCCTTGTAAGCTTCGGCGCTGTCATCCTCTTTGCTGCCATCCTTCTTTGTGCAAGCTGTGGAAAAGGCCATGGTGGAAACCACGGCGGCGACGAATACTGTGCGTAGCGATATCAGGGTCACGCGCGGGTTATTAGCACACCTCACCAGTGCAAGCAGCCAGATCTGCGGGATGCGACTCCCCCCGACTCCCCCCTATCCGTCTTGACACTCCGCGTCACGCTCTGGTATTGAGTCACTGAATGACCGTTCATTCAGTATTCGAGGACAGGACTATCAGCGCATCGGCGTCGACCCAGGGTTCCGGATCTGCCAGCCCCTCCCAGTCCGACAAACGCGCTCGGATCTTGGCTGCAGCAGAGACGGTTTTCGCCGAAAGCGGCTTCTTCCAGGCCAAGGTCTCCCAAATCGCCAAAGAAGCTGGCGTCGCCGACGGCACTATCTATCTTTACTTCAAGAGCAAAGATGATGTACTCATTTCGCTCTTTGAGAGCCGCATGAGCGAGGTTTGTGAGCGGATGCGCATCAACGTCGCCGTGGCCGAGACGGTTTCCGAGAAGCTCCAGAGTTTTGTGCGCACCCACCTTGGCATGGTGGAGGAGCACCCAAATCTCGCTGAGGTGCTGACGGTCGAGTTGCGCCAGAGCGCCAAATTCATGAAGGAGCACCCGAATCCCCAATTCGGTGAGTACCTCAAGATTCTCGCCACCATCATTGCCGATGGCCAGGAAGCGGGCGACTTTGATGCCGAGATTCCCGCGCCCGTTGCGGCACGTGGAATCTTTGGCATGGTCGACGAGCTTGCACTGGCCTGGCTGTTGGGAGCCGAGCAGAAATTCGATATCGTGCGCGCGGCCGACTGGGTCGGCGCTCTCATTTTAAGAGGCCTCGAAAGGAAGAAGCTGTGAAGATTCTCGTCCCTGTAAAACGAGTTCCCGATCCGGAACTCAAAGCCAATATCAAAGACGGCAAGCTGGACCTAAGTGGTGCCCAGTGGGTCGTTAATACGTTCGATGAGTACGCGGTTGAGGCCGCTCTTCGTCTTACCGAGAATGCCGATGAAGGCAGCCGCGACGGCGAAGTGGTGATTGTGACCATCGGTCCCGACGACGCTGCCGTGCAGCTGCGTTCTTGCCTTGCCATGGGCGCTGACCGCGCCATCCACGTGGCCAGTGAAGATGCCGAGCTCGACTCGCTGCTCGTTGCCAAGACGCTCAAAGCTGTCTACGACGAAGAGAAGCCCGACATGGTGCTCCTGGGCAAGCAAGCCGTCGATGGTGATACCAACCAGGTTGGTCAGATGCTCGCCGCCTTGCTCAATCTACCGCAAGCAACCTTCGCCGCCTCGATCGAACTTGTCGACGATGGCAAGGCATGTGTCGTTAGCCGCGAAGTGGATGCCGGTGTGGAGTTCAAGAAGCTCCCACTGCCCGGCGTCGCCACCGTAGATCTTCGAATCGTGAGCCCAAAGGCGATTGCCAACGGCATCACTCCTGAGTCTCATGAGTACGCGGATGGCCCGCGCTACGCATCTCTCAAGGGCATCATGAAAGCCAAGAAGAAGCCTATGGACAACAAGACCATGGCAGATCTGGGCGTTAGCGGCAGCCCTGTCGTGAAAGAACTCGAAGTGACACTGCCCGAGGCAAGAGCCGCAGGTCAGATTGTTGAATCCGTCGAAGAGCTTGTCAAAAAGCTCCAAGAAGAAGCGAAAGCGCTCTAGGAGAATCGCAATGGGAAACGTTGTAGCACTATGTGAAACCAGCGGAGATTCTCTCCGTTCCAATTCTCTCTCTGCCATCACCTTCGCCCGCAAAGCAGCTGAGCTGCACGGCGGTGATGTCGTCCTACTGCTTATCGGCAAAGGCGTTTCGGCGGCTGCCGATGATGCATGCAAGTACGCTTCGAGAGCCGTCGTGGTCGAGAATGACGGCCTTGAGCACGCATTCGCGGAGACCTACGCACCGATCGTTGCGAAGGCTGCCAAGGATGAGGGCGCAACCCTCGTCTGCGCCGCCGCAGGCGCCGTTGGTAAGGACATCCTTCCGAGGGTCGCCGCCCTGCTCGATTCGGGTATGGCTTCCGACATCGCCGACATCGATGGAGAGAACACGTTCAAGCGTTCGATCCTTGCAGGCAATGCCTTCTCTCGAATCGAGATCTCTTCGGACATTATTTGCGTGACTGCTCGTCAGAGTGAGTTTGCTCCAGCGGAGCCTTTGGCAGCAGCTGGAAGCAGCACAACTGCAGATGCAGGCGAGATCAATGCCCTCGGCGCTGAGTTCGTCAAGTTGGAGGGCGGCGGCGGCGGTGACCGTCCAGACCTCAATGATGCATCGGTCGTTGTCTCTGGTGGACGCGGCATGGGAAATGGCGACAACTTCGCCATCCTCGAGAAGCTCGCCGACTCATTGGGCGCAGCATTGGGCGCGTCCCGCGCAGCTACAGACGCAGGCTATGTGCCAGCCGATTGGCAAGTGGGACAGACTGGCAA
Source organism: Myxococcales bacterium (assembly GCA_024222395.1). Classification (GTDB taxonomy): domain Bacteria; phylum Myxococcota_A; class Polyangia; order Haliangiales; family Haliangiaceae; genus NORP324. Next base: position 4,238 of record JAAEPE010000837.1, read on the forward strand.
AATTGTCGCTCCAGATCTCTACATCGCCGTCGCCATCTCTGGTGCCATCCAGCACCTGGCCGGCATGAAGAACTCAAAGACTATCGTCGCAATCAACAAAGATGAGGAAGCACCAATCTTCCAAGTCGCCGACTACGGCTTGGTTGCGAAGTGGGAAGACACCGTCGAGACGCTCACAGCTGAAATCGCGAAAGTCAAAGCCGCCCAGGCTTAGAGTATCGCTCTACCTACATCTCATGCGCCCTGCCCTTCCCCAATCAGGGGATACGGCAGGGCGTTTTGCGTCCTGGCAAGCATACTCGTGACGAGTGCATTGGCAGCTCTGGTGCTATAGTTAGCGGCAGTGTCCGCCTCTGTACCTCAGTCCAGTACGCCCCCACAGAAGTCGAGAGAACCGAAAGATGCGATCGCCTCCTTGCGAGCACTCGAGGCGAATGTAGCCAAGGTGATTCGAGGCAAAGACGAGGTCATCCGTCTGTGTCTCACAGCATTGCTCGCAAGGGGCCACTTGCTCATCGAGGACATCCCCGGAGTCGGCAAGACAACCCTTGCCCGCGCTATCGCCGCATCGGTCGGTGGCACCTTCCGACGCGTACAGTTTACCTCGGACCTCCTGCCCTCAGACATTGTCGGGGTCTCGATGTTCAAGGCAGACAAGCAGGATTTTGAGTTTCGTCCAGGCCCCATTTTCTCCAACATCATTCTTGCTGACGAAATCAATCGCACAACGCCGCGCTCTCAATCCGCTCTACTGGAAGCCATGAGCGAGGGCCAGGTATCTGTCGACGACATCACCCACAACTTGCCCGACCCCTTCTTGGTCATTGCGACCCAGAACCCTGCGGAACACTTCGGTACCTACCCTCTTCCTGAGTCGCAGATGGATCGCTTCCTCCTGCGTATTCGCATCGGCTATCCAAGCCCGGAACAGGAGCGGGCCATCATGCGGCAGCGCGGCGCTGCCGACCCCATCAAGGAGCTCTCGCCGGTTATCGATCACGATACCCTGCGTGCTCTCCAAGACGCCGTTGAAGGCGTGACCATCAGTGATCCGCTTCTAGACTACGCGATGGCAATTGTCGAAGCCACACGCAACTCACCACGTCTAGAAGTCGGTGTCTCAACCCGTGGCGCCATCGCCTGGTACCGAGCTGCACAGGCACGCGCCATGGTTGATGGCCGGGAATTTTGTGTCCCCGACGACTTCAAGGAATTGGCAATCCCCGCCCTCGCACACCGCTGCGTTCTAAACTCCGCACACGATTCGCTTGCCTCTGTTCGCGAAGAAGGCGAGAGCGCACTAGGCGAAATCGTCTCAAGAGTCGCCGTACCCAATTAGGGCCCCAATGCTCTGGCGCCTTCTTACCTGGCCATTTCGCCTGCCGGGCCGCATCCTCAAGAGCTTTCATGGCGCCCGCACCCTCAAGCTCACCCGCGAGGGCAAGTACTTCGTTGGCATAACGATTGGCATAGGTCTCGCCGCAATCAACACCGGCAACAACCTGCTCTACCTCCTACTGGGCTGGCTGCTCTCGGTCATCATCGCTTCGGGCATCCTGAGTGACATCTGCCTCCGTGCAGTTCGCATCACCAGGCAAGCGCCAAGACGCATCTATGCCAGTCGCCCCTTCCTCATGGAATTGCAGGCCCAGAACTGCAAGAAGCGCCTGGCCTCCTATTCACTGGAGGTCGAGGATATTTGTGAAGGTCACCCTATCGACAAGCGTTGCTACTTCTTGAAAATCCCCGAGGGCAAGACGCAACACACGGCCTACCGACATACAATAAGTCGCCGCGGCCTGTATCGCTTCCAGGGCTTTCGCGTTTCTACGAAATTTCCCTTTGGGCTATTCCGCAAGAGCACTAGCTACAACAATCCTAGCGAGATTCTCGTATTCCCCTCCACGCATCCGGTCTCCTTGCCCCCGCCGCGAGGCCAGCTCTTGGGCGATCAGCAGAGCAACGTTGTAGGCAGGCGAGGCGAGTTCTTCGGCTTGCGCGAGTACCGCGACGGCGATGATCGCCGTTCAATCCACTGGCGTTCCACCGCCCGCGAAGGAAAACTCCTGGTGCGCGAGTACGAAGACGAGAGCCAGCGCCGCATGACTCTCCTCATCGACAATGCTCTGCCCGAAACCCGAGGCGAGAAGGACGAACAGGCGCTAGAAGACGCGATTAGCTTTTGTGCATCCCTTGCCAGCGCATATCTCGACAAGGGCTATGCGCTACGCCTCGTCGGCCGCGATCTGCTTGTGCCCTTCGCCTCCGGTGATACGCAACTCCAGCGGGTGCTCAAGGCACTAGCGCTCTTGGAGACCAAGAACGAGAACGACGCCTTCTCCGCCGACATTGCGCCGCGCACAAAATCGGTATTGGTGGTCCCAAAGGGGATTTCCGCAAGGTCTCGCCCCGCCCAGGCGAGTCACGTACTGGAGGTTCCAAGGTAGATGCGATTTGCCCAGGCACACAAGGTGACGACCTATGCTGTGATCATGAGCGCCTTCTTGGCAGTGGCAGTATCGGGCCTACTCAATCCGCTCGTCGTCATTCTCGCTCTAGCAAGCATTGCGGGCAGTTGGTTTTGGGAGCCTCCCAGAATCCGCTTTGAAACATGGTCGCTGGTTTGGACGACGTTGGCATCTCTCATCTTCGTCTACGAGGTCATCAGCGTACTAGCGGGCTCTGAGATTCTCTTGGCTGGAGCGGAATTCCTCGTAACACTGCTCTTGGCAAAGCTCTACCACCGCAGAGAGAGCAAGGACTACCTGCACCTCTACCTCCTGAGCTTCCTGCTGCTCACAGCGGGAACCGTTCTCAACGCCGAGGTAACCTACGGGTTCTTCTTCCTCTGCTACGTCGTGAGCTTCACCTGGGCCATGACCATCTTCCACCTGCGCCGCGAGTTGGAGAACAATTTCCTCTTACGTCACGGCAAAGAAGATGCAGCAGAACAAGTGCAAGTGCAGCGAGTCATGAATTCGAAGCGCATCGTCGGGCGCAAGTTCTTCATTGGCACCTCAATCGTCTCACTCACGATCTTCGCCAGCGCTCTGAGCCTCTTCCTGCTATTTCCTCGCATCGGCTTCGGCTTCTTCTTCGACAAAGGCCGAGGCGGCATCACAATGGCCGGCTTTAGCGAAGGTGTAGAACTTGGAGGACACGGCGTCATCAAGAAGGACACCACCGTCGTCATGCGAGTCGAAGTCGACTCTCAGTACGCCGGACGGCAGGCCCCCTATATTCACTGGCGCGGCGTAGCCTTTGACAAATACTCCAAGGGAAAATGGGGATACAGCAGCAGGCAAGAACCGAAGACCGAGCGCAAGGAACTTTCGGGCAAACGCTGGACCACCAACCACCTCCTCTACGACAAGCCGTGGCTCAAGGAGGCCGCTCTCGACAAGAGGCTCGAGGGCTCGCTGAAGCAGAACATCTATCTCGAACCCATCGGGAGCAGCGTGCTCTTTGGCGCATCGATGCCCCTGGCATTCGAGACCGAAATCAAGATCAACAAGACGACCGAACCAGGAAGGCATGACGCTATCCACCAGCATCACAATGCGGGAATCAAATACACCGTGTACTCGGACCCAAGGCCACCAAGAGCGGAATTGCTACGCGGAGCGGGAACAAAGCTCCCAAAGGGATTTCAGCGCTACCTCCAGCTTCCGGAGGAAATCCCTGTATGTGCCAACACGGCCACGTTGCCCTTGGGCGAGTGGCAAACCAGCGACATTTCAGGCGAGTGCCGAGTTCGAGAGTTGGCCCGGTGGATTACCAGGGATGCGACGACGCAATACGACAAGGCTCTTGCACTAGAGACGTGGCTGCGCAACGAGATTGGCTATACATTGGAGATGGAGAGTCCAGGCGCGATGGAGCCGGTCGAATTCTTCTTATTCGAGCGACAAGTAGGGCACTGCGAGTACTTCTCATCGGCCATGGCCGTCATGGCTCGTAGCCTCGGTATCCCCACCCGCAACGTCAATGGATTCCTCGGCGGCGAGTGGAACGAGTACGACAGTTTCATAGCAGTACGAGCAGGTGATGCGCATTCGTGGGTCGAAGTCTATTTCCCTGGCCAAGGATGGGTGACCTTCGATCCGACTCCCGCTGGAGAGGCCGATTTCTTGGGCCGCGGTAGCCTCGGATTCCTCGACAAGATGCGCCGCATCGCCGATACCCTTCGTTTCAAGTGGTCTAGGTGGGTAATCGAATACGACCTCTACTCACAACTAGAGCTCTTCAAGAATTTTGGCTCGTCCGTCAAGAAGGGCGCGAATCAGTACTTCCGAGATCCACTGAGGCGTGCCAGCGCCTGGGCGCGGCGTCACAAGAGCGAAGCCGCAGCCCTCGTCATCTTCGTTGGGTTGCTCATCGGTATGATCTCATATTGGCGAAGTCGCAAGCGCGTTGAAGAAACCCTTGCTCCCAGGCGCGCGAATCGCAAACGAGGAGTTGTGATGCGCAACTACCTTGCCACGCTCCGAGTACTCGCTAGGCGCGGATTTCGCCGCGATGATGCGACGACCCCCAGAGAGTTTGCCCGCGGTCTCGAAGCTCTTCGAGTTCCGGGTGCGGAAGACATGGTGCTTCTCACCGAACTCTACTATGAGGATGAGTACAGCGAAAAGGCCGCCTCCGTCGCAGACTCATCGAATGCACGCGCAGAGGCTCTTGCCAGGAGCATTCAGAGTGCTCTCAAAGAGTCAAAGACGAATCGCCGGGGCCTCGCGCCCATCTAGACAATCTGACGACCAAGGCGTTGGGAGCGAACTCCTGTAGCTTCATCCTATTCTGAGGCGTTGGGCATCCTCTACAGACCTCGCACTGCGCCTACTAGCCGTGCGGCGACCTTCCCTAGGTCGACAACCTCACAGGCAGCGTCTCGTTTGACAGCCTCTCCAGGCATGCCCCAAACCACGGAGGATGCCTTGTCTTGCGCGATCGTATGAGCACCTGCACTGCGGAGTGCGAGAAGCCCGTCCGCCCCATCGGCCCCCATGCCGGTCAGCAGTGCCGCAATACAGCGCGCACCTATGCTCGTCGCCATGGAATTAAAGAGTGGATCAACGGCGGGCATATGGCCATTGATAAGGCCAGATGCCCTGACTGTGAGTTTGTGAATCCGACCGTGTCCACTAACCGTCATTTGAAAGTCCCCCGGAGCCACATAGACGTGCCCTCGTTCAAGGCGCATCCCGTCTTCCCCAAGACACACCTTCATTGGGCAGATTGAATTCAACCTCTCGACGAAGGCAACACTAAAGGAAGCAGGCAGGTGCTGTACAACTAGTATGGGCGGCGAGTCGCTTGGCATCTCTGCGAGCACCTGCTTGAGCGCCTGCGTTCCGCCCGTAGATGCGCCAATTCCGATAACGCACGCATTGTCACTACCGATAGACGTCGGTGCCGCGACAGCGACAGCCCGCGGCTGATTTGCTTTGGCTATTTGTGAGCGAGCCGCGGCGCGCACCTTTCGGCGAATTTCGTCCTGTACCAGGGTCACATCCCCTTCGGGTCCTCCGGCCCGTGGCTTTCCAACGAAATCGAATGCACCGACCTCCAACGCTTCGAGAGTCTGTCGGCTACCCCGCTGGGTTAGAGAAGAAATCATGACCACGGGCATGGGCCGAAGCCGCATGAGATTCTTGAGGAAGGTAATCCCGTCCATCTTCGGCATCTCGATGTCCAAGGTGATGACGTCTGGCTTGAGGCGTTTGATGAGGTCGCGAGCCTCGTACGGATCGTGAGCTATGCCAACGACTTCAAAGGTGGAGTCGGATGAGAAGATGCCAGTCAGCATCTCACAGATAAGTGGAGAATCGTCCACGATAAGAACTCGAATTGCACTGGCCATATTCCTACTTTCTCCTACTAGAAGAACTCCACATCGTTGGTCTCCATGCGCTCCTTGCGGAGTCTACGGCGATACTCAACCTCTTCGGCGCACGTTCGGTGCTCCATGTGCTTTATCCAGACTTGCCCGGTGACAGGAAGGTAGCGGACGCTTCTTGCGCACCGTCCGCCAACATCCTCGGAAAGCACCGAAAAGCCCTCGTTCTCGAGGAAGCGGCGAACAAATGCCACATTGCGTGTTCCTACGGAACGGGCCAATGAGGCCCCACGTTTCTCTTCACCCATGACATCACCACCGCCGAAGATCTTAACTTGCATGCGCCCCCGGATGGCACCGCGAGCCATTAGTTCGTTAATGAGGCACTCCATCGCGAAGTCACCGTAGCGCGCCTCAGACCCAGAGAGGCCGCCCCACATCCCCCGGCCGTTATCCTCCGGCGCTTCAGGCAGCATGAAGTGATTGATGCCGCCCACGCGCGCCTGTGGGTCACGTATGCATGCCGCAACACACGACCCCAAGACTGTGGTTATGAGTTGACTCCCCTGTGTGACGCAGTACCCCCCCGGGAGAACTCTTAGTACATCCCGTCTCGACTTGGGATCCCAAGACTCCGAATAAGACTCGCCTGCACTCTGCTCCGCGGAAAGCGTCATGCTGCTCGCCCGTTTGTCCAGGGAAGTTGATAGGTGTTCTTTGCGACGGCCCCTAGGTGAAAGTCCCCCCCAAGGAGCGACTCCGAATGCCCAATAAGTAGGAGCCCCCCAGGGCGAAGTCTCTGTTCGAATCGAGCAACCAAATTGAACATCAGCTCCTTATCAAAGTAGATCATGACGTTTCGACAGAAGATAATGTCGAACGGCCCATCAAAGGGCCACGGTTTGAGTAGATTGAGTTGGCGAAAGGTAATATTCTCTCGCAGTTCGGGGCGCACCAAGACCATCCCACTCTGCTCACCGGTTCCGCGAAGGAGCCACCGTCTCTTCTCAGTCTGCGTGAAGTTCTCTACCGCCTCTTCTCTGTAGACGGCACTCTCAGCAGTCGCAATGACTTTCGTATCGAGGTCTGTCGCAAGGAGTCGAATATCCCAACTCTGATCAAAAAACTCCCCCAGGCACATCATGATGCTGTAGGGCTCTTGGCCAGTAGAGCAGCCTGCAGACCATATGCGCAGGCGCTTCTCACTCTTGTTCGCGACGATTTCTGGCAACAGCGTCTCGCGGAGGGCTTTCCACTGATGCGGTTCGCGAAAGAATGAGGTGACGTTCGTCGTAACGGCGTTGACGAATTCCCCCATCTCCCCACTACTGGGATCCTCGAGAATCTTGATGTAGTCCTCGAAATCCGAGAGCTGCAGTTCACGTAGGCGTCGGACAAGACGTCCGTAGACCAGACGCTCCTTGTGATCCGGAAGCTGGATCCCAATCTCGCGCGTCACCAACTCGGATAGATGTCGAAAGTGCGCCTTGGTGAAGCGAAACTCTCTACTTTCGTCGGTTACCACGCTCATCCTGTCCTTCTCCCCCAATTCGACATCGGCCACTCCTACGCGACTTTCCTAGCCGCAGTATCGCTAGAACTCCGACCAAGCATCCCCTGCGTCTGGCTTCGCAGCCCGCGCGGTGCGAGCCTGAGCGGGCCTTCGCGCTGCAGATCTGCCAGCTGGGGCCAACCGTGGTGCGACTCTTCGCTGTGCTGCAGGGGCCACTCGCTCTGGAGTTTGCGCACCACCATCGGCGTCAAAGTACGACACTAGGTCGAGAAGGCCCTGGGCCTTCACATCCATAGCGCCACTCGTCGCAGCCGCCTCCTCAACCAGCGCCACGTTCTTCTGAGTCATCTCGTCGAGCTTCAGCACGGCCTGGTTGATTGCCTCGACCCCCGAGCTCTGTTCCTCAGAGGCGCTGGCAATATCCTCGACGATGCGACTGACTTGGTCGACCGACTTCACGATCTCGTTTAGGGTTTGCCCGGACTCATTGACCAGGCTCGACCCCTCCGCAACCTTCTCGACGCTATCTTGAATAAGCCCTTTGATCTCTTTGGCCGCACTCGCGCTGCGCTGAGCGAGACTCCGAACTTCCGAGGCGACGACCGCGAAGCCGCGCCCCTGCTCTCCTGCTCGGGCTGCTTCAACCGCAGCATTCAGCGCGAGAATATTTGTCTGAAACGCAATCTCGTCAATGACACCAATAATATCCGATATCTTCTTGGATGCGGAGTTGATGCCCTCCATAGCGGAGACAGCTCGCCCCACCACCTCGCCGCCACGATTAGCAAGCTCAGATGCCTCGCGACTCAGGGTCTTGGCACTGGTCGCATTATTCGCGCTCTGCCTCGTCGTAGATGTCATCTCTTCAACAGCGGCTGCGGTCTCTTCGAGCGACGCAGCCTGCTCCTGAGTGCGGTTGTTTAGCTCCGTATTACCTCTGGAAATTGTGCTGGCCTCTGCGGAGAGTTCATTGGAAGTATGCATGATCTTCTCCACCATCTCGCTGAGGGTCTCCACACTCCCATTGAGCGACTCTTGCACTACCGCGAACTGCCCTTGGTATTCTCCATCCATGCTCTGCGTCAGGTCGCCCTCGGAAAGCGCATTGGCCACGCGAGAAATGGCTTCCATCGGGTCAACAATGGCGTCGACGAGACTATTTACCCCTTCACAGAAGTCCCGCATGAATCCTGTGAACTGAGATGTCTCTATGCGACGGTCCAACTGGCCTGCAACCGCGGAAGCAATGATGGTATCGACCTGCTCTTGGCCGTCGCGCTGATCGGTGACATCGGCCCACTCAAGAGAGCAGCCCACGTGCTGTCCAGCGAGGTCGAAGACGCCGCGAACGTTGATATCGAAAGTGAGTGGCCCAACCTTGATGTCAGATTGCCAAGGCAAGTTGGCTGGATCGCTTAGCAGACGACGTTGGTGGGCTGGGTTATTGTGGAACATATCGATGGATGCTCCCACGAGTCGCTCGACATCCAGGCTCGGGAAAAGCAGGCGCAACTCCCCAATGCGGGCATTCAGGAGGCTCTTCGTGGAGTCATTTACATAGGTGATGTTCATATCCAAGTCGGTCATCATGATCGCGGTGCGAGCATTGTCGACGGCTGATTGGATTCGGAGAGTACGCAGCTCCTCTGCATGCTTCTCCGTGATGTCATCCCAGCTGAGGATCCACCCATCAACGCCCCCATTGGCGTCGCGGATTCCCGCAACGTTGATGGCAATCTTGAGAGGCCCAACGGAAATCGTGGATTTGAATGGAAGGTTGGCGGGGTCGGCCAGTAGGTTGCGCTGGTGCGACGGCACCTTATGGAAGACGTCGATACAGGTTCCGACTATACGCTCCGCGCTGAAACCTGGATACAGTGCCCTTAGCGTGGTACTGTGAGACTCTAAGAGTCGAAGAGTCTCGTCGTTCACATAGTCAATCTCGAAGTCCCTATTGATCGACATCATCGCTGTCGTGGCTAGGTTGATTGCCGATTTGAATCGGTGAAGTTCAGCCCTAAGAGCTAGACCTTCGTCGCTGATGTCATTCTTGGCGTCGTATTCTGCGTTTGTCATCTGATCTTCATCGTCCTTCTTGAGTATCCAGCCGCGATTCGCATTCTACTTCGTCTCCTGAGAACCGGCATCTTCTTCGGTAAGAAGTCTACTTACTTCGAGCAGAATTATCAGTTTATCGTCGACGATCGCCAGTCCGGAAGCGAAGTCATTATCCAGGTCGTCACCTCCTATCTCGGGCGCATCCTTGATCATATCTGGAGTGAGACTGTAGACATCGGATACGGCATCGACCATTATGCCCACGGCCCGTTCCTTGCCGCTCTTGTGTTTCACCTTGAGCACCACGATGCTCATGCGTGAGCGTTCGCCTTGTGCAGAGTCCATACCAAACCGCACACGCAAGTCCACAACAGGAACGATAGTGCCGCGAAGATTGATGACGCCACGAATGTAGGTAGGCACGTTTGGAATCCGAGTCGTACTCGCCCTCCCACGAATCTCCTGAACACTCAGAATGTCCACACCATATTCCTGGTCATCGAGCATGAACGTTAAGAACTGTTCGACGTCCTCGTGAACCACCGTGGAGTCGCCCGCGACTCGCGTCGTAGCGTTCGAATTCCCCAATCCATTAAAGCCTTCCATATCTCTCCCCCTTCTAATGCAACGCTGCTTGCTGTGATGTGTTGAGCTGTCCCGTTTGCTCGCCCCGCCGTCTCTGGGCAAGGCGAATGAGGCCCGCCATGTCTAGAATCAATGCAACCGCGCCATCACCAAGTATGGTGGCTCCTGATAGCCCGGGAACGCGCTCATAGTTGGTATCGAGGCTCTTGACAACAACCTGCTGAATCCCAAGTAGTTCGTCGACGACGAGTGAAACTCTGCGGCCATCCCCTTCGACGACGACCACCATGCCGTCGTTCGACACGCAGCTCTTCGGAATCGAGAAGACTTCTGATACATGCACAAGAGGCAAGGCTTCTTCCCTGAAGCGATAGACCTCAGAAGGCCCTGCGACCCGTGTAACGTTCGAGCGATCCACTTGCAGCGACTCCACGATATTGACGAGTGGGATTATGTATATCTCATCACCGATGCGCACCAATTGACCGTCGATAATTGCCAGCGTTAGAGGCAATCGGATGCGGAAGAGGCTTCCCACGCCTTCCTCGCTGAAGACAGTAATGGCCCCGCCCAGTGATTCGATATTGCGTTTCACAACATCCATGCCGACGCCCCGACCGGATACATCGGAAACCTGTTCGGCTGTACTGAGCCCCGGGTGAAAGAGGATTTCCAGGATTTGGTCATCCGAGAGTTCGGCGTCAGCATCGACCACCCCCTTCTCAACTGCTTTAGACAATAGCTTCGCGCGATTCACTCCGGCACCGTCGTCGCGAACTTCGATGACCACGCTGCCCCCTTGATGAAATGCACTCAGCAAAATCGTCCCCATTGGATCTTTGCCAGCGGCCTCACGCACCTCCGGAGTTTCGATGCCATGATCCACGGAGTTTCGTACGAGATGCACCAGCGGATCGCCGATGTTCTCGAGCACAGTCTTGTCTAGTTCGGTTCCCTCTCCAGAGAGTTGCAAATCGATATTCTTGCCAAGCTGTCGCCCGAGGTCGTGAACGAGCCTGGGGAAACGAGCAAAGGTCGTTCCGATAGGCAGCATGCGAATTCGCATCACAGTCTCCTGGAGCTCTCGCGTATTTCGTTCAAGTTCGCCCAAACCGGTGCGAAGCTCTTCCACATGCTTAAGATCACTGTCCCGCTCGACCTGCGCCAGCATCGATTGAGTAATGACTAGCTCACCGACTAGATTGACCAGACTATCGATCTTTTCCACGGACACTCTGATTGAGCTTGATGCCATTTGTACACTGGCCCGAGCCTTTGTCCGTGGCGGCGCCGTGGATGAAGTCTCTATCGTCTCCTGCGGCTCAGGTTCGGAGGCTACGACTGCATGCTCCGTCGTCGCCTCTGAGTCCTCATTGAGTGGCACAAGCTCAAGTTCGCAATCGTCGCCCTCCACCCATGAGAAGATGTCGCGAACGTCTTCCTCGGGGACGTCACCGCTAAGTTCGATTCGCCACGTGACACAAGACTGCTCGGGTTCGAAACTCTCGAGGCTAGAAGCCGCGTTGAAGTCGCTCTCGATCACCGTGTTTCCCAGCTCAGCGACTAAGCGCATCAGCCTGTACGGGTCATTGCCTGATGCCATGAAGTGAGCAAACGGACGAAACACAAGTTCCCAACCTTTGATAGACGTGGGTGCCTCCTCCTCCACCTGAGCGTCCGATGATTCTTCCTCGGCCTCCGCGGAACCAGCGTCGAGAATGCGCTCGATTTCGAGACTCAGGCGTTCACAACGCTCTATGTCTACGAGTTCTGCCTCTTTGTGTGCAATGAGGATGCAGCGCAGGCAATCCACGCTTTCGAGGAGCAGGTCTTGCGAGTTCGCTTGCAGATGTCGCGCTCCCTCTCGCACCTGATCCAAGAGAGTCTCCATGACGTGGGACAGTCGTCCCAAATGCGTGAAGCCAAATGTTCCTCCTCCCCCCTTAATGGAGTGAATGGAGCGAAACAGGAGATTGACGAGTTCCTCGTCTTCGTCTCCGAGGCGCAGGTTGAGTAGCGCGCCTTCGGCGGCCGTGAGTCCCTCCGCAGCTTCCTCAAAGAAGGTGTCGAAGAGATTTCGGAATTTTGGATCCAAAGTCATGAGTGGAAGTTCCTTCGCGCAGCGGCCCTAGCCGACGACTCGCTTGATCGCTGCCAATAGCTTCGGTGGATCGAAGGGCTTGGTGACCCATCCCGTTGCACCCGCCATTTTCGCGATTTGTTTCTTCTTGCTATCAATTTCTGTCGTTAGCACGATGATTGGAATGCGCTTGTAGGCGGGCATAGCCCGCAGCTTTTTGATCAAGGTAAGCCCATCCATCCGCGGCATGTTGATGTCGGTCATAACCACCTCCGGAGTACTGCCTTGGGCAATCGCCAGTGCCTCCATCCCATCCTTCGCGAGAACGACCTGATGGCCGGCCTCCACAAGTGTCGTACTGAGAAGCTGACGCATGGTTGCGGAATCGTCAATTACTAGAATCTGTGCCATTGTTTGCTTCGCGCTACGCGCCCTCTCTTTGCTCGTCCATCTCGCCCGGCCAGCTCCCTAGGTATTTCACCAGGTCCAGGAATTCGACCGCTCGAGCTAGTTCCGCTCGCGGAGCGCAGTATCGAAGTGCTGTGCCACCGTTTCGTGCCGCGATCGCTGTTGCAACAAGCAACTGAATGCCGGCGGTATCAAATGAGACAACCTGCGATAAGTCCAACGCCATGTCTTGCCCCGTAGAGAGAGCGTCACATAGTCGGCTGTGCACCGAGGCCACCGTATCCACGTTGAGCGAGTCGCCAAGCGGGATTTCCAGTTCTTGTCCATCCATCGTTCTCCCCTCCTATCCTCTTCCCATACAATTGATGTCGGTCATTTCTGGCCGTTTCTTCAGTTCATCGCGACGAATTCGTTCGGCAATACTGACTTCGTGCAGACAGCAGATCCTCAGAACATCTCCACGTCGCCCGACCCACTACTATTGGCCCATTGAGCCCCGTCTGAGTGGGTCGTTTCGAGTCTGGATTCCTTCTTGACCTGCTCCACGAGGGTCCAAATTCGTTCCTGATAGACGTCAGGCGTCAGACCACCGGCTTGTATTTCTTCAGTGAGGGATCGAAGTACCTGAAGTGGAACTCTGGTACGGGCCTGCATGCGCTCGAGTTCTTGTCGAATTCGATCCTGAAACTGCAGCTCCATCAGAATCTGGTTGGCGTTCGTGCGAACGTGGTCCCCACCGTCCTTGAGGTCCACCATGAGCGAGAGAAGGTCGGAGCGCGTTGCGTCATACACCTCGTCGAGGGTGGATGCCCTGCTCGTTAGGTGTGACGCCTGGTCGGCACAGGTGAGACTTATCGCGTCGGAGACCGTTGCCATCTGAGGAAGGATGCTTGCCATCGACTCCCCTATCTGTGCGATGGAATCGCTGAAAGCCGACACTTGCTCGGCAACGTTCTGCATCGTCACGGCGACCACCGCAAAGCCCTTGCCTCGATTGCCAGCGCGAGCCGCTTCCACCAGTGCATTGACAGCCAGTAGCTTGCTGCTCTTGGTGATCTTGCTGATATCAGCAACGAGGCCGAGAATATCGGAGGTATGGGCCTGAGCTTCTAACGCTGTCTTGCTGAGGTCTTGCGTGCGCTCTTCGATATCCTGAAGGACTTGGGGCACGGTTTCAAGGAAGCTGCGCTGCTGACTCACCACAGACGCGAGACTGTTGTCTAGATTCTCGTCGTTCATCCGGACCTTCAGAGAATCGATATCGCGGACGTGATTGCCCAGGTCGGTATAGATGCGTGCAACGGATTCCGAGACTTGTAGAACACCGGCTTCAGAACTATCCTTAACGTCTTCGGCAATTTGAAATGCCTGATCAAGAGAGCCCCGAAAGACTGTGTCAACGAGCGCTAGTGGTACGGCGGCCGACGGCGCTTGCACATCGGATACTCGTTCCCGCTCTAGCAGCATGTAGAGAGCTACCGCGACACCGGCACCTGCCACGAGAAGGTAGGCGGGCGCGACCGCGATTCCCAGCGCTGTCCCCGCGCCAAAAGCAACGCCAGCGGCATTGCATCTCAGCAAGGAGGCAGTGTTCTTAGTTGACTGCGACATGCCCATGATTCCCAAACACATCTTGCGGTTCGGCCGCTGTTGAGCGAAGTTGAGCAACTCTCGCCCCACAAGACGGAAAATGCTCTGACTCGTCGGGATCATCCGTCCCCGTAGCCATCTCGCCCGAGGTTGACCGCCACTACCGCTCTTCTCTATATGTACGCGAATTTCCAAGCGAACATCTCACCGATATGGCGAGACCGTGTGGCCTGAGTGCCATGGGGCTCCGCGGAGCCGGTACCATAGGGCACCGAGATGTCGTTGCCCAAGGATCACTATCGTCACATCCCCTCCGTGGGAACGCTGATCGCGGCGGCTCCCACGAGGGACGTGCTCGCCCATTGCCCGAGATGGGCAGTGCTACAGGAAACCCGCGCCCTCGTACAAGCCATGCGCGATGGCGAAGAACCCATCGTGACCAAAGACGAAGACAAAGACGCGTGGCATCAGCGGCTTGCCGTGCAAATCGCTTCTCGAGCACAGGAAACCGCGAACTACTCCCTCTCGCGAGTCATCAACGCCACCGGGGTAGTGCTGCACACCAACATGGGACGTGCCTTGCTAGCGCCAGCGGCCATCGAGCACATGGCCAACGTGGCAGCGAACTACTCCAACCTAGAACTTGACCTGCAAACCGGCGAGCGAGGCTCGCGTTATGAGCACGTTCGTCAGCTTGTCTGCGATCTGACCGGCGCCCAGGACGCGATCGTCGTCAACAACAACGCAGCTGCGGTGGTCCTATGCCTCTCGGTATTCGCAAAAGACAGAGACGTTATACTGGCACGAGGGGAGTTGGTGGAGATCGGTGGGTCGTTTCGCATTCCCGAGATCATGGAGCTCTCGGGCTGTCGACTCAGAGAAATCGGCACCACCAACCGAGTGCATCTGCGAGACTACGAGACGGCCGTGAGCGAAGATACTGCGCTTCTGCTCAAGGTACACACCAGCAACTATCGGGTCATCGGCTTTACCAAGACGGTATCTGCAGCCGACTTACGCCCCCTCGCCGATGAGAGCGGTGTACCGATCATGTACGACCTTGGTGCGGGCTGTCTGGTTGATCTAGGAGCCTTTGGTTTGCCAGCCGAGCCAACGGTGCAAGAATCACTTGCCTCGGGCGCCGATATCGTGACGTTCAGCGGCGACAAGCTCCTAGGCGGGCCGCAGGTAGGAGTCGTTGCGGGCCGGGCAGACCTAATCGACAAGCTCAAGAAGCACCAGCTCCTGCGAGCGTTCCGCGTCGACAAGCTCTGCCTGGCTGCCCTCGAAGCGACCCTTCGCATCTACAGGGATACGCAAGCGCCGAGCACTGAGATCCCATGCTTGCAAATGTTGGGTCTGAGTTCGGAGAGCATTGCCGAGAGAGCTAAGAAGTTCTCGGAATCACTGCGGGGAGTTCTGCCAGGAGACTGGCAAATGCAGCTTCGGAGTGGCCAGTCGCAAGTTGGCGCAGGCTCCTCACCAGAGAACGGCTTACCTACTACCCTGGTAGCCATTGCGACGGGAAGCTCCCAAGCCGCCACAGTGGAGACCGCCCTCAGGCGCCATAGACCAGCGGTCATGCTCCGAGTGGGGGGCGGAGAATTGCTCATCGATTTGCGCACGGTAGATCCGAAAGACGAAGACGCCTTGACTGCGGCGCTGGGCGCAGTCGCCAATCAGTAAGCGCTCAGCGAATCCGCTCGAACTGCGCGTCTGGGCACATTGAACGCATCTTCGCGACAAGCGCCGCAGGAACACTGAGCTGCGCAATCCAATGCTCGCTATCGAACGTTTCCTCTTCCACGCCGCAGTTGGCCCGAGCAAAAGCTTGCAGTTTGCCGCTACTCACCGGTGCGACCACTCTGAAGGTCGTGCAGGTCTCTTTGTAGCGCTCAAGGACCATCGCTGCGAGCGCGTCCGTCCCCTCCCCTGTCGCCGCGCTAATAACGACAGTTTCCGGTAAGCGGGCGCGAAGCACAGTAATTACGTCTTCGTCCTCTCCCGTTTCATCGAGCAGGTCCACCTTGTTTAGGACGCAGATCAGCTTCGAGAGGTCGCACCCGAGCTCTTCGAGAACTTCTTCGACGGTCGCCAGTTGCTCCATGACCTGCGGATGGGAAGCGTCGATTACGTGTAGCAACAAATCCGCTTCGAGAGCCTCTTGCAACGTAGAGCGGAAGCTCGCCACTAGCTGGTGAGGCAAGTCGCGCACAAAGCCCACAGTATCGCTGAGCATCGAGTTGATGCCCCCAGGCAACCGCCAGCGGCGCGTCTTGGTGTCGAGGGTCGCAAAGAGTTGATCCGCCGAGTATGTATCGGCCGATGTGAGGGAGTTGAGCAAGGTGCTCTTGCCGGCGTTGGTGTAGCCAACGAGGCCGACGCAGTAGTGCCTACCAACCCGAGCATTGACCTCGCGCTTGCGACGCTTGTGAATGGTCTCGAGCTCCCCGCGCAATCTCGATAGACGCTTGGAGATGATGCGCCGATCGATCTCAATTTGCTTCTCACCGGGGCCGCGCAGCCCCATGCCGCCGGCGCCGCCAGTACCGGCTTGCCGCTCGAGGTGGCTCCACATGCCCCGCAGACGCGGCGCAGTGTATTGCAACTGTGCTAGCTCGACCTGGAGGCGAGACTCACGAGAACGAGCACGCCCTGCGAATATATCTAGAATGAGTTCGCTCCGATCGATCACTCGGCATCCGACAATTTCCTCTAGAGATCGCACCTGTGCGGGTGAGAGCTCGTTGTCGAATACGACGATGGTGGCTTCGTTAGCCTCGACCAGTTCGGCCAAGTGTGCCGCCTTTCCACTTCCGATATAGGTCGCAGGTGAGGTTGCACGGGCATCCGAAAAACGCTGAATGATTCTGGCGACCGACTCGCCTCCAGCCGCGGAGACTAGGCTCTCAAGTTCGTCGAGATGCACGTCTGCCAAGCCTAAGTCTCGGCCGATGTAGGCTCCCACGAGCACCGCAAATTCCGGTACCTTGTCTTTGCCTGTCTCGATCAAACGTTCTCCTGGGACCCGATACGTGACTAGTAGTGGGGCGGGGCTTCGTTGCCGGAGCCAATCTCAAGCCCAGCTCCAACGCTCTCCTTCAAGTCTGTAATCTGACGCTCCAGGCGTTCTACACGCATCGCGAAGCTCCGCACAACCCCATCGAGCTCGGCGATCAGATGATCTTGGTAGGCCAAACGGACTTCCATTTCGCGAAAACGCGACTCCTCGCTCTTGTCCCCTGGCTCGCTCGATTCGGCGCTCTTCATGCCTTCATCATAGCGGATCCCTGAGAAGGAGAAGAAGAGCCCAGTTCAGCGCCAGTATCGCCTCGCAATGGGGCTCAGCGTCTACTCGCGTATCAAGTAGAGCGCGATGGTCTCGTGGCTTCGATCTGCCCACCTCTGCTTGTAATCCATCGACATCCCCAGGTCGTAGTGATGGATGCCGCGGGATTCGCAATGCGTCATTTGCTCGAGTTGAAGCAAATTGCCCAACGCGTACTCGGAGTAGTCGGCGTCATAGCTGAATTGCAGACCTCGATACGTCGATCCGCGCAGCCCACCCATGATGTAGGCCACGTCCTTTCCTCCCAGACTTGCAAAGCGGACCTCTTGCGCACAGCGCGCAGCAAGCCTTGGCAACATGAGTTTGTAGAATTCATGCATATCCCCGCTGACAATCCCGACCGAGCCTTGGCCTTTCCAACCTCGCTTCTCCACCGCAACGATTCGCTCGTAGTTGACAGAGGCCGAGGCCTGGGAGGCGTCCTCGAAAGAGATGCCAGCCGATGCAGCCTTGGCCGTGGCCCTTCGCAGAGACCGCCTCAAGCCCTTCGATCTTCGCGCGAGGTATGCAGACATGCCATCTCCGAGTTTGGCCACAAGCCGCGCAGAACTCTCACCAAGCGCTAGCCGAACACGATCGCCAAGACGCGAAACCACGGCAGCCAAGAGCGGGTGCCCCACCGGCAAGCCCGCCAATACCATGAGCTTCCATTCGACCACCGGCATCTCCAGCAAGGTTTCGATACCTGCCACCAAGAGCTCAATGTCGCGGCCAACAACTGGGCAAGATAGCCCCCACATAGCTTCAAGGGGCTCGAGATAGTGAAAGCCGCCCGAATGCTGGCAGCGCATGAGAGCCCAATAGCAGCCATCATCTTCAAAGATCCAAGGTTCCCTCCCCGGCATGAGCCCCTCGCTCGCCGGCAAGATCCAGTCTGTCGAAGAGCAGAAGACATCGATGTCACCCGATGCCATTACCGCCGCGTCGAAACGCTCCGCCTGCAGGGAGAGCTCTTCTAGTGAAAGGCGCTTCATTTTGCTGGCGCGAGAGAAATCGCCTGATCACATGGCTCGGGCAGCGGGCTTGCAAGCGCATCCGGCATAGAACAAACGATCAATCGCTCTTGCTCACCGCCAGTCAGCAAGAGGAAATTCATTTCTGCCCCCTCTTTGGAATCGCGAATACTCACGAGTTCACAGTCGGCTGCCACACCAAAGAGCGAACAAGCGTGGCTCGAACGCGCAAACTGCACCTTTTCGGATTTGGCTGTATCCTGCAGATTCTTGATCGTCTGCTCCCTCAGAGAAGTCGCATCGCCCACCGACCAACTCAACTCGCCACGTGGGCAGTGAATCTTGCGCCCGGGAATCTTCTGACAGTGTTTGGGCGTGATCAGTACGCCATCGCCAAAACTCTGCAGAGGCCTTGCCCCGACATGCAAGAGCCCGCCGGCTCGAGCCGCGGTCGCAATCGCATCTCGGCAGAATGAGCGATTTGCACGTGCGCCTCCCTTACGATAGCAGGCAAGCCCCCAGAACTGCCCCTGGGTATTGCGAATATGCACGGCCACGCCGCTCACTGCGGACTCGGAGTTTTGCTCAGAAGCAAAGTCACTGGTCTCGATACTTTGTGAGTCGATTGCAGCCTCGCCCCGCTCCTCGAGAAGGGGGCCAAAACGAGCTTGGAGGAGTTCCACAAGGTCCGAGATCCCCTTGGGTGGGGGCACCTCAGCACCGGGCTCCGGCGGCTCTGGGGCCTTGCGAAATTCCACCACCTGGTGGGTATCACAAGCGAGTTCCACCAGCCCATTGCCCGCAGAGAGAGTGACACAGGGCCGCAGGAATCCTGGGGCGACATCGGCTCCCCACCCGGCCCCGCTAACCTCCGGCTCGACAGTCTCAAGGGTTGGCTGTTCAACTGAGTGGGACTCGGTTGTTGGCCCGCAAGATACCGTGAATGCTGCCAACAGGAGCATTCCCCTCGTATGCCCGATCGCTTGCCACCTACCCATTGGGAGAATATAGCCGCATTATGGCGGCGGTGGGATGACAGCTGCCGAGTGCCTTGTTATCAGTGCCCCATGGCAAATCCGATTGCAACACTACAGACCTCTCTCGGCGATATAACCGTCGAGCTCTTCGCCGACAAAATGCCAAATACCGCTGGTAATTTCGTCAAGTTGGCATCAAGCGGCTTCTACGATGGTCTGCACTTCCACCGCGTCATTAAGGGCTTCATGCTCCAGTTTGGCTGCCCCAACTCCAAAGATCCCAAGTCGTCATCGGCCGGTACTGGCAACGGCCCAGACGGCTGCATTCAGGACGAACACCCAGAGGACGCTAAGATCTCGAACGAGCCCGGCACTCTCTCCATGGCAAACACTAGTCGTCCCAACAGCGGCTCAAGCCAGTTCTTCCTCAACACCGTCAACAACTCCTACCTCGACTGGTTCACCCCCGGCCGATCCAAGCACCCTGTCTTTGGCAAGGTCACCTCGGGCATGGACATCGTAACGCAAATCGAGAACACCCCAACGGGACCTAGCGACAATCCAGTCACCCCTGTGCAGATGATCAAAGTCACGATCGCAGAGTAGTTATCACCTCTGTACACTGAGCAAAGGCGCAGCCCACATGGTCTGCGCCTTTCTTACGTTTCGGCCGTGGCCCGTTTGGTCTTGCGCAAGAAATACACAGCACTCACCACGAGCGCTGCCGTGCACACTACCGAGGTTAGGTACGAGAACCCGCGGAAGAAAAGCAACCAAGACGTCTGCGATTGCCCGAGTTCCTTGTAGAGCACGGCAAGTACTGAGCCGCCATAGGCGACAGCATCGCTGATGTAGATGAGAAACACTGCGGTGGCGACGGTTTGCAACGCAGCAATCTTGCGATCGAAGAGCACACATCCATAGGGCACGTAGCCCATGTAGAGACCGAGGCCGACGAGAGTCATCCACCAGGTCGGAGCGATGACGCCCATATCAAAGAGCAACGTCGATATCCCAATCAAGAGACTACCCCCAATCATGATCACGTAGGCCGCGAGCAGACCGCGGCGATTGTCTCGAATGAGGTAGAGCAATCCCAACGTGAGCATGACCACCGCGGCGATGGGCACCTCGGTCTTTGTGAAGATGAGCGCGCTATCTCCCATGCCGACTTCCTTCCAGATCTCCGCCGCGTAGTTTTCGCGGAAGTCTCGGTAGGAGGTGAGAAACAAATAGGTGAGCACAAGCAAGCAGAGCCCTGGCCAGTAGCTGCGCACAAAGGCCCGGCGCTCCTTGGCCTGCATCGGCGCTCGCAGAGAGCGCTCTTCGATATCCACAACGCTCGGCGGTGGCAACAGGCTCAGCGCGTAGGCGGCAATAACGAAGAGGGGCAGAAAAGCCGCCCCGGTCGCAACCGGCATCCAGCTCTCGGGAACCCCCGACTCCATGAGCCACTTGCCTGCAGACTTCACAAAGCCCGAAGCAACAATGTAGCTGCAGCTAAGCCCTGCACCGAGAAGCTCTGAGGAGCGCCGTCCTTCCAGAAAGGAGAATACAATTCCCCACACGGCACCCAAGGGCAGCCCATTGAGAAAGATCGCAAGGACTTTGCCGCCGGGCGGGAGCACAGCAAAGAGCAAGAGTGCCAACTCGGCCCAGAGAATGAGACCTACAAGAGCTTTGAGCCGGTGCCGGTGTACAAGCTCGGAATTGAAGCGAATGCCAACGAACTTGCTGAGCGCATAGCCGATGAGCTGGGAGATGACGAGGGCGTTCTTGAGATCGAAAACCCAGAATTCGCTGCCTTCATATACCGCAGCAGCAAAGGGCCTGCGAAAGCTGTACATGCAGAAGTACGTAGTGAATGCAGAGACCACCGCATAGATCGCAAACCAGAAGACCGAGGTTCTCGATAGCCACCCACCCACAGCGCGCGCGAGGGGCGAAGGAGCCTTTGGGCCGGATTCGGTCATTGTGGGGAGAATATACGATATCGATGCAACCGAGCCCGCGCTCCTGCGTTAGCGTTATGTAGATGCACCCGGTGCAACAGATTGTGCAACAGATTGTGCAACAGATTCCCTATCCCCGTTCCGTGCTCTCCGGAGTCGCCGTCGCCATAGGGCTCTGTCTCGCCGCCTTCATCTCCCTATCTGCGGCCCCCCGAATAGCACAGAGCGAGTATTCACAACGTGTCTACGTACGCTCGATTCCCGACCGAGCCACGTTCGACAACTACTCACGGGTGCTTGGCAGTGACCGATTTAGCAAATTCATCATCGACGTGAAGACCGACGAGATCTACTTCATCGACGTCAATGTCTTCAAGATCCACGCAGACTTCGTTCTCGGCGTACTTCTCAAGCAGGCGTGGACCGCGGAGAACATCCGCGAGTACAACAAGAACTACAAGCGGGTGAAGCCCCGCTTCATCCTCGGTTATCTCACAGAGCATCTCAAAGTGAAGAAGATGAGCTTCGCCTTCTGGGAGGGCGACGAGATCATCGCGAAGGACGTTGCAAGGGTCTACAAGAAGCTCCAGAAGACGTTCTACCAAAAGGACCTCTACTTCAGACCAGACTCCCCAGCCCAAGGTGTGATTGCCAAGGCGGTCGCGCGCAAGAAGATTAAGACAATCACCAACGATGCCCTCTACAAAGAAGCGCCGTATCAGGCATTCAACAAGGGCAATTCCGTCGGCACCCTGCGAGTCGTACCTCGCAACACCCCCTACGAGTCACTCATTTTCGAAAGAGACGACATCGTGCTCTTGCAGGAGTCCTACCCAGACATATCGCCGGTCGCCGGAATCATGTCCATGGTCTTCTCGACGCCGCTATCCCACGTCAACTTGCGAGCCACGGCTTGGGGCATTCCCAATGCCGGCTACCGCAAAGCAAAGTCCGACTACACCAAGCTCGATGGCAAGGTTGTCTACTACGAAGTCAGCAATAGAGGCCATGTTCTGCGACTGGCAACGCCCAAAGAAGTTGCCAGCTACGAGCAGCGCAAGGACCAGCGGCGCACCATCGCGGTGCCGCCGGCCGATATCGATACCGCCAACATGCCTATGCTTTCGAAGCTGCGTGCGGGGTACTCACGAACCTACGGAAGCAAGACTGCCAACCTCGGAGAAATCGCGTCCGCAGGGCTGCCAACGGTCAACGTTCCAAGGGGATTTGGCCTGCCCTTTTTCTATTACCAGCGTCACATGACGGGCCATAAGCTCGACGAGAGGGTGCGTCTTCTTCTGAAAGACGAGAAGATGCACTCAGACACTCGCTATCGAAAGGAGTCACTCGCAAAGCTTCGCAAGGCCATTCTTGAGGCCCCCATGGATCCGCTTGTGCTCGATGCCATCTACAAACGAGCCCGTCTCAAACTCGGCCCAGGCGGCGTTTTCGTGCGTTCCTCGACCAATGCAGAAGATTTGCCTGGATTCAATGGCGCAGGGCTCTACGACACCGTCCCAAACGTGCGCGGCAAGAAGAGCTTGGAAACGGCTATCAAGACCGTGTGGGCTTCGCTCTGGAACTTTCGCGCGTTCGAGGAGCGCGACCTCTTTGGCATCGACCACAAGCGCGTCTACGCGGGCGTACTCATTCAAACCGGAGTCAATGCCACGGCCGCAGGGGTGCTCGTCACGACCAATCTCTACAACCCTGAAGGCCTAAACAGTTTCACGATAAACGCGAAGAGCGGCCTCGGTATGCGAGTGGTCGAGGGCACCAAAATCCCAGAGCAAGTCATCTACGATACCTCCAACGACGGCACAAAGATCATAAGTCGATCCGATGACCCGTACATGCTGATCTTCGACAGCAAGGGAGGCATCCAAGAAGTCAAGAATCCACATCGGGGGGTGATCCTAACGGAAGCCAGGGCGAAGCGGCTGTCAAAGGCGGTGCAGAGCTTCGAGCCACTCTTCTCGAATCGGCATGCGCTGGATGTGGAGTGGTTGCTTGAAGGTGAGACCGTGTGGATTGTTCAAGCGCGCCCGTATGTTGAAGCTCACTAGAACGGCGTAGACGTTCCCATCTGGGGGGCTGGCTTGCGGTATTCGTGGCAATGCTGGTTTGCGGTACTGACCGCGAAGTGACGTTACAGCCTTGGCTCTGAGCAAGGGCCACACAGGCCCGGGCTCACGCAGTGCTCGCCGGTGGACTGTTGACTTGCTGCAAGTCCAATTCGTAGCGCAATTGCCAAGTCTCAATAGTGTCGTCACTGCGGATATTCTTCTGCCAACCATTGTGTACGATGTAGCAGAAGCCCACCTGCGCTGAAGCCCTGCTCTTGCCCAGGGTGCGCTCAATTCCCGCTGCGAATCCTTCCGGTTGGATGTCCTCGTCCCACATGAGTTCGGTCTGCTGCCAGTTGGGATAGCCTTGCTTGCCTGCCTGCCTGCGACTCCGAAAGCACCGCTCTTGTGCCTTGTACTCTACGAAGGCACGATCAATCGCGACTGCGTTCGTTGAAAGATTGTCAAACGTCTGATGCGGCGAGTTGCCGGGCGATCCGAGATTGGAGGCGAGGCGAACGCCAAGCGAGAGTCCATCGAGACTGGTTTGGTAGTTTGCGCCGAGTCTTGCTAGCAAACGGGATCGCAAGCGCTCGCTCGAATCGTCATCAACCCCGGTTCCATCCAGCCCCTTCGCTTGATGGCTGTACATCAAGCGGCCAAAAGTTGGCTTTGGGCTTCCTTCAACGGGCGTTGCGTCGCGATGCGTTCCTAGCTGTGGGAGTTCTCAAGTTTCGCAAGCACTCGGTTCCGACCGATGTACCTAGGCGATCAACCGGGACCAACACGTTCACGCCATCAGTGCCGCATCTTCCACCGCGAATGCTGGTTTGCGGTACTGACTGCGAGCTAACGTTACGGCCCGGGGGTGATGACGCGTCTGCGCAACGCAAAACCACCGCATACGACAACTGCAACCGCACTCCTCGGAGATACAAAGGCGAGCACTGTTTGAGCCCGGGCCAACGCGGGCCATGCGCAAGGCCCCAGGCGGCAGCGCCACTTCGCAAACACACCGCAAACGATCAGCACACCAAGACAGAACAACTCCACACAGCGAGGAACAGGCAACGAAATAGAAGAAGAGCGCGGAGTAGGCAGCACCGCAAGCGCTCAGCACCACAGTAGAATCAGCCAGTTAGCGCCGCCGACGAACACCCCCGAGAAATATTCGAATTTTGGTCACAACCAAGAGCCGGGTTGGCACGTGAAAGAAACATGCTGGCTCCCTCCCAACCAATTGCTGATAGCCCCGAACCCATCAGCGACCTCATCCGCCACGGCAAACACCGCGAGGCCATCGCCGCCTGCGCCGCCGAATACGGCCGCTCCGTCGGTCGCCTTTGCATGGCGATGCTCGGCAACCAAGACGAAGCCGACGAAGTCGCACAAGAGAGCTTCCTCGCCGCCTACCAAGGCATGGCGAACTACAGGGGAGAAGGCAGCCTGCGCGCATGGCTCTACGGAATCGCCAGACGTCAGTGTGCCAGGCGTCTTGAGCGGGGCCCTCGTCGCCACCTAGAGCTCGTCGTGGAGTCTCATGCCAGTAGCGACGACCCGGAAGCCTCCATGGTGCAAGCCAGGCGCGCCAGCGATATGCGACGTCAGCTCGCAGACCTTAAACCAACGGAGCGCGACGCCCTAGTGCTGCGCTTTGCCGGCGACCTCAGCTTCAAAGAGGTCGCGGACATCTTGAATATTGGCGAAGCCGTAGCGCGCAAACGCGCAAGCCGCGGCCTTCTTCGCTTGCGAACCACCCTGCGACCCGAGGACGTAGAATGATCGATCCAAAGCCCCCTGAACGCGAAGCCTTTCTTGATGATCTCGCAGCAGTCGCTGCTGGCGAACAAGCCGCAGTCGATCGGCATATCGACTTACTCACCGACGATGATGCGATGCGCGATCTTCGCCATGATGCCAATGGCATCGCAGGAGAACTGCGTGCTCAAGGTGAGGACTACAATCACTCGGCAGACTTCGCAGCCCGACTCCAAGATCGTCTCGATGCATTTGACGCCGAGCAAGACTCGTCTAGCAGCGAAGACAAAGAACCCCCTGGGCAGGCCAGCAACGCCAGTAACGAGTCGGCGAAGGTGCAAGATGATCTAGCCAAGGCTCGCACCGAGAAGCCAACGAAGCCATCCCACTTCCGTTCCGTACTGCTCGCGACGGGGGCAGCTGCAGCCGCAGCATTGCTCATGGTTGTGGGTGCGCAAACTGGCTCCTCAGATTCCAAGACAACAGGCGCCACTGAAACTGCAGTCGCGGCAGCGTCCGAATCGGTATTGAGCGCCAAACTCATTCAAACCGAGCGTTCGGCTAACGATGGCGTGCAGGGCCTCACAGTGCTCTTCCCCGAGACCGGCTCCAATGAGGTGGCCGTGGGCTCTCTCATTCCAGCGGGCAGTACGGTTCGCACCGACTCTCGCACGCGGGCCATTTTGCAGCTCAGCGACACCAGCACGATCACCCTTGCCCCGTCCTCCGAACTCCTCTTGGACCGAAAAGCGGCGCGCACCCTATCCCTCCTGAGCGGTGAACTCTTCGCCGATGTCGCACATCTCGACAACGGCCCAAGGGCCAACTATCTCTTGCCTACGGGCCGCGTCGAGGTACTCGGCACGAAGTTCGCGCTCAGCGCGGGTGAGCAAGAGGCGAGTGTTCGCGTTCTTCGCGGACGCATTGCCTTGTACGGCACAGGTTCCGAGAGTCATCAGGTCAACGCGGGCGAGGAAGGCAGTGTATCCAGCGACGGGGCCATCGAGGTAACGCCAGCACTTCACCTCGCCGATAGTGTTCGTTGGTCTGAGCTCGGCCCGCGCCCGGCCGAGGACCGCAGTGGTTCGGGGCTCGGTGAGTTGCGAGCCTACAAACCGGGGCAGTCGCGAGACCGGGATTGGCCGATGGCACTGCAGAACCACAAAGTCACCGTACGTCTCGTCGGCAACGTCGCCCGCACAGAAATAGAAGAGACCTTCCGCAACGACAGCAAGACTGTGCTCGAGGGTGTCTACAAATTCCCGCTGCCCGCCGGCGCTCAGATTGACAAACTCGCTCTCGATGTCGATGGGCGATTCGAAGAAGGCGCGATAGTCGACAAAGATCGAGCCAAGAAGATTTGGGCTGGTGTGATTGCCAAGGCCACGACAAAGCGGCCCAATCGGCCTATCGAGATGATATGGGTTCCCGGCCCATGGCGAGATCCAGCCATTCTCGAGTGGCAACAGGGCAACCGATTCGAACTACGAATTTTCCCAATCCCCGCGCAGGGCACCCGCACGATTAAGCTTGCCTACACTCAAACCATTGCCCCTCACGGCAAGCGCAGGCGCTATGTCTATCCGTTGCCGAAGAGCGCGGATGGCTCATCCGTAGCCGAACACTTTGACATCGATATGCGCCTCAGCGGCGCAGAGAATGATAGCCAGGTGAAGACCCCCGGCTACGAGATGGAGACCGCACGCGAGAAGGGAGCCGTACGTCTGCACTTGGCGGAAGACGCCTTCGTTCCCAATGGCGACCTCGTACTCGACTACAAACCGAAGAATGCGGATAGCGAATTGCGAGCCTGGGGCTTCCAGGGTGCTGCTGCAACCCCACCGGGCCTCACCAAGGGCAAGAAGCAGAGCCCCAAGGCGGAAGTCTTAGAAGAACAATCCAGACTCTCGAAGGACTCCAGAGGCTACGCACTACTCTCGCTACGCCCCACCCTTCCTCGGTGGACCGAGTACAAGAGTCATGACTACGTACTGGTTCTGGATTCGAGCCAAAGCATGGTTGGCGAGCGATTTCAGCGCGCGATGGACGCAGCCACTGCCCTCGTTGGAGAGATGGACAAACGCGATAGATTCCGAGTTCTCGCCTGCGACCTAGAGTGTCGGACGTTCAAGAGCGACGCCATGAACCCAAGTGCGCAGCACGCAAGAGAACTCGAAGCCTGGCTCGGCAACATTGTGCCCGCCGGCGCCTCGTACCTCGAGCACGCCTTGGAGGAAGGCGCGCGGATCTCCGGCACAGGTGACGCAGGCGACCGTGAACGCCTCGTCATCTACATCGGCGATGGAATCGCTTCGATGGGCCATCGCTCACTCTCCGTTCTGAGCCAGACCGCCCGAACTCTTCGCAAAGAACACGAGACTACCTTTACCAGCGTTGGCATCGGTGCCGACTCTGACTCCCGAGTACTCGGCGCAATTGCGCGTGCCGGCGGAGGCTTCTACATAGGTCATCGCTCGGGGCGACAAGCGCGCCACCTTGCCCAAGCCGTGATTGAGACGACCATGGGCGTATCGCTCAAAGACGCAGAGTTGGTCTTCCCAAAAGGCATGAGCGATGTATCACCAACCTCCCTTTCCACCCTCAGAGCCGGTGATGAATTCATCCTTAGCGGCCGCTACGCCGAGGGCATCCAAGGCAATGTGATTCTCCGGGGAACGGTCGGTGGCAAACCTTATGAGAACACCTTTGCCCTGAACCTTCCGATGACGAGCAACCCGGCGAATGCATTCGTTCCCAAAATCTGGGCCAGCCAAACCATCGAGCGTCTCGAGACTGAGGGGCGGGCTACATCGCGAGACACCATCGTCGCCCTTTCCAAGAGCTACGGCGTGATGTCCAAGCAAACCTCGCTCCTAGTGCTGGAGAGCGAGGCAATGTTCAAAGCCTTCGGTGTCGACCGGGCCAAGCCCTTGGTGCAGTGGACCGGCGAGGAAGGCGAAGCTGACTCTAGCGACTCCGGCGGCGACATCAACTACGGGCTACTCGGCGGTGAAGTCGCGACCGCCGGCGGAGGCAAGAGCGGCCGCGCGAGCGTATCGGCC
>JAAEPE010000838.1 GCA_024222395.1 Myxococcales bacterium
GCTCCCCTAGGTGAGTTTTGGCGAGGGTGAGGGCGAGGGTGCGTCCCGCGAGGTGATTGGGCCTAATTCTCACTGGGACGTAGAAGGCAAAAGCGCCTGCACCGTGTGATCGACGAGGTCTGCTCTCCGGTGATTGGTGAAACAATCTGCGAGTCGCTGGCTCAGACGCAAACGCTGATCAGCCGAGCGAAGAACAAGTCCGCCGCCATCGCGGCTAACCTGGCTGGCACTGAAATCTACGTCCAATCGCCGGCGACCACCCACTTCCAATTTGATCTCCGGCAATGCACACATGAAACAACAACACGTTCCACCTTGCCGAAATTCCCACTACAGACTGTTTGGGAGAGTTTCTTCTCTCGCCAACCACAAACACTCATGACCTTTGACGCTTTGGCGTCAACTAGCCCAGCGTCGGTATAAGTGCCGAATTTACGGCTCCGTCTAGAGGTGGTAGGCGACAACCGTACGCTGAAGCCCCAGGTCACTACACCCAGTCCTGTCTATAGATACTAGAGCTCAGCCATCACTACGTCCGGCGGTCGGGCGGGGGGCCGCCGAAGGCCACAACTAGACCGCCGAGAACAAAGCCTGATCTTTCTGGCGGCCCCTTCTTCCCGATTGCGGCGTTGTTCATATCGTCACTTGTCCCGACAAGCTCCTCATTCACGCCTTGCACTCGAAAAGAAATGATTCGCCATTTCTAAACATCTCTTATGCTCGGCAGTCTAGCCCTGCGGCGAGATTATGACGAGTTGATAGCGGTTGAAACGGCAGTTTCCGTCGCAGTCGGCGTTGCCGTCGGCATCAAGAACGACGTGTAGCGTGTACGTGCCGATAGGGGAGTTGGGGTGGTCGACGCATACCTGCTCCGTTCCACTATTGTCCTGCTCCGAGGTGCATGTCTCACCGGTGCTCAGAACTTCGCCCGACTCGTCTCTGAGCTCGAGTGCCAGTGGCGCAGCTCCCAGTGGGAAGCGCAGTGTTGCCTTCACTCTTGGGGCGACCGCGTTGCAGTCGGTTGGTCGTGTGAAGCGGAAGGTGTCGATATCTTCCCCGTCTTCGATACAGCCCCAGTTCTGAAACTGAACCTGCTCCCCGCAAGCGATATCACCCAAGTCTCGTGCCTGCGCGGGGCTGTCATCCGGTTCTTGGTCCGCTGATGGAACCGGGCACGCGAAGGAGTCGGCCTCTCCCGGCAATACACAGCTGTAGGTAAAACTCTCAGTGCCACCGAGTTGGCAAACGAGATTGGGAGGACAGAGAGAGTCGGGGCCACAGAAATAGGTGTTTCCTGAAATCTCTGGCTTGCACGATGCCAGACTGAATACTGCGGCGGCAGCCATCGCGATTGCGGGCCACTGTGCTCCGGTTGGAAAACGCGCTGCTTGACGCACTAGAAACTCCATCCTTGGCTCATCACGATACCACCGGCCGTCGGCGCAACGCTGGGCAGGCTTCTCTTGCTCTGCCAATCCTGATAGCCAACCTTCATTTCCGGCTGGGTAATCATGTAGGCCACAATGGTAGCCGCCGCAAAGGCGCCTCCGACGCCGAAGCTGACGGTGGCGATGGTGTTGCTGCGGAGAGCGTCATTCCGGGTGTCCGCGAGATCTTCGCTCCACGCCTTGAGAGTGTGCATTCCGGAGGCCGAGACCATCTCGCCCTGGGTCTGCGCATCCAGCATGAAGTAGCCGCCTACAGCACCTGCGAGTACCGCCCCACCCGCGAGCGAGAGTAGGGTTATCTTCTGCGTCCGAGTACGCTCGCCTTCCTCCTTGAAGGTGAGCTGCTTTTCGCTAGGGCCGAAGTAGCCATCGTCGGCGTGAGCGCTCGTCCCAGAAGCTAGAACGGCGCCCGCGAGCAGGGCTGAGGTCACAAGGTTGCGCATAGCGTCATCGTGCCGATCTGCTTGACGGCGGTCAAGTGTGGCCCGATCGCAGTTCTAACAGGCCCTTGCGGCGCTCGCGAAGGCCTCGTTCCAAACTCCCTGGCTGCAGCCTAATGACGGGGTGACATTGAACATGGTAACGATCCGGTTATGTCACGTCGTTTTCCCCGGGTACTGGCCCGCTTCGCAGCCACAGTTCAGATTCGCGGACTCAACCACACTCTTATCTGCCGAACCCGCGACATTTCCATGGAGGGCTGCTTCCTTGAGACGTCCGAACTCATGGCGCCGGGGGCTGTGATCTCGCTGGCTGTAATGGACAATCACCGAGGTGAGGTCGTGAGTGTGGAGGGGCATGTCATTCGCATGCTCGACGGACCGGATCGAGGGATTGGCGTACGGCTGGACGACCCACTCGATGATTGGGGATTGCTCGTCGAGCGCTTCCAGCAGGCCGGGCAGGCCGAGCGCGAGCGACCAAACCTGAGGCTCTCGATTCTCGTCGTGAGTAGTGAGGAGAACCGGCGCGGAGCTCTGGCCCTCTACGTAACTAGTGGGTGGGACATCCGCTTCGCCGGAGATGCTGCTGGCGCAATCGAAGCAATGGACGCCGACCATCTCGACGCTGTTATTTGCGAGTTCGCAGCCGACGATACGACCTGGGAGCGCATCCTGCGCATGGCCAGGGAGAAACACCCTAATGCCAAGCGTCTGGTCCGTTGCCAAACTACCGATATGAATATTCCCGAGAGCGGCGCAGATGATACTGTGCACCGCTTTGTAGAAACCGAACACGGTATGGACGCCCTCGTGGATGCCCTGACCGCAGAGCCAGGAGAGCCCAAGATCGCTATGACCGATCCAATCACCGGGGCTCTGCCCCTCAGCGACTCCGCCGCCCGTGAACTCTTTCGCGATGTACTTTCACAAGTCCGCGAGAAGAATGAGTCCATAGCGGTTTTCGATCTCGACTCTACTCTCTTGGACAATGGGGCCAGGCAAGCTGCCATTCTCCGCGAGTACGGCACAAATCGTGGCATCAAAGAGCTGATGGAGAGCAAAGCCGAGCACTGGGTTACCTGGGACGTCGGCGAGGCAATGGCTAACGCTGGCCTGCCTTCAGACAAAGTCGCAGTGCATCGCGAACCATTCAAGGCCTATTGGCGGGACCGCTTCTTCACGAGCGAGTACTGCGTGCAGGATGAGATGGTCTTGGGGGCTTGCGCATTCGTGCAAGCAATCCGTGAATACGGCGGCAAGGTCTTCTACGTCACCGGTCGACATGAGGAGATGCGAGCGGGCACCGTTACTTGTCTCGAACGCCTCGGCTTCCCCGTTCCAGAAACCAAAGATGTTCAGTTGCTCATGAAGCCGAACTTGGTCGAAGACGACGACTTATATAAGCTCCGCACCTACGAGGTGCTAAGCGAGCACGGCACAGTCGTCGCCGCGTTCGACAACGAGCCGACACACATCAATGGCTATCGCCGAGCGTTCCCCGAGGCATACTCGATCCATCTCGCGACGGATCACTCTGGGCGCGACGTAAAACTCATCGAGGGCGTCATTTCCGTCTCGGATTTTGCGAGTCATGGCTAGTTACTCCTTGTAGATGCGCCGATGTAAGCGCTGTCGTATGTACCTCGCATGACGAAGTCACTCGGCAAGTCCCTGGAATGACAATCTGACTAGACCGTCGAGCGAAAAAAATGACCGAGGATGGTGAGTTCTGATTCTTCGAGTGCAAGGCGCGAATGAGGATTTTGCCGGGGCAAATGACGAAATGAGCAACGCTGCAATCGGGAAAGCAGGACCATCAGACCGAGCATTGTTTACGCTCGGCGGTCTAGATCGCAGAGAATATTGCGATCTGGGCTCCTAGGCACGCTAAAATTAGAGACCCTTGGAAGTCTTCAAGTCAATCCTGGTTGTGATAGACGCGATCGTGATCGTCTATCTGCTCGCGTTCTTCGGGCTCAACTTCTGGTTTGTCTTCCTTAGCGCCAGGCAGGTAAGGCGGCTCTTGCACCGAGACGTCTTCCGGCCACCGGAAACTGATGACGGAAACGAGTTCTTTCCGCCCCTAACACTGCTCGTACCCGCCTACAACGAGGAGGTCACGTGCATCGAGAGCGTTAAGTCGCTGCTCAGGCTGCGATACCCGAACTACGAAGTCATCATTTGTAACGACGGCTCAAAGGACAAGACGGTCCAAGTGTTGCGCGATGCCTTCCAGTTCGAACGAGCGGACATCAACTATCGGGATCAGCTACAGACCGCAGAGATTCTCGGCTTGTATGAGGCGCGCTGCGAGTTGCCGCCCAATGTCAATCGCATGCTGCTTCTCGACAAGGCGAACGGCGGCAAGGCCGACGCGCTCAACGCAGCAATCAATGCTTCGCAAGGCATTTTCGTCTCATCGATGGACGCAGATAGCGTGCTCGAACCAACTGCGCTCTTGAGAGCAATGCAGGTGCTCGCGGATAACCCAAGCGAGATCATCGCTGTGGGGACTCAGGTTGGGCTCAGCAATGGCTCTACAATCGAGAACGGCGAAGTCAAAGAACTGCGGTTGCCGACAAAGTGGATCGCCCGCTTCCAGGTCGCCGAATACATGCGCTCCTTCACACAGGGACGTACGGCCCTTTCCCAGCTCAATAGCCTTCTTGTCCTCTCGGGTGTCTTCGCGCTCATGCGTCGGGACCTCGTGACAGAAGCGGGGGGCTTCCTCACCAAGCACGTCAAGAGCAGGGTTGTGGAGGAGTATTGCGGCGCCGGCGCTCATACCGTGTGCGAGGACATGGAAGTGATCTTGCGGTTGCACCGCTACATGCTCGACAAGAAGCGACCGTATCGGGTGGAGTTCTATCCTCATCCGACGGCGTGGACGGAGGCACCGGAGGTCTACAATGATCTGGGCAAGCAGCGCGGTCGATGGTATCGGGGCCTCCTAGAAGTTCTCTGGTACCACCGCAA
>JAAEPE010000839.1 GCA_024222395.1 Myxococcales bacterium
CTTCGGCCAAACGGGATTGCAGAGCGACCCATCGGTTTCGCCACCGACCAGCTCGTTGGTCCGTCATACCGAGCTTAGCCCCAATCTCGACATTGCTCAGCCCAGTCGACGCCAGCAGGATGATTTGTATTCGCGACAGTAACTGTTGCGAGGTCTTATGAGCATTCGCCCATCTATTCAAAGTGTCTCGCTGTCGAGACGAAAGCTCTATCACAAGCGCATCTCGGGCCATTCTCAATCCTCTTCGTTGACCAGCAACCACCCTTATGATCTCATCTTACAGAGTTGGCAACTTTTCCTATCAGCACTTCCGCCAGGGACATCTAGTGCAGCACAGATTGCCTTTCGTCGAATGCGGTGGAGCTCTATAGGCTCCCCGCGTCTACATAGAGACTGGCAGGCGTCGTCTGCGGCGGAATAGGAGGCTCGCGAAGGGAAGCAAGAACCGGGCGCCATAGCCCCATGCGGTCTTAGCGGAGTTGGTGGCGTGGGGCTTCGCGCTCAGTAGGGCTTCACGCTGGCACAGCTCGCGCCAAGTGGCCCCTATGCGCGCCGGCGGCGAATCACGACGAGGCCGAAGAGGAACATGCCCAATCCGAACCAAGGCAGAGGATCGCCCTTGCTGCCAGCAACCGAGCAGCATCCGCCTGTATCGCCCGCCACCGCCCAGCAGACCGAGTCCCCCGAAGAGGTCGTCTCGCACTCAAAGCCCTCAAAACAAGCGCCACTGACCGTCGGAATGCAACTCATCGCGCAGGCTCTCTCGCCACCGACCTCGGCGCAGGTGCCCTCTAGGCATTGTGGATCCACGGCGCAGCCGTCGCCGAGTTCTGCAGCGGCCGCGCCGTACTCGCAGCGACCTTCGTTGCACTCTTGAAAATCAAAGCAACTATCTGCATTGCTACAAGGTGCGCCCTTGGTAAGGGTAATCGTTTGGCTGGCCTCGCTGCCAATCTCGTTGACTGCCCGAACTTCAAGTTCTATGACACCATCCGGCAAGGTCGGGGCCTCCATATGGTAGTCGTTAGGCTGGAAGGTCCCCGTCCATTCTTTGCCGGGAATGTCGGCGTACTTCGTTCCGTTGATCCAGATCTCGGTGTGATCGATGAGACGCTCATCATCGGCAACCCAGTAGATGGAGAACTCGTCTGCAAGTACGGTATCTGGCTTGGGATACTGGATCTCGATTTCCGGTGGTGCGGGAAGCTCGCCTGGTCCGAATACGGCGCTGAGCTCGACGTGAGAGTTTTGCGTAACACCAGAGCAGTTGCAGTTCGACTGCTCGAACTCACCACAGGGAAGCGATTTATTGCGGAAGTACTTCTTGCCGCAGTTCCCATCGAGATACGTCATTGGGTCCATGCAGTGGAATACGTGATTGGGAAGTCCGAAGGCGTGCGCCGACTCCTGAGCAATCGTCCAGCACATGGTGAGCGGATCTTGGTTTTGGGAGAAATTCGAATTTGCGAAGCTAAAGGAGATAACGTTGTTGAGAGGAGAGCAGCCCGACGGAGCGATGCCACCGATGTTTGGGGCCAAGCCAAGCTCGCCCGGCATGCCGGCAACGATTGCCTCGTGGTGGATGGTCTCGGCGCCTGGATCTTCTTCGACGACGTTTACGTCGTAGGGAGAGTAGAGGTCGCGTACGCAGGCGATGGTCTCGTCCCACTGCGCTTGAGTCCCGGCGTACTCACTTAGAAGCGATGTCCCTTGGGCAATAGAAGACTGGTTTGTCCTGGCGTCGTTCGAACCTGGATTGATCGTGCAGCCGCCGACGCACCGATTGAGGAAGATGATGTTGGAGATGTGGCTGTCCGCGATGGCGTCAGCGGCGAGGTCTTCAACCGGATCGACCCAAACCCAACCCGTGCGATAGGGCTCGTCCTCGCCCTTGAGCATCGGCCCGCTATCTACGCGAATCTCATTGAGGTCGAAGGCCTCATTATTGCTGTCCTCGGCGTTGGCCGTGGCAGGGCCGCCGATGCCGGCAGATAGCAAGAGAGCGGCTGTGAAACAAAGGGAGAGCGGGCTGTGAAGCATTGGGACGTTCTATCGTATTTGGTCGGCGATCACTAGCGGCATTGCCTGGCAGCCAATAACCACCTGAGGCGGAATCCTCTTCCGAGATTTCAAGATCTTATCCAGCAGTCCGGACGAGGCTGATCACCCAAATCAAACGGGCATGCCGTTCCCTCTTGACTCTAGGATTCTGCAGGGTTAGGTGTAGCGCCGACCTACATGGAGTAGCCGTTATGGACCTAAGCAAAGTAAGAAACATCGGAATTTCCGCTCATATTGACAGCGGTAAGACAACGCTCACCGAGCGAGTTCTTTTCTACACCAACCGCATCCACGCGATTCACGACGTTCGTGGCAAAGATGGTGTCGGCGCCAAGATGGACTCCATGGAGCTCGAGCGCGAGCGCGGTATTACGATCGCATCTGCTGCGACGAGCTGCACCTGGGACAAGCACAGCATCAACATCATCGACACCCCGGGCCACGTGGACTTCACCGTCGAGGTGGAGCGCTCACTACGTGTGCTCGATGGAGCCATCCTCGTGCTTTGCTCGGTTGCTGGCGTACAATCGCAGTCGCTCACTGTTGATAGGCAAATGAAGCGCTACAACGTGCCTCGCCTCGCCTTCGTGAACAAGTGCGATCGCACCGGCGCTGACCCTATCCGCGTTATGAACCAGCTCCGCGAGAAGCTCGGCCACAACGCTGTCATGGTTCAGCTCCCCATCGGTCTGGAAGAGAATCACCAGGGCATCGTCGACCTCGTCAAGATGCGCGGCTTCACCTTCTCTGGTGACAACGGTGAGATCATCACCGAAAGCGATATCCCTGCCGACATGGTCGACCAGGCAAACGAATACCGCGAGCTACTGCTCGACGCAGCCTCCATGTTCTCCGACGAGCTCATGGAAGCCATGATGGAAGATACCGTCACCGAAGAGATGGTCGTTGAGGCCATTCGCCGCGGCACACTCAAGCGTGAGCTCACGGCAGTCTTCCTTGGCTCGGCTTACAAGAACCGCGCTGTTCAGCCGCTTCTTGACGGAGTTCTTAAGTACCTTCCCGACCCATCTCAGGTTGAGAACTACGCACACGATCTCGACAACGACGAAGCCAAAGTCATTCTCACGTCGGTCACCGACAAGCCCACCATTGCCCTGGCCTTCAAGCTTGAAGATGGTCGCTACGGGCAGCTCACCTACATGCGCGTCTACCAAGGCTCGCTCAAGAAGGATGACGTCGTCTACAACGCCCGCAACGGCAAGAAGATCAAAGTTGGTCGACTTGTGCGGATGCACTCCGACGAGATGGAAGACATTACCCACGGCGACGCTGGCGACATCATCGCCATGTTCGGTGTCGACTGTAACTCAGGTGATACCTTCACCGACGGTCAGATGAACGTCGCCATGAGCTCGATGTTCGTTCCCAACGCTGTGATCTCGGTGGCCATCAAGCCAGTCGATCACGTCGCTGAGACTCAGATGTCAAAGGCTCTTCAGCGTTTCACGAAGGAGGATCCAACCTTCCGCGTGGGCGTCGACCCTGACTCGAATGAGACCATCATTCGCGGAATGGGCGAGCTTCACCTTGAGGTCTACATCGAGCGCATGAAGCGCGAGTACAACGCTGAGGTGACGACATCGCCACCACAGGTTGCGTACCGCGAAACCATCACCAAGCACGCTCCGTTCAACTACACGCACAAGAAGCAAACCGGTGGTTCGGGCCAGTACGGCAAGGTCATTGGTCACATCGAGCCTCTCGATGAAGAGAACGAGCTTAACTACGAGTTCATCGATAAGACCAAGGGTGGCTCGATTCCCAAGCCATTCATCTCGGCTATCGACAAGGGCTTTCAGCAGTCGCTGGTCAAAGGGCGCCTGCTCGGCTTCCCAGTGGTCAACGTCCGCATCGAGATCAACGACGGTGCATCGCACGCAGTTGACTCCTCGGAGATGGCGTTCCAAGAAGCCGCTCGCGGCGCTTGGCGCGACGTATACAACAGCGCAAAGCCCAAGATTCTTGAGCCCATCATGCGCGTCTCCGTCGAATCTCCGTCGGAGCACAACGGCAACGTAATGACCACCCTCATGCAGCGCCGTGGCATCGTCATCGGGACGCAAGAGGATGACATCAGCGTCAAGATCGAGGCAGACGTACCTCTCTCAGAGATGTTCGGATACTCGACGGTTCTTCGCTCGGGCACCCAAGGTAAAGCGGAATTCTCGATGGAGTTTGAGAAATATGCTCAAGTGCCAAACGCCGTTGCCGAGGAGCTGATGGCCAAGGCTAAAGAAATCGCCGACGCTAGATCTAAGTAGCCTCCCGCTCTAACGCGAAGGAGAGAGGCAGGGTCTTTGGGTATTCACGTGCTCGAATTGGTCGCCATTTCATACTCGCCCTGGTCTGAGAAAGCTCGATGGGCGCTGGATCACCACAGTGTGCTCTACGGCGAAGTAGAGCACCTTCCCATGCTTGGCGAGCCGGCACTGCGCAAGCGTCTGGGCAAGTGGCGGGGCAAGATTTCGATTCCGCTCCTGCTCAAGACCGATGGCGCCGTGCACGATTCATTTGAAATCGCCGAATACGCCGAAGAGATTGGCTCGAGTCCTGTGACTCTCTTTCCGGATGAGAAACGAGAGATGATCGTTGGATGGAGTGAGCAAAGTGAGACAGCACTGGCTGCAGGCCGAGCCCTGGTTTCTACTAGCGTGCTCCAAGATGTCAAGGGGCGGCCAAACTGACCGCGCCGGGGCGGCCCAAAGTGATCGCGGATTTTGCTCGTTCGGTGCTGGCTGATTTGGGGTGTTCGGCATGAGGCTTTGGGGGCGGCCCAAAGTGATCATGAGCAGCAGGTTCAGGACTGTCATTGTTTCTTCTCCTTGGCTTTCTTGAGGGCCTTGTTCTTGGCCTCTCGTTTGTTCTGGGTGTAACTCTGACTATGACACTCTCAGCCTCGCAGGCTCCTACGAGGAGCCGAATCCTGGTGTGCAACGGTGAGATTGGCCCAATTTCTAGCGGCGTTGCCGCGACGTGCTTCGTTCTGCGCACCAGGGCCTTCCAGGCCCATGGAATTGCTACGTAGCCGCTGGCACAGTCAGATCTACACCCTTTGTTCTTGGGTGGATTTCTGAAGGAGTCACCTTCGCTTACGATTGGGTGTAGCTCTGACTATGACACCTTAGCGCCCGAGTGGCAGCCGAACCACGTTGGCTAGAGTGGTGACCTCCAGGCGGTA
>JAAEPE010000840.1 GCA_024222395.1 Myxococcales bacterium
TCCCACTCGGACTTCGATGCCATCCCATCCCCGTCCTTGTCGGCGCTGGCGAAAAATTCTTTCACCACATCGTCAGGCGCAAACGTTTTGGGTTTGCCGCGAGTCTTTTCATAGGCCATCGGACCTTCGGGATGCTCGAGTGGTATGCCCAGCTCAAGCAGGCGATCCTGCAGCGATTGGATGTCGACTGCCTGCACCGATTTCCCTGACCTGGCAGCCGTCGCCGCGGCGATCCCGGCCGCCTCGCCCAGATGCATCCAGGTTGGTTCCAACCGGATCGTGCAGAAGGCGACGTGGCTGGCCGAGGCGCACACCGGCACCAACAAATTAGAACACTCGCCGACCTTCGGTGTGATGGCGCGATAGGGAATGTCAAATCGGGCCCCAACTTTCCAAATCCGTCCCTCGTTGATGATGTGGCCCGAGTCGGAAACGTAGCGTGCCGCGTGGTGGCAGTCGATGAAGTGAGAGCCGACGTGGATCACATCTTTCTTGTCCCGATCGTGAATAACGTCTGCTTCGGCAAGGATGATTTCTCCCTGCATCCGACGGGCCGCGCGAATGTAGAGATAGTGGGGCCAATGGTTGTTATCTGCCCACTCGTCTTTGCAAAACCCATAGGGTGCCATCTCGTCGCGAATGCGCTCGGGCACCCGGGGATCCGTTTTCAGGAACCAGAGCATGCCGTGGGTATAGTCCCGGTATTTTTGGTGAATCGTTTCCCGCTCTTCGAAACTGGCCTCGGCCCATGAAGCTTGTGCACCCGGGATGCTCATGGACACGATTGAAAACTGGCGATTGTTCAGCTCCCGTTTCCTGCTTTCGCCCATTGGGTAGATACCGATAATGGACGTGAGATTTTTGAGCAAGCCGGCCTCGAGAGCGCGTGCCAGCAATTCGTGCTGCATTGGGTCGTAGCTGCTCGGTTTGTCGATCGAGACCCTGTTGGCCTCATCTGTCGTAAGATTCAGGCGGACGTTGTAGCAGATCGGAACCTCGCTCGCAGAACCGGCTACAGGCGGCTTGCCTGGCATCACGCCAAAGAGCAGATTGCCCTCGTCATCGAAAGGCGAGATGGCGACCTTGTCGTCAAGGTAGCGAACGCCGGCAATTGATTCGCCATAGTGCTCCGCAGACTCACGCCCAACGGAGTAGGACACTCCAGCCTTCGCCATCAAGTCCCCTTCGTAGGTGGCGTCAATGAAGACATTCGCCCGGTAGATCTCACCGCCTTGAACGCGAAGCTCAGTGATTCGAGTACCGTCTTTCCCTACCTGATCGAGCAGCTGCTCGTATCGCACCTCCACACCGGCTTTCTTCAGCATTTCGAGGAAAACCCGCTCGGCGATTCCGGACTGCCAAGTGCGGCTATTGCCCTCCGTCCACCTGCCGTTACTTCGTTTGACGGCCTTTTCAAGAAACTGTTCACAAAGGCCACCCAATGTCTGACGATCCAGGTGGTTGCACTCATCGCGGTTCAAGCCGCTCGTGGTCAGCCCGCCCACGTGTCGGGTCTGCTCCAAGAGCA
>JAAEPE010000841.1 GCA_024222395.1 Myxococcales bacterium
CTTCGAAGCTGGGCACATAGCAAGCGTTTCGACAGAGCTTGGGCACTGATTGCCGCCGACTACCGCATGGAGGTCACCACGCTAGCCAACGTAATCCAGCTGCCGCTCCGGAGCTGACGTGTCATAGCCAGAGTTACACCCTTTCCTTTGCTCTGGCATCGTGCGGCCAGACGGAAAAGAGGGAGAGCAAGGGGAACGTTGCCCCTCCCAATGTGTCGTGCGAGCAGACCGTGGCAGACCTCGGCCCATGGCTCAAGACGCTAGAGGAGGAGGGGGGAGAACGATACCCGAAGATGGCTTCGCGTTCGCACCTTGTCCATTGGGATGAGGGAGAGATCCCGCAAAAAAGTGACTGGGGGCAGTGTACTGCATGTCTCGCGATTTTCTGTCTTGCTGGATGGACGAAAGTTCAATTCGGTTGACAGTCCCGAACTCAAAACTGAGATTGCCGACGCACGAGAACAAGAAAGCAAGTGGCTGGTCGCGGCTGGCAAGGAGCCGACGAATAGACTTCGCGTCATGGCGACCACGGAAAGCACTTGGGGGGACATAGCGGAGATAGCGTCGCTTGCGACTGAAACAGGCTACGTGGGCCTTCGCCTGTTCTTTGAAGGAGATCCAAGCAAGCGAACTCTGACCCCACCATCGCTTCACCCTCGGCACGCCGACGCTGTCGAAGGTATGCGAGCGCCAGGCAAGCCGGCTTCCCCGACAAGTGAACCTGCCCATAACAAGCTTGAGACTTGCCCGAATATGGTCTCGCTACTGGCACGAGTCGGCGAAGCGGATATGCCTGACAAGTATCTGATGCTGGTCGATGAAGCCGCAGGGGCCATCGCGGCCTGTGATTGCAACGTTGATGAGGTCAAGAGCTACTACTGGTACAGCTTGTTCGCGGTCTACGGGGAGGGAAGAGACTACTTCTATCGTGACGTCAATCTGGCAGAAGGTGGCACACCGTTGGAGGCTGATGCAAAGCAAACATGGCAGCAGATGCATGAGAAGGTGCTCGCCGTGGGGGATAGTCCTGTACGATTTACGGCGTTAGGGGCAACAAAAGGCAAAATGCATGGCACGTGGACCAAGAGTGCCCTCCGAGAGAGTATTCGCACCAGACTGCCGAGTATTCGCCTCTGCTACGAAAAGGAGCTCCTGGCAGAGCCCAAGCTTGAGGGGACCGTCGTGATGAAGTTTGCAATTACGCAGCAGGGACGTGCGGAGGACATTACCGCCACGGGGCTTGGGAATCGCGATGTGGAGACGTGCCTAGTCTCCGTGTTCGAGACCATTGTGTTTCTAGAGGGCTATATACCTACAACCGTTCGATACCCACTCACCCTTAGCTCCGCTGGCGAGGATGATACAGGGCCAAGGCCAGGTGGGCCTGGCTGGGGATATGGCATGGGTGGCGAGTAGCCGCCTAGAGCACAGAACTCCGACCGGTACTGGGCGAGCCTCTCCAGGCGTGCATGATTGTCGGAGGAGTCCAGAACCGAGTACACTTCGGTATTCCCTATCGAGAGCAAGATGCGCCGGACCTATGCGTCCTGTGCCAGAGTGAAGGTGTCGCATGCAAGACGTGCCAGGCGACGCATTGCCAGACCCATCTTCTCGAAGGCTCCTGCACGGCATGTCATTCCACGTTGTGGAATATGGAGCGCAGACGCTTCCAAGCGGCGACCTTGGCTGCGGGGCTCCTCGCCATTCCCGCTGCGGGGGCCTCGGCGATCCTCATTGCTGGAGGTGGCGCCCTGGCTCCTCTAGGGGGCGTAGCTCTCGCAGTGGTTTCGGGTATCGGACTTTTTCTTAAGAAGCGCTTGCGACCAGTGATTCACAATTCGGTCGCGCGCAAGTCTCTGCCGCCGAGCTCGCAACGCCTCTTGCCAGCTCCTCCGCCGGAGGAAAGCCCGGACGCGACATCCACAGCTCCGGGCAAGGAGCGTCCGCGAGGCCTCCGACGAAAACCTGCGTCGCGCAAAACGCACTTTGATTTCAAGAACTTCTAGTTAGCATCGGCAACGGCCGGTGGGCTGCTCCGAAGCCGTGGCCTGCGTCCATCGCCGTGAGAGTCTGGACACTGAGGGTTTGCCCCACAGGCGGGGAGACGAGACCATTCCAAGAGTGCCCAATCCATCAGATCTGCCCTATTATTCCAGCGGCTTACGCGTGGTGCACTCTGGACTAGGCTTTGCAGTGTTCCCTCGCGTGCGGCTCGCAGTCTCCCTAACCTTCTTGAGTGCCCTACTTGTGTCCGGCTGTGCGGCGGAGATGGGCGAGTATGAACCGGACTGCGCGGATGGTCGGTGTGACAACCTGGAACGCTCATTCTGTTCGATTCAACTTGCCGGCGCGACTTCCGAAATAGAGATCGAATCGGACTATCTGCCCAACGTCCTGGCCTGCGAAAACGAGACAGGCGGCTTGGAGTCTCTCAAGGCCCTGGCCATCTCCGCCCGATCCTACGCGTATTACAAACTCAGCCGCGGTGAGACCGTGGAGGATGGCGTCGGTGACCAGGTGTATTCCTGTGGGCGAACGCCAACCGCGCTCCATCGTCAAGCTGTCGACGAGACTAGCGGAATAACTCTGAGCTATCGCGGCAAACGCGTGGCTGCATTCTTCGTAGCCGGCGCTCACCAGGTGTCGTCTACCTGCAGGGGGGGCGGGACGGATCCATCGAGGACTGAGCGCTTCGTGACCTACAACCAGGGACTCGTTGCTGAAGAACTTACTCAGACTAGGCTCGGTTTTCGAAGTCCGGACTTCTTTGCCAATCGCGGCTGCCTATCGCAGAACGGGGCAAATTGTTTGGCAGATCAGGGCGAGACGGCTGCCGACATCATTCATTTCTACTATGGCGAGGACATTGAAATCGAAAAGGCAACGGCCTCTTGCATCCTGCTTGCCGCTGTGATCGGCCCGAGCAGCCGCCAAGAGGGGCAGTGGATTGGTGATGACTGCAGCCTCGACAGCAGCGTATGCGATATTGAGGAGGGAGGGGTTACCGGCGCTTGTTATACTTGGTTCAACGGCGATCCCTACAGCGGTGGTTTCTGTAGTTTGGAGTGCGAGGGCGAGTGCCTCGGTACCGTCAATGGACAGACCTTCTGCGGGCAAGTAGAGCCAAGCGAAGGCCGCTGTCTCTTGGTTCCCTCCCAGCAAAATGGCTATTGCTCAGACCTCCCCAATACCGTTGCTCAGGTTATCGAGCGCAATAGCGCCGCGGGACAGCCACGCGATTGGCGAGGCGCCTGTGTGCCGATGGGGCAGGAGCTTCTCGGCTGCGAAGACTCGGAGGGGCAGCAAGGTGAGTGCATTGACACCGACTCGATGGAGTGCGGTGTAGAGACCGTCGGGGGCCTGTGTCCTGGCGGCAGTAGCATACGGTGCTGCATCGACTAGACGTGGTGGCTTCGGTGTCGGCGCCTTGACGATGTGGTCTTACGAATCATGTCTTGTGTTGTTCAGATTTGGGAACCGCCGCATGATGCTGGCCTCTAGGAGATATCATGGCTTCTGCTTGGTTCTGTTCTGTGGGGGGAGCATGCTGCGCCACTGATGATGGAGCCGGGCAACAAGGGTGGTAGTGGGAAGCGTACTTCGATGCTGAGAGCGCTGATCCTCGGAATCAGCGTTGCGCTGATCTACTTCTTGCTGCTCACCCAAAGCGGAGTGCCGGCCTCTGTGGTCAACCTTCTAGATAGTCGTTCGATCACCGAACTGAGCATTCACGGTGGCAGCGTCGTTCATCTTCACGTGGAAGCCGGGACGGCGAGCGATGCCGAGACGAGCTCGGTGGCACGCGCCCTGCGCGCACGCGGTGCCACGGTCGCATCGGCCTCAGACGCCAGCGTTGTACTCGAGCTACCCGAGGTGCATGTTGTCGATGCCCGTGTGTGGGCTGAGCAGATCACAGCGCGAGGCGAAATCGCTCTGCAGATGGTGATCGAGGATAGTGAATTCTCGAAACAGGCGTACGGTCTCGCGAAGGAGTCGGGACGTCTCGAGATCGATATGAGGCTAGGCACCCTGTGAGAATGGAGGAGCCAGAGTTGCGGGTCAGAGCTCGTTCGGCAATCTCGATAGCCTCTTCTGG
Source organism: Myxococcales bacterium (assembly GCA_024222395.1). Lineage (GTDB taxonomy): Bacteria > Myxococcota_A > Polyangia > Haliangiales > Haliangiaceae > NORP324. The sequence continues at coordinate 4,097 of JAAEPE010000841.1, forward strand.
CTCGCCATCATGAGCCATAGCCCATGCCAGGTTGTTCTCGTACATGCTCCTGTCAGTCGGTGCCTCAATGTCAGCAGTATCGATGGACTCCAGCACCGTCCGTGCCTCGGACCAGCGTTCCTCCTCCAACAACACCCACGCTGACGTGAGCCCCAGGTAGAGGTCGGGCGGCAATCCGAGCGCCCTATAGCCATCCTCGATGTCACTGAGAACAATGCGCAATTTCTTAGCGTCATTCCGAACACTCATTAGCTCCGAGTTCTTTTTCAAGAGAAGGCCACTCCGCAGGCGGGTTCGGATTCTCCTGCATAGCAATGTTGCTGCCGTAACAGCGGACATCGCCACGACTAGCGTAATCCCTAGCCCAACGTTATTCACGGCAAGCGCCACTGCGACCACGCAGCCAACGAACGCGACCACGGCGAAGTTGGCGATGAGCAATAGCCGAAGTGTAGTGCGTGACTTAACCCGGCTAGACCTAACGCTTCCGTTGCCCGACCTGGGCAGTCGTATTGCGTGAACCCCATACCAATCGCCCTCCTGCGCTGTGCATCTAGAAGGTGTAGAGCCAATGCATGGGACGAAAGAGAAACGGCCGAGACGGAGGCTAGACAACAAGAATATCCAGCTTGAACAACGCTAATATAAAAGGCTCCTCGGGAGAATCTGTGGGTGAATCCGACCTGTAACGTCCTCGTTGAGAGAGCTACACTGCTAGATCGCAGCTCAGGGTCAGTGATTACTTGATAGCCTGGCTCGTCCCGCCTCATCGCGACCTGACGAGCCAGGC
>JAAEPE010000842.1 GCA_024222395.1 Myxococcales bacterium
AACTTCATGAAGCACTGGGACAAGAGTGCGCTCAAGAAATTTGCCGCGATTGCCGCCAGCATGGGCGGTGAGCAAAACGGCATGCAGGACTACATGCAGTGCTGGGCGAGTGAAACCAGTGTCAGCACCTTCGCAGGAACCATGACCATGGAAGGCGCAGGCTTTGACCTGAGCATGGTATTTGATGAACTCAATGCAGCCACCATGAAGAAGTGTGCCGAGACCGGTGGCTACACCTTCAACGTCGAGCCCGATGGAAAGTTCGCGCAAATTATTGGCATCCCCGACGGCATGGGCGGTACCACCGACGCTTCCTACTACTTCGTAGCACCAGACACAGTTCTGTTTTCCATGAGCATGGACCTCGGCGGCATTCCGAAATCACCGGGCCGCGCAGAGCTTGAGTCCTTCCTCGCATCGGCTAAGGAAAATCCCGCATCAAACTCTGCGGAGATTAAGAGCATGATTGAAAAGTCCGACCGCTCCAAGTCATTCTGGTTCGCCGGCAGCGCGGCGGGTACTCCCCTTAGCGACAAGCTCAATGGCGGCCAAGGTTGGCTCGACATGAATGCCTCCGGCATCAGCATAGGCTTCGCCATGGAATTCACCTCCGCTGACATTCCCAAAGAAGCGGCGAAGGGGTTCTCCGAACTAAAGAGCAAAGTGGGCAGCCTGCCCGAGCAATTCAGGAAGCCTCTTAAGAAGGTCCTATCCAGCAGTTCCTTAAAGGCGTCTGGAAGAACGCTGAGCGGCAAATTCACCATCTCCAACAGCGTGATGGAAGAGCTGATACCGGCGATGCAGATGATGGGTGGCTTCTAGTCTGAGGCCTCGGCGTCTCGAAATCTGAGCTACGATCGCGAACATCATGCCGCAGCAGCCACGGCAAGTGCATGAGGCGCGACACCTGGTGGCAAATCGAGTTGCCAGCGTCGTCGTGCGCTACGCTTCTCGCAGCAGATTCGCGGCGTATCCGACTGAAAACACACAGGCGATGGCTGGAGTCATTCTTGCTCTGAGCCTTGGCGTGAAGACCACGTTGACCATAGCGACTTTGGCCCTTGCGATGATGAC
>JAAEPE010000843.1 GCA_024222395.1 Myxococcales bacterium
TAAGGATCGCTCTGGCGAGGCTCATCTTGATTCGTTGGTTGCCTCGTTGCCCCTGTTGCCTGAGGCTGCAACCGAAGAGCGCACAACCGCCTCCTGGCAAGAATCCGAAATGAGAAAATTGGCCGCAGTAGTGTTAAGAACTTCTCAGAGCGAACCGTGGATGGTCGCAAAAGCTACCTGCGCTACTTCATAGCCTGGTGCGATCAGCGGGGGCTTAGTCGTCCGCAAGACATCACCGGCCCGATCTTGGAGCGCTACGCTTGATACCTCTACTACTACCGGAATGAGAGCACGGGGAAGCCGCTTACCTCGCGGAGCCAGCGGGACAGGCTCGTGCCGGTGCGCTCGTTCTTCAAGTGGCTGGTCCAGCAGCGCATCATTTTAGCTAATCCGGCCAGCGAGCTTGAAATGCCCAAGGTGGGCCAGCGCCTGCCCAGGAACGTGCTTTCCATCGCAGAGGCCGAGTCTGTGCTCTCCGTGCCCGACATCAGCGAGGTTCTGGGCATCCGAAATAGGGCCATCTTGGAGCTGCTCTACTCCACTGGCATCCGTCGCCGAGAGCTAACTCAGCTCAGCACGACCGACCTCGACTTTGACCGCGCCGTCCTGATGATTCGCTCCGGCAAGGGCGAGAAAGATCGGGTGGTGCCGGTAGGCGAGCGAGCGATGGATTGGGCAGAGAAGTACCTGGTAGAGGTGCGCCCCGAGTTTGCGCAAGACCCCGATGAAGGCACCTTGTTCCTCACCTCGTCCGGCGAGTCCTTCTCGCCCGACCACCTCACTAACTTCACTCGGAAGTACATCAGGAAAGCCGATGTCGGAAGGACCGGCTCCTGCCATCTCTTCCGCCACACGATGGCTACCCTCATGCTCGAAGGCAGGCGGGGGCGGCGAGAGGCTGAGAGCGAGAAGATTCCGTGACTTGAGTCCTCTTGCGGACTTCAGTGACTTCTAGGTTGTGCCCGCTAAGTGTCGGTGTAGAATGGGGTTGAGAGCCACTGGAGGTGGGAACATGGGTACAGACCTAGACAAACTACTTGAAATGGCGAGAAACGTGCCTGTCGGCGCTAAGGAGCGAGAAGAGCAACGGCGCAGTTTCGCGTTTGGCAATGCCAACATTGAGAATGCTCGAATCACCCGCGAGTCAATCAACAAGGCAGCCGACCAGATCGCGGTGCCAGAGCCCGAAGAGTAGTGATTCACAGGCAGATCTGCGCAGACTCGGAAGTAGATGCCCTTGAGTCGCGCAACGCCGTTCTCCAGTTCGACGAGATGCGGCGGCTGGCTCATGAGAGCTTCGCTCAAGAGTCCTTTGCGTTGACGACAGACATTGTTCTTGGTCTTCATGAGTGTGCGACCAGGGACATCTACACCGACGCAGGGCAGTTCCGAACGGGCGATGTCATCATCGGCGGTTCGCAGCACAGACCTCCCCCGCACGCGGAGGTTCCGGGGCACTTTCAGGAAATGCTCGACTCAGTGAACTCGAGGTGGGACACGGCAAAGCCACTCCACCTATGTTCATACCTTATGTGGAAGTGCAATTGGATCCACCCGTTCTCAGACGGCAACGGCAGGACGACCAGGGCAATCTCGTATTTGGTGTTTGTGGCCAAGCTGGGATACGAGCCCGGAGGCTCCCCGACATGGGTGGACATGATCGCAGCGGACAAGTTTTCCTACTACGATGCCTTGGACGCCGCTGATGCAGCACTCAAGGCGGGCAGTGTTGACGTTTCCGTCATGGAAGAGCTTGTTGGTAACCTACTCGCAAAGCAGCTCGTCAACATCGTGTCGGACGCTGGTGGCTAACCGACCCATCGCTGTGCTTCAGAGGCTGACAAGTCTCCAAGCCAAACCGCCTCGGGCACTTTTCTTCGGTGACCACGCTCGCGCCAGGCGAACCACGCTCCAAGTGCAGGCACGTACTCAGTAAAACTCGCAGCACTATGACGACTTGCTTCTGTTGTTTCTATTGGGAGGCGTACAACTATGCTGGGCAGAATCCGGTGATGTTTGTGGATCCGACGGGGCTCTTTGTCGTCAATCCAGACTCAGGCGGACCGTCATTCGGTGGGCAGTATGGTGCTTGCTTCAACGGCGCGTGGACTGGACCAACGCCATACA
>JAAEPE010000844.1 GCA_024222395.1 Myxococcales bacterium
CTTCTCACTGATGCCTCCGAACCACGTCCCAGACGCGCGGCCCCCGTATACAATGACATTGCCCGCATACAAATGACCGCCCACATGACTCGAGAGCAGAACCGCGTGACCTGACTGGGCAAGTGCGCGTGCGATGGCCGGCCCTCTCTCTCCGCACCTCGCGTCCCGGGCTTGATGCGCGCACACGATGAACGTGGTTGGGGATGATGGGCACGCATCGTCTCCCGCCGGGCCCTCGTCCAAGACGGCACGCGTGACCATTCCAACAAGGTCGTCGCTGCTTGTCGCCACCAGATGCCTCTGTTCCGCTTCGATCCGCCGCGTGCGACTGAAAACAAACGCCTCATGTTGGAACAGACGGTCGTCCGGGTACTCGAACGCCGTCGCTTTGATCTTCTTTTCGTCCAGGATCGCCTCGAACGCCGCCAGCCGATCCCCGAGCGTCCCTGGCCACCACGCAACGCCAGAGGCACCCGGCTCGCGCGGCAATCGTACGAGGATGTGCACCTCGTGCGGGGTCACGCTGGCACTGGCGCATTTAAGCTCGCAGTCCGAGCAGTCGACCGGGTCGCGAGTACCGCCGAAGAGGGCATGCAAAGAACTCAGCATGGCTCTGGGCTCGCGCGCTCCCCGTCGATTTTCTCGCAGATGGATCGCCCGAGGAACGCTCTTCCGAATCAAAACCCCAGATGTGCACACGGCTGCATTACAGTCATTTACAGTGCGAGTGGCAAAGAAGATAGTCTCGATCTGGAGGGTCGTGTCCGGTCAGCCACCTCCGGAAGATTCGTCATGTTCAGGAAGGTCAGATCGTCTCGATTTCAGGAGGCCTGACCGGTCAGGCGTGCCTATCTTTTCTGCCACTACTGTACATCAATCTCGACGCGATCGGGAAGACTTTTTGGCCTGCTCGACGTTTTTAATCCGTCGACCCACGATGACGTCACTCAGCAGCTTCAGCACCTTGGATTCGTC